>JAISXG010000016.1 GCA_031270605.1 Oscillospiraceae bacterium | reverse complement strand
GTCCCGTCCGCTTTGCAAATAGTGCATTTAACGGCAAAGTTCAGCTCTGTGTCGATCCATGCATACAGATAATCCGTCATCTGCCCCGTTGCATCGGTCTGGGTCTGCTTGTAGCGCTTTGCAGGCCTGCCCGCAACAATGTCGTCCCCTTCAAACACCACATTGGCAAACGAGGTGAAGTCCGGCGAAACGAACGAGAGATTCATAAACGGTGAATTCAAATCAGCCATCAGGGCATTTTCCTGCTTCAGGCGATTGCCGGTTTTGCCGGCGGTGTTCAGCATGTAATACTCGATCGTGCTGCCCTCGCCCTGCGTGTAATATGCCGTCAGGCCCGTGCCCTCGTCAACAATGGCAAAATAGTCGCCGCTTTTCATTTCAATGATGCTTGAGGTTTCGCCCATATAAATATAATTATACTTTAAACGGTAGTTCGCTTTCCATGAGCTGTTCGTGCCCGTCTGCCCCGCTGCGGTTGTGGACTCGCCCACATAGTCTTCTTTTTGAGTGATCGTGGGTTGGTCCGGGACAGGCTGGTGTTTATCTTTGCATGACTGCAGCAAAAACAGCAGCGCAAATACAAGAAGCAGAGAAATCAATTTTTTCATCATAGAAGCGAACGCCTTTCGTGAATTTCTGATGCGGCAGGGTTCATCCCCTGCTTTTAACTTGCCTATATTATGATTTAACAAGCGCAATTTGTCAATCAATATCCTGCAAAAGTGCAAAATATTCATAATTTTTGCTATATTTTTATCATTTCTGAAAGGATGCCGCCCTATCTTTGGCATATCAAAAAAAAATCAGGCAATAATAATAGAAAATATTTTATTGGCATTAATTGAAAGGATATGATGCGAACTATGAGCAAAAAAAAGCAACCCACGCCGATTGAAAAGCAATATGACGAAATGACAAAAAAAGCGTCCCCAAATTCACGAAAATTTATCAACACCCTCAAGGCCTTTGTGGTCGGCGGCCTGATCTGCACACTCGGTGAGGTGCTGCACTATCTGTTTGAAAAAACCGCGCTTTCAGAGGACGAGGTCAAGGCGCTTGTGCCCATCACCCTGATCGTGCTCACCGCGATTTTTACGGGCTTGGGGCTGTTCGGCAAGCTCGCGCGCCATGCCGGCGCGGGCACCTTTGTGCCCATTACAGGTTTTGCAAACTCCATTGTCTCCCCCGCCATGGAGTTTCAGAGCGAAGGGCGCGTGCTTGGCACGGGCGCGAAGATGTTCACCATCGCGGGCCCTGTGATTGCTTATGGCTGCGGCGCCGCGGTAATTTATGGATTTATTTATTACTTCTTTATTCTATGAATTAAAAAAATCATATCGCCATCTACAAGAAAGGATGATGAATCTATGCCCCAAAAACAGGGAAATGTTTTGCTCTTGCCCTCGCAGCCCTCAATTATCGCAAACGCCGCCGTGGTGGGAAAGGTGGAGGGCGAAGGCCCACTCGCGCAGGAGTTTGACTTTTGCTACCCCAGCGACACCATCAACGGCATGGAAACCTGGGAAAAGAGTGAAAGCGAGCTGCACCGAGACGCGGTTGACCGCGCAATTAAAAAGTCCGGTGTGCTCAAAAAAGATATTGACATTATGTTCGCAGGAGACCTTTTAAACCAATGCATCGGCACGACCTTCGGCATTATGGACTTCGACATTCCGTTCGCAGGGCTTTTCGGCGCATGCTCCACCATGGCCATGGCGCTCGCGATGGCCGGTGTGTTTTGTGACAGCGGTGCGGCGCAATATGCCGTGGCCAGCGCCTCTTCACACTTTTGCTCAGCCGAAAAGCAGTTCCGCTTTCCCCTTGAATACGGCGGCCAGCGCTCACCCACAGCGCAAAGAACCGTCACGGGCGCGGGCGCGGCGGTTATGGGCGCGAAAACAAACGCGCCGTTTATTGAAGCCGTGCTTTTTGGAAAGGTACAGAATTACGGCATCACAGACGCGGCAAACATGGGCGCGGCAATGGCCCCGGCCGCGGCCTCCACTATCTCGGACTTTTTGCGCGACACAAATACAAAGCCGGAGGATTATGACATCATTCTCACAGGCGACCTCGGCTCGGTCGGCTCAAACCTTTTAAAAGAACTGTTAAAAACAAAGCATAACTTTGACATATCCGCAATACACAACGACTGCGGCCTGATGATTTTTGAGCAGCAGCAAGACACCCATGCCGGCGGCTCGGGCTGCGGCTGCTCGGCTTCGGTATTTAACTCTGTCATCCTGCGCAGGCTGGGTGCGGGCGAGTTAAAAAAAGTTCTGCTTGTGGGCACGGGCGCGCTTATGTCGCCTACCTCGGCGCAGCAAAAATCGCCTATTCCGTCTGTTGCGCACGCGGTTTGCGTGTGCTCCGATTGATTCCAGAAAGAAGGTATAGTAATGGGATTCCTTGACAACCTGAGCCTTCAGGAGCTCAATAAAAATTTAAAGGTCATCAACATGGCGGGGAAAACGGTGAACACCCTGCGTACCGTGCAAACCATCCTCACCGTGCTTACCGTTGCTTTTGCAGGATACAAGTTTTTTATGCTGGTGAAGAACAACGGCGAGTTTTCTTCAAAATCCGCCTCTTAGTTGCGCAAAACAGCAAAAAAATGCTTGTAATCCTGAGCTAAGAGTGCTAAAATAAAACTCAATAGTACAAGGGCTGTATTGTAAACGCAATGCGGCCCTTTGTGGATATGTTCTTCATATTTAAATTGCGAGGTGTCAGGATGAAACAGTCCCCCGATAACAGCCTGTTAAGCGTTGGGATAGACATCGGCACTTCCACCACTCAGGTGATTTTCAGCCGCCTGCAAATGGCGAACACCGCGTCCTATTTCGCCGTACCAAAAATTTCAATTGTGGCGAAGGATGTTGTTTATAAGGGCGGCATTCATGAAACTCCCCTGCTGGATTTGCAAAAAATTGACATGGAGGCCATTCGCCGGATCATTGAGTGGGAATATGCGTCGGCGGGCTGCACGCCTGCGGCCGTGGGCACCGGCGCGGTGATTATCACGGGCGAGTCGGCAAGAAAAGAAAACGCCAACGCCGCGGTGCAAGCACTTTCGGGCTTTGCGGGCGACTTCGTTGTGGCAACCGCCGGGCCGGATCTTGAAGCGGTGATTGCGGGCAAGGGCAGCGGCGCGCAGCAATATTCTGCTGACAACAACTGTGTTGTTATGAACCTTGACATCGGCGGCGGCACCACAAATATTGCGGTGTTCGAAGGCGAGCGTATTCTCTCGAAAGCTTGCCTTGATATCGGCGGCCGCCTTGTACGCTATGATGAAAGCGGCATTGTTACTTATGTCAGCCCCGCGGCGGCGAAGGTCGCCCAAACTCTCGGGCTTGCCCTTTCTGTGGGCAGCCATGCAAACGAGACCCTCCTTTCCGCCCTCTCGAAAAAGATGGCCAATCTGCTTGATCAGCTTTTGGGGCTTGCGCCGAAGGAGCTGTTGCTGGATGATCTGCAAACGCGCGGCAGCACCCCGTTTTCGTGCCCGAAGCCCATTGCGGCCCTGTGCTTTTCGGGCGGTGTGGCAGACGCTATTTACTTTATGCAAAACGATTATCAGCAATATAAAGACATCGGCGTGTATCTCGGCGCATCCATTCGTGAAAGCAGCCTGACGCGTGCCTTCACCGTAATCAAGCCCAAAGAAACCATCCGCGCCACAGTTATCGGCGCGGGCAGCTACACCACCACCGTTTCAGGCAGCACCATCCACTATTCGCCAAATCTGTTCCCCCTAAAAAACATCCCCGTGCTGCGTTTGTCTGATGAAGAGGAGCGGGCTTTGTTCGCAGGGAGTCTTGACCTGCAAGGACCGTTTCGCTGGTTTTTAGAGCAGAGCGGCGCAGAGAACATAGTGATTTCGCTCAAGGGCAAAACAGATGTGCGCTATGATGAGCTACAGGCGGCCGCGGCAGTATTTGCCCGCTGCGTTCATGCCCACTTGCCCACGCGCCTGCCCGCGCTGATTTCACTTGAACGCGACATGGCAAAGGCGCTGGGGGTTGTGCTGCGGCAGGCAATGCCCGAGCGGCCGCTTTTGTGTGTTGACGGCATCTACGCCGAGCATAACGACTATATGGACTTCGGCAATCCGCTCATGGGCGGGCTTGTGATTCCCGTTGTTGTGAAATCCCTGATTTTTGGGTAACATAAAACATTATTTCTTTGAAAAGGACCGTGAAGATGAAACTTTCCGCTGCTTTACTTGGAAAAACATATACGTTCGCGTCTGTCAAAGAGGTTTTGGCAAAGGCGAACGAAGTTAAATCCGGCGATATTCTCGCCGGCGTCGTCGCGCAGTCTGATATGGAGCGCATCGCGGCAAAAGAAGTGCTCGCGAACCTGCTCGTTTCTGACTTGCGCGAAAACCCTGTTGTGCCTTATGATGAGGATGAGGTCACGCGAATCATTCAGGACGGAATCAATGAGACCGTCTATGCAAAGGTGCGCAACTGGACACTCTCCGAGCTGCGCGAATGGCTGCTTTCTTACGACACAAGCGAGGTCGCCATCCGTCACATTGCAAACGGCTTGACCGCCGAGGTCATCGCAGGTGTGTGCAAGCTCATGAGCAACATGGACTTGGTCTATACTGCGAGCAAAATCCGCGTTACGGCGCACTGCAACACTACCATCGGCGGGCGGGGCATTTTTGCAACCCGCTTGCAGCCGAATCATACCACCGATAACGTCGAGGGGATTACGGCGTCTCTGTTTGAGGGCTTGAGTTATGGCTGCGGAGACGCGCTCATTGGCCTTAATCCGGTAAATGACAGCTCGTCAAGCCTCGGCGAGGTGCTCAAGCGCTTTGACGAGGTGAAGAAGCAGTTTCAAATCCCCACACAAACCTGCGTTCTCGGGCACATTAACACCCAGATTGAAGCAGTAAAAAACGGCGCGCCGACAGACCTTATTTTTCAGAGCATCGCGGGCAGCGAAAAGGGCAATACCGCTTTTGGATTCAACGCGGACACCGTGCGCCACGCGCAGTCTCTGCTTAAAAAACACGGCACGGCCACAGGGCCTGACGTGCTCTATTTTGAAACCGGGCAGGGCAGCGAGCTGTCAAGCGACGCGCACTACGGCGCGGATCAGGTCACGATGGAGGCCCGCTGCTACGGCTTCGCAAAAGCTTTTCACCCTTTTCTTGTGAACACGGTCGTGGGCTTTATCGGCCCCGAATATTTATATGACAGCAAGCAGGTCATCCGCGCCGGGCTTGAGGATCATTTTATGGGCAAACTCACGGGCATTTCCATGGGCTGCGACTGCTGCTACACCAACCACATGAACGCAGACCAGAACGACATTGAAAACCTCACCATGCTGCTTGCGGGCGCGGGCGTGAACTATATCGTCACCGTCCCCGCGAGCGACGATATTATGCTCAACTACCAAAGCAATTCTTATCACGACGCGGCAGCGGTACGCGAAATTTTGAATTTGCGCCCCATCCGCCCCTTTGAGCAATGGCTTGAGAAATACGGAATTATGGAAAACGGCCGCCTTACAAAAATTGCGGGCGACCCGACCATCTTTTTGAGAAAGGGGGGCGCGTAATGCCAATCGACGCAACCATGGTGGAAGAAGCGGTAACGGCGGTTCTGCGCGAAATGAACCTCTTCTCCCCTGCTGAAAAAACACAAGAAAAAGAACCGAGCCTACAGGCGGTAATTCCCCAAATAACCCCCGCCGTCCCAGTTGTTGTGCCCATTGCGCAGCTCCCTGCGGCCGAACCGGTAAAACAGGAGGAGAATACCGCGCACAAAGACTTTTCTGACCCGCAGGCTCTTGAGCGCATGCTGCAAAAAACCTCGGCGCGCATCGGCGTCGGCAAAACCGGCGCGCGGCTGCGCACTGACACACTGTTGCATTTGCGCGCAGACCATGCCGCCGCCCGCGACGCGGTGATTCTGGATGTGGACGCTTCCCTGCTGGACGCTTTGGGACTGTTCGCGGTTCAAACAAAATGCACAAACCGTAACGAGCATCTCACCCGCCCGGACCTTGGTAAAATATTTGAACAAGAAACCCTGAACGAGCTGCTGCAAAAGTGCAAAACAGGCGCAGACGTGCAAATTTTTGCGTCGGATGGTCTTAGCTCCCGTGCGATTGAGGCAAATCTCGCAAACATTTTGCCTGTCCTGAACGACGCTCTCGCCATACACGGCCTTTCGGCCGGCACCCCGTTTTTTGTAAAATACGGCCGCGTGGCGGCGCAGGACACACTGGCGGAAGCCCTTGGCTGCAAGGTAATCTGCACCCTTATCGGCGAGCGCCCCGGCCTTGGCTCAGCAGAAAGCATGAGCGCATACATCGCATACAAGCCCACCGTGGGCATGCCTGAGGCGAACCGCACTGTCGTGTCAAACATCTATTCGGGCGGCACCCCCGCCGCAGAAGCGGGCGCATACATTGCCGACCTTGTTGTAAAAATGATTGAGCAGCAAGCAAGCGGCGTAAATTTAAAATAATCAATAATGTGGGAGAAGGCCATGACGAACGACCCGATTCAAACAAAAGTGTTAAGCGTGCAAATCATACCCAACGCAGACAATGCGCTGTTGATGGCACTGGGTGCCGGGGAGGATGAGCGCAGTCTCGGCATCATCACAACAGACAGCGATGATGTCTCCTATGCCGCGCTTGACGAGGCCACTAAAAAGGCGGCGGTGCGCGTGCTCTATGCCCGCAGCATGTATGCGGGCGCGGGCAATGCATCCACACGCCTTGCGGGCGAGTTCATCGGCATTCTCGCGGCGGCAGACCCCGCCGAGGTGCGCAGCGGCCTTGACGCGGCGGTGACCTATATCCATGAGGACGCGCACTTCGTCAGCGCCAACGCTGACAATTCTGTTGTGTATTTCGCCCACTGTATTTCAAGAACAGGGCGGTATCTTTCCGAACAGGCCGGTGTGCCGGAGGGCACGGCGATGGCTTATCTCATCGCCCCCCCGCAGGAGGCGGTTTGCGGCCTTGACGCGGCACTCAAAAGCGCTGAAGTCGAAATGAATGTGTTTTATGGCCCGCCCAGTGAAACAAACTTTGCGGGGGGCCTGCTGACGGGCGACCAGGCGGCATGCCGCGCGGCATGCGAGGCCTTTGCCGAAGCGGTTTGCAAGGTTGCCCGAAAACCGATTATTGACTGATTTTTATTAATCAATATAAGAAAAACAGATAATTCCGAAAGGAGCGCTCTATGCAGTTTGACCATGACTTGCAGTCGATCCAAGAAGTGCGCGACATTATCCGCCGTGCAAAAACAGCCCAGAAACAGATTGCGGAATACTCTCAGCCGCAAATTGACGGCATCATAAAAGCAATTGCCGAAGACTGCGCGGCAAACGCCGAGCGCCTTGCAAAAATGGCCGTGCAGGAAACGGGTTTCGGCGTGTGGCAAGACAAGGTGCTCAAAAACATGCTCGGCAGCAAAATGACCTATGCGTATTGCAAAGACATGAAAACCGTGGGCATTATTTCTGAGGATCCCGCGGCGGGCATTTTTGAAGTCGCCGTGCCGATGGGCATCATCGCGGCGCTGATCCCCTCCACAAATCCAACATCCACCACCATGTATAAAGCCATTATCTCCCTCAAGGCGGGCAACGCGGTCGTGTTCAGCCCCCACCCCGGCGCGAAGGAGTGCATCCTTGAAACTGTGCGCATCATTCAAGCTGCCGCGGCCAAGGCGGGCGCGCCCGAGCATATTGTGCAGTCCATATCCTTAACAACAATGGAAGCAACCAGCACCCTCATGCGCCACCCCGACATCGGGCTGATTCTCGCCACTGGCGGCGAGGCGATGGTGCACGCGGCCTACAGCTCCGGCAACCCGGCCATTGGTGTCGGCCCCGGCAACGGCCCCGCATTCATTGAGCGGTCGGCGAACATCCCCCTCGCGGTCAGCCGGATTTTTGACAGCAAAACCTTTGACAACGGCACAATCTGCAGCTCTGAACAGAGCATCGTCACCGAAAGCTGTATTAAAGACAAGGTCGTTGCGGAGGTCAGGGCGCAGGGCGGATATTTCCTCTCCCCTGAAGAAAGTGAGCGGCTCGGTAAGCTGCTTTTGCGCGCAAATGGCACCATGAACCCGCAGATTGTGGGCAAAAGTGCCGGGACGCTTGCGGACATGGCGGGAATTCCTGTTTCTCCCGGCACACGCGTCCTTGTTTCAGAGCAGACTACTGTGAGCTGCAAAAACCCCTATTCGCGTGAAAAGCTCTGCCCCATCCTGGCTTTTTATACGGAAGACGGTTGGGAGTCCGCATGCCTGCGCTGTATTGAAATTCTCAATAATGAAGGCATCGGCCACACCATGACGATTCACAGTGAAAACGACGCGGTAATTCGCGAATTCGCGCTCAAAAAACCGATTTCACGCCTACTCGTCAATACCCCCGCAGCGCTCGGCGGCGTGGGCGCAACAACGGCATTGGCACCGGCGCTGACACTCGGCTGCGGCGCTGTGGGCGGCAGCGCAACGTCAGATAACGTGACCCCCCTCAATCTCATCAACATCCGCAGGATTGCGCAGGGTGTGCGCGAACTTGCCGACCTGCGCGGGCAGGGCGAAGCAGTTGCAGCTCCCCCGCAGCAAGAAACAGCAGGCATCACAAAGGCTGAAATTGCGGCGATTACAAAGGCAGTAATGGAAAAACTGAATATACATTGATCCATCAAAGCAATACGGCGTTTTGAGTGAGAAAACGCAACCATGAAAGGACGGTTATTCTAATGGCAGAAAATTTGCAGGCACTGGGTATGATTGAAACAAAGGGTCTTGTGGGCTCGATTGAAGCGGCAGACGCAATGGTCAAGGCGGCAAACGTCGCCCTCATCGGCAAGGTGCACGTCGGCGGCGGGCTTGTCACGGTTATGGTGCGCGGTGACGTGGGCGCGGTCAAGGCGGCAACGGACGCGGGCGCGCAAGCGGCCTCAAAAATCGGCGAGCTTGTCAGCGTGCATGTCATCCCGCGCCCCCATGGCGAAGTCGAGATGATTTTACCCGCGCTTGAAACCAGCGATAAAAATTAAATTGAAAGAGGAAAGAATTATGGCTGAAAAATTATTAGCGCTCGGCATGGTCGAAACAAAGGGTCTTGTAGGCTCAATTGAAGCGGCAGACGCGATGGTCAAGGCGGCAAACGTCACCCTCATCGGCAAGGTGCACGTCGGCGGCGGGCTTGTCACCGTGTTTGTGCGCGGCGACGTGGGCGCAGTCAAGGCGGCGACGGACGCGGGCGCGCAGGCGGCTTCAAAAATCGGCGAGCTTGTCAGCGTGCACGTCATCCCCCGCCCCCACAGCGAAGTTGAAATGATTCTGCCCACGCTTGCAAACAGCGACAAAAACTAAGCGGGCTGAGCGATGAAAATTCTCACAGAAAGCGAACTGCGGGCGATGTGTATTGACTACACACAAAAAGAGCTGCCCCTGCCAAAAGGCACGGCGCTCACACCGCTTGCGGAAGAATATTTAAAAGAGCGCGGCATCCGTGTTGTTTTTTCAAACACGGCGCCCGGCGCTCGTGAAACTATGCCCAAAACCCCGTTTGGGCTGGGCGACAAAAAATTTGTGGATGCGATTACGGGCGAGGGATATGCCGAAAAACCGGAATACATGACCCACCTGCACGGCAACGCGCTTGTGGTGAAAAATCACCCGCAAATCAAATTTCGCGGGCAGATTGACTGCCTTGAGGCGGAGTTTTTGGAGGCGCAGGTCCTGGCGCAAGCGCAGGGGCTTGACGCATTGGTTCTTGATTTGAGTGAACTGCTGCGTTTCACAAAAGAGATTCTCGGCTGCGAGGTCACGGGCAGACCGCTCCCCGACATCATGCTGCTTGGCATGAATGCCGCAAAAATCCGTGAGGCATCGCATGATGTCGAACGCGAAATCGGCATTCCCCACCCGGTTCCCCATCATTCCATGGGCACTCTCGCCATGAAGCTCAACCGCCTGCGCACACAGGTACGCGTGACTGAGCTTGCGGGCATCGACGCGTTTTCGCGCCCCGGCTTCTATGAGCGCGAGGATATTTTGCTGGGATTAAACCGCCTGAGCAGCTGTGTTTATATCCTCTTCTGCCGACTGCTGGCGAGCTATTATTATGAAAGGGGGGAGGAATAATGGATCAGGAACAGTTGAATCTGATTATTGAAAAAGTTGTGGCCACGCTGCAAAAAACCAACGCGGACACACCGATTCTTCAGCCCCCGCCGCAGAATGCGCAAACCAAATACGCAATTTCTGCGCGACCGTCTGCCACAGGTCAGGCCATTCCCCTTGAAGCTTCGGCGCGCCATGTTCACCTTGACAAGGCCACCGTGGAGCTGCTGTTCGGCAAAGGTGCACGCCTAACCCCCTGCCGCCCCCTCTCACAGCCCGGGGAATTTTTGGCGCAAGAAAGAGTGAAGCTTGTGACGCAAAAGGGAGAGCTTGCCTCGGTTGCGGTTTTGGGACCGGAACGGGAACAGACTCAGGTTGAACTGTCACTCACGGATGCGCGTGTTTTAGGGCTTGATATTCCCGTGAATCTTTCGGGCGATTTAACCGGCGCGGCGGATGTCACGCTCGTTGGCCGCTGCGGCTCTGTTTTCGCGAAAGGCTGCGTCATTGCCGCAAAAAACCATATTCATATGACTCCTTCAGACGCAAGCCGGTTTGGCGTGAAGAACGGCGACACTGTGGACGTGCATGTGCAAACCCGCCGCCCGCTCACCTTTCACGAGGTCGCGGTGCGCGTGAAGGGCTCCTTTGCCCTCGCCATGCACCTGGATTTTGACGAAGCCAACGCCTGCGCGCTCAAAGAGGGCGACCGCGGCACTGTCATCAGCATCACTGCCGCACCTCCCTGCAAAAATGATTGCTTGCAAACGCCATCCCCCCCCGCCGCGGTAACGGATAAGCTCCTCACCGAAGAGGCGGCAAGGCGCTTTGCGCAGTCCGGCGCAAAAAACCTTCGTATTACAAAGAAAACCATCATAACCCCCTCTGCGAAAGACGCATTGCGCGAGGCGGGCATTATTATAGAACATGTTGAATAAGGAGTATGCCTTATGATGATCTGCAAAGTTGTGGGAAATGTCTGGGCCACAAAAAAAGAAGAAACCCTCAGCGGCATGAAGCTGATGGTCGTTCAGGAAGAAATGCCCGGCAAAAAGGCGGGCACGGTTTTCGTTGCTGCGGACGCGGTGGGCGCGGGCATCGGCGAGAGAGTGCTTGTTGTCTATGGCAGCACGGCGCGCCGCGCCTTTGGCAAAGACAATGTGCCGGTCGACTGCGCCATTGTCGGCATTATCGACTCATTGGAAGTGGATAAAGAAAGCATTCAAAGGACTTGAGTGTTATGGATTTCATCAATCAGATTTTCAATGCGGGCATTGTGGGCTGCGGCGGCGCGGGCTTTCCCACCCATGTAAAGCTGAACACCAAAACCGAATATTTTATTCTTAACGGCGCGGAATGCGAGCCGTTGCTCTATACCGACCGCTGGCTGATGATTCATAAAGCCGGCGATATTGTGCGTGCCGCCTCGGCCATCGCGGCGCATCTTTGTGCCTCGCACGCCGTCATTGCCCTCAAGACAAGCTATGCGCGGGAGATCCGCGCCCTTGAACAAGCCATTACCGAACAAAAAACAACGATCAGCATTTTCAAAATGGCTTCTTTTTATCCTGCGGGTGACGAACAGATGATTGTGCATGAGGTCACGGGGCGCACAGTGCCGCCCGGTGGCATCCCCCTTGATGTTGGCGCGGTGGTTTCAAACATTGCGACCGTTTGCGCCGTGGCGGGCGCTTTGGACGGCACTCCTTTCACAGAAAAATATTTAACAGTCACCGGGCTTGTCAGCAATCCTTGCGTGATTCACACGCCTTTAGGAGCGGGCATCAACGAGTGCATCGCGACCGCGGGCGGCGCAAAAAATCAAGACTATTGTGTGCTTTTGGGCGGCCCGATGATGGGGAAAATCATCTCAAAAAAAGAAGCCGCGCTTACGCCCGTCACCAAAACCACCTCGGGTATCGTCATTTTGCCCGCAGAAAACAGGTTGTTATCTTATCAAGAAAGCAACCTGCGCCACACGCTCAACCGCGCAAGGGCCGCATGCATTCAATGCACCTTTTGCACAGAACTCTGTCCGCGCTATCTGCTTGGGCACCCGCTGGAGCCGCACCGCGTGATGCGCGCGCTTTCATCCTGCGGCAGTTTCGATGACGCGCTGGAACTCCCCGAGGCCCGTCATGCATTGCTGTGCTGCGAATGCGGCGTATGCGAGCTTTTCGCCTGCCCCATGCAGCTGCAGCCGCGCAAGGTGAATATGATATTAAAACAGCTTTTTGCCCAAAGCGGCATTCGCTATGAAAAAACAGGTGAAGAGCCGGCCCCGCATCAGGACAGAGAGAGCCGGAAGGTTCCCACAAAGCGTGCCGCCGTGCGCGCCGGGGTCGGCGACTTCACAAAAATCGAGAATTTCAGCTTTTTTGAGCAAACTGCCAAAATACTCACGCTGCCCCTGCGGCAGCACATCGGCAAGCCCGCCTTGCCGGTTGTTTCGCAAGGCGAGAAGGTGGCCCGAGGCCAGTTGATTGCAGCCTGCCCCGAAAACGGCTTGGGCGCAAACCTCCACGCCCCCGTTGCGGGCACTGTGGTTTCGGTTGATGAAAAAGCGATTATGATAGAGGCTAAGGAGTAGTATATGCTGAACGCAATCGGATTTTTAGAATTGAACAGCATCGCAAAGGGCATCGAAACGGCAGATATCATCCTGAAAACCGCCGAGGTCCGCCTTGTGTTTGCGCAGGCAAGCTGCCCGGGGAAATATCAGATTTTTTTCACAGGCGAGGTCGCCGCCGTGCAGGCCGCGATGGACGCGGGCCGGCAAACGGGCGGCACCTATGTGGTGGACGGCTGTGTGATCCCCCGCCTGCACCCGCAGGTCATCCGCGCGATTCACGGTGCGGCTCCGCTCTCTGAAAACGGGGCTGTCGGAGTCATGGAGTTTTTCAGCATCACCGCCTCTGTTTACGCAGCCGACGCCGCGGTGAAGGCGGCCGAGGTCGAGCTGCTGACGATTCGTTTGGGCACGGGCATCGGCGGCAAATCCTTCGTTGTGCTCACCGGCACGGTCGCCGCCGTGAAGGCCGCTGTCGACGCGGGCGAGGCGGACGCAAATGCCGAGGGTATGCTGATGACGAGTGTCGTCATTCCAAACCCTGACCCCGCTTTATTTGATACGTTATTATGAGATATAGAGAAGACCCTTCGGTTTTCTCTTTTTTTTCCTTAATTCTTTATGCTTTTTCTATATTTAGCATAAAATTGTTTAAAAGTGTTAAAATTATAAGAAAAAATGTTAACTTTTCTCGCATATTTACTCTTGTTTTAACAAAATGATAGGAGTAATATTGAGCACATACCTCAACCGGAAAATAGAGTATTCAAACGGCGGCGCAACCGGTTGCAACACGCAAAATCCGCCTTTTACGCATGGTTGAAAAGAGGTTTTTTTCATGGATTCGATTATCAATGAGCTCATAAGGCTTGACCGCAAGGCCAAAGACGCCGTAGAGGCGGCGGAGCGGCAGCGCGATGAGGCAAAACAGCAGCTGGCACGGCAAAAGGATGATCTTTTAAATAACGCAACCTGCAATATACAGGACGAAATCTATCAACAAAAACAAACGCTGAAGGACGAGTTGAACGCAAAGCTCAAAGCGCTGGAAGCGGATTTTTTAGAGAATGAAAAAAGACTCGACGCTGTCTTTGCGCAGAATTTTGATTCATTCGTGGTAAGCATTACAACGGCCTGTTTGACCGCTTCAAAGGCGGTTTAACAGCGGGGGAAGGAAGAATCTCTATGATGACATCCTTATCCGACGGCGCGATTATGACAAAAATCAAGGCCATGTACGGAAAAAGGCTCACCGAGGAGCAATATCGCGCCTTAATGCAAAAAAAAACGGTTGCCGAGGTTGCCGCATACCTCAAAGACGAGACGGGCTACAGTGAGGCGCTTTCAGCGGTTCAGCCCGGCTCTATTCATAGGGGGCAGCTTGAAAACATGCTCAGAAAAACGCGTTTTAACCGTTATCTGAGCCTGATGCGCTATGAGTTTCAAAAAGAGAGCTTTTATGACTATGTTGTGAAAGAGGTTGAAATTGACCAGATTTTGCAGATGATCCGCCTTTTGAACACGCGCCGCCCCGAGGAATATATTCTGCAATATCCCGCTTTTATTGAAAAAAAGGCGGCGTTCAGCTTTCTTTCTCTGGCGAATGTGCGCGATTTTGACGGCTTGCTCGCTCTTTTGGCAAAAACGCCCTATGCCAATCTGCTGCGGCAGTTTCGGCCTGTGGGCGCCGAACTCATTGACTACACCCGCTGTGAGGTGGCGCTGCAAAGCTTTTATTATACCGGCCTCAAGGAACAGATCAAAAAGAAATTTTCAAAAAAAACCGCACTGCAGCTCAATGAAATTTTTGACACCTATACCGAGCTGACCAACATCAACAATATTTTGCGCTATAAGGCCTATTTTCCCAAGACGCCTTACGCTGAAATCCGAAAGAGCATGCTGCCCACAAACGACCGCATTCCCAAACGGTTCATGGATGAACTGATTGAATCGCCCGACATTGATAAGGCGCGGGACGCACTGGTGCATTCGCCCTATGTCAAATACACAAACGGCAAAGACAACATCTTTATTGAATATGAGCTCAACCGCATACGATACAATCTCTGCCGCAATTATTTGCGCTTTTCGCAGAGCACGGCCACGGTGTTTGTGTCCTATATGATCCTGAGCATGGTTGAAATCGCCAACATCACCACAATCATTGAAGGAATACGCTACGGTGTGCCGCATGAAGAGATTAAAAAGATGATTATTTAGGCCTTGTTTGTAAAATGACAACTTGCCCAAAAGCGAGAGATTTTTCCGCAAATTCCTATTTTACAAACAAGGCCTAGGGTCTGCGGAACTGTTTTGATATATTGAATCGATAATTATACAGCAAAGGCTTGCTTTCACCGGATCGCAAACGGTTTTGGGTGAAAGAACATAAGTTTTGTTTTTTGCATGGCCGCCAGGCATGCAAGCTCTCGCACCGCGAGGCAAAGCTTTTGCCTGACACCGAAAGGATGGTCATAACATGGCAATTGAGAAAATGTCGCTGGTTCAGCTCACCGGCGGCATGGAAATTCTGGATGAAACGCTGGAGCGTTGCCTCAACGTTGAAAGCTTTCACCCTGAACAGCTCTCGGCCTTTTCAGGAAAAATTCATGGCATTACGCAAATCGTGCAGGAAAGCCCTTATAAGGCTACCCTTTCCGGGATGAAGGACCTGGCCGAAACGGCGGGCATTTCTTTGCCTTCGTGGCAAAACTCCAATCCGTTTTTGCACAGGGATGAAATTCAGGAGCTTCTCGCGAAATGCAAAGAAGAAATATCGGACACTGATCGAGAAAAAAAAGTGCTTTTGCAGGAAATTGAAAAAAGCGCCGCCGAGCTGATGCAAAAAGAAAACGCGCGCGGCCCCAACGCAGATTTTGAGGATTTGTTCGCCCAAAGCTATCTGGTCGTCCGCTTCGGGCGCATGCCTGCGGAAAACCTCGCTAAAATAGAAAATCACAAAGACAACCCGCTGTTCTTCTTTTCTCTGCGTGCAGAAAATAACTATGTTTGGGGTGTGTATTTTACAACCCAGAAATACCGCGTACAGGTTGACGACTTTTTCTATTCTTTGTATTTTGAGCGCATCCATTCCGCCAATCACGCCGCGGACCGCGATGAAATCGAGGGCTTTATTTCAAAATTCAAGGATGAGCTCACGGCACTCGCACAGGAACGCAACCGGTTGCAAACCGAAATTGAGCAAAGCAGCTCCGCATTGGTGCAAATAGAGCACCTCAAAAGCCTTAACGTGAGCCTTGACGATATTTTCGCCTGCAAATACGTTGAAGTGCGTTTTGGGCGGCTACCCGTCGACAGCTTCTCGAAATTAAAATATTATTCCGACCGCATGTTTTTCTTCCTGCAATTCAGCGAAGAAAAGGATTATTATTGGGGCGCTTATTTCACAACATGGGAGCACCGTGTGGAAATCGACGAGCTGTTTGCCTCTTTGTATTTTGAACGCGTCTGGATTCCCGATTCCGTGCACGGCACGCCCGAATTCGCGAAGTTGAATATCACGGCAAATATGGAAGCGAAAAAGCAAAAGCTTGTGGATGTGAATGAGCAGATCACAAAGCTCATCACAAACAATCTGGAGGCCTTCCAAAGAGCGTACATGCGTATTTCATTTTTGAATGACTCCTATGATTTGCGAAAATACGTTGTGGTTTATCAAAACCAGTTTCACCTTGTGGGCTTTTTGCCCGCAAAAAATGAGCGGGCGTTCACAGAACACTTTGCAGAAGTTGCGGGGCTTGCGGTGGAGTTCAAACCGCCTGACAGCGACAAACGCCTAACCATCCCGACAAAGCTCAAGAATATCCGGCTCTTAAAGCCCTTTGAAATGTTTGTTGAAATGTATGGTACGCCCTCCTATGACGACATTGACCCGACCCCTTTCGTGGGTATTACCTACATGCTATTGTTCGGGATTATGTTCGGCGACCTTGGGCAGGGAGTCGTTATCTCGCTCCTCGGCTTTTTGCTGTGGAAACTCAAAAAAATGGAGTTTGGCAGAATCCTGATGCGTATCGGTGCTTCCTCCGCGGCGTTTGGATTGGTTTACGGCTCGGTTTTTGGCCTTGAGCATGTGCTTGACCCGTTTTATATTAAGGTGCTCGGCCTTGCCGGAAAACCCGTTGAGGTTATGGCGGCCTCCACCATCAACACGTTGCTCGTTACAGCAATCGGCTTGGGCGTTGTGTTGATTATCTCCTCCATGTTCATGAATATCGTGCTCGGTTTTAAGCAAAAGAATTATGAACGTGCCGTTTTTTCAAACAACGGCATTGCGGGGTTGGTTTTTTACTCTTCGGTGTTAATCGGCATCATCGCCCGTATCACCTCAGAAAAAAACCTGTTCACGCCGGTTTACATCATTTGCTTTATTGTGATTCCCCTGTTGTTCATTTTTCTCAAGCACCCGCTTGGCAAAATTGCAAAAAAAAGCAAGGATATCAAGCCCGAAGACGGGATCGGCAGCTTTTTGATCGAAGGCATTTTTGAACTGCTCGAAGTGCTTCTGAGCTTTGTCACAAACACCCTTTCTTTTTTGCGTGTGGGCGGCTTCATCATCAGCCACGCCGGTATGATGGCGGTTGTGCTGACCTTGACCGAAATGTTCCGGGGCTCGACAAGCATTCTTGTGCTGATTATCGGCAACCTCTTCGTTATGGCGCTCGAAGGTTTTATTGTCGGCATTCAGATTCTGAGGCTCGAATTTTATGAGCTGTTCAGCCGCTATTTTGACGGTCAGGGCAAACCCTTTATTTCATTAACCGATAAATCAAATTCATAACCATTCATTTTAATTGGTTGTTTGGAGGATCATTATGAAACTGTTTTTATTTGCGCTTCCCCTTTTATTTTTTGGCTTGCTCGCGCTTCCCTTTTTGCCCTTTAAGGGCGGTGTAACAACAAAAAAACAGGCCAAAAGGCGTTTTGCCTGCAATGCCTGCATGTTTGCATTGCTCTGCGTGTTCAGCATCTCTTTTGCGCTTTCTTCGTTTTCACTGCGGGCGGAAGCTTCTGTTGACACACCCACCACGGTGAATGAACAGGCGCCTGAAGAAGAAACGGCAGCCGGCGCCATCACCGGCACCAGCGCGCAGGGCATGGGCTTTCTTGCCGCCGCGCTCGTTACCGGTCTTGCTTCTCTCGGCGCGGGTATCGCCGTGGCAGCCGGCGCGCCCGCCGCAATCGGGGCGATTTCAGAAAATCCGAAATCCTTCGGCAAGGCAATCATCTTCGTTGTTCTTGGCGAAGGCATCGCGGTTTACGGCCTGCTGATTTCTATTCTGATTATCAACAAGCTATAAATTCCCGCCCACGAAAGGACTTTGCATTCATATGGAATTCTACCTGATCAGCGACAATACCGACACCCTGCTGGGCATGCGTCTCGCGGGCATAGACGGTCGCGTTGTGCATGAAGAGGATGAACTCAAAGAGGCGATCGAGGAGGTCCGGCAAGACCCCGCAATCGCCATTCTCCTGCTGACGGAAAAGCTTTCGCGGCTGTGCCCCGATATCATCCGGGATTTAAAGCTGAACACAAGAAGGCCCCTGCTTGTTGAAATTCCCGACCGCCACGGTGAAGAGCACATTACCGCATCGCTGGAGGAATATATTGCCGAGGCCATTGGAATCAAGTTCAATTGATTGCCCTGCTTGTCCTGTCATCTTGGAAAGGATAGAACGATATGCCAAATTTAGACCATTCAATTCTCCGAAAGCTTGCGCGCTTTGAAGAAAGCATCATGCACAATGTGGAAGAAAAATGCAAAAATATAGAAACAGAGTTCGAGGAATTCAAGGCTTCGGAGCTGCAAAACTATGAAGACCTGCTCAGCTGTGACAACGAGGACGCGGTAAAGCATCAGGCGGGTTTACTGCGCGCCCAGAACGCACGCGAGTTTTCAAAGGCAAAGACCGATTATAAAAAGCGGCTCTATGCAAAACGCGAGGCGCACCGCAACGCGATTTTTGAAAAGGTCAAAGAAAACCTGCTTGCGTTCTCCGCATCCCTTGCCTATAAAGATTTTTTGCTCTCTAAGGCTGCGGAGCTTGCCTCTGTCTGCAAAGAGGACGGCACAAAGCTCCTGCTGCGCGGCGAGGACCTACACTTCGCGACGGACATTCAGGCCGCGTTCGGCGTGCCCTGCGAGGTTTCTGAGTCCAAAACCATTTTGCTCGGCGGCATTCTGTTGATGAACGAACGTCTGCATGTTCTGGCGGACGCATCCCTGGACGCGGTGTTTGAAGAACAAAAAAAAGAATTTTTCAATAATGCGCAATTCAGCATTCAATTTTGAGAAGGAGGTGCCCGAGCTTGAGCGCAAACACGGTTTTTTCCATTAACGGTCCCGTCATAAAAGTGAAAGACACCAAGGATTTTGCCATGATGGAAATGGTTTATGTCGGCAACAAAAACCTCATCGGCGAGGTCATCTCCATTTCAAGCGACTATACGACCATTCAGGTCTATGAATCCACCACGGGCCTGCACCCGGGCGAGCCGGTCACCGGCACGGGTTCCCCCCTGTGCGCAACGCTTGGCCCCGGCATTCTTGAAAACATCTTTGACGGCATCGAGCGCCCGCTGCAAAAAATCAAGGCACTTTCGGGCATTTATATTGAAGAGGGCTGTAACATTCCATCCCTTGACGAAGCACGGCTCTGGGATGTTTCAATTCCAGTGCGTAAAGGAGATATACTTGACGGAGGCATGACCTATGCCACCTGCCCTGAAACAAGTCTGATTGAGCACCGCTGCATCGTGCCATCTGACATCAACGGCGAAATCATTTTTGTTGCTGAAAACGGTAAATATACCATAAAAGATACCTTAGTGACGGTGAAAGACGCAAACGGCGCCGTTCACACCTTAACCCTTGCGCAAAAGTGGCCCATCCGCCAGTCGCGCCCCATTCGCGAGCGCCTGCCGATTTCCATGCCTCTCATCACAGGCCAGCGCATCATCGACACCATGTTCCCCATTGCGAAGGGCGGCACGGCGGCCATCCCCGGCGGCTTCGGCACAGGCAAAACCATGACCCAGCACCAGCTCGCAAAGTGGTGCGACGCGGATATTATCGTTTATGTCGGTTGCGGCGAGCGCGGCAATGAAATGACGCAGGTGCTTGACGAATTTTCAAGCCTGATTGACCCGAAGTCCGGCGCTTCACTTACAGCACGCACGGTGTTGATTGCCAACACCTCAAACATGCCAGTGGCGGCGCGTGAGGCTTCCATCTACACCGGCATTACCCTCGCGGAATATTACCGTGACATGGGCTATCATGTGGCCATTATGGCGGACTCCACCTCGCGCTGGGCGGAGGCGCTGCGCGAGATTTCCGGCCGCTTGGAAGAAATGCCCGCGGAGGAGGGCTTCCCCGCCTATCTCCCCTCGCGCATTTCACAGTTCTATGAGCGCGCGGGTTATGTCACCACCCTTTCGGGCAAAGACGGCTCGGTTTCCATTATCGGCGCGGTTTCACCGCAGGGCGCGGACTTTTCGGAGCCTGTCACCCAGAACACCAAGCGCTTTGTGCGCTGCTTCTGGGCGCTTGACAAATCCCTCGCCTATGCCCGCCACTACCCGGCGATTAACTGGACGACGAGCTACAGCGAATATATCGACGACCTGTCAGCGTGGTATGAAACCAATGTGGACAAAAGCTTTCTGCCCCACCGTCAGGCTATCGCAAACATCCTGCATGAAGAAAATAAGCTGATGGAAATCGTGAAGCTCATCGGCTCAGACGTTTTGCCGGACGACCAAAAGCTTGTGATTGAAACGGCAAAGCTTGTGCGCGTGGGATTTTTGCAGCAGAACGCGTTTCATAAGGATGACACTTTCGTTCCGATGGAAAAGCAGCTGAAAATGATGGGCATTATTCTTTATCTATACAACAAATTAAAGGACGCGCTCGCGCACGGCGCAATTTTTTCAGACATTGCGCGAACCGACCTGTTCGAAACCATTATTAAAATGAAATACGATATTCCAAACGATAACCTCGCGTTGTTTGATCGCTATTATAAACAGGTTGACGAAGCAATTGAAAAACTGATATCACAGAAAGGGTGATTCGCATGAGCATTCAAATACTGGGCCTCAACGAAATCAACGGCCCGCTGGTTGCGCTTGAGAATGTTCCCGATGTGGGCTTTGACGAGTTGGTCGAGTTGAAACTGAATAACGGCACAGCCCGTCTTGGCAGAGTTGTGCAGATTGCGGGCAGCACCTGCATCATTCAGGTTTTTGAGGGCACGAGCAACCTTTCCTTAAACAACTGCACGGTAAAATTCTTCGGTGAGCCGATGAAGATGCCGCTTTCAGAAGAAATTCTCGGCCGTGTTTTTAACGGCTCCGGCCGCCCGCTTGACGGGCTAGGTGAAGTCTATGCCGAAAAACGGCTCGACATCAACGGCCAGCCGATGAATCCTGTTTCGCGCGTTTATCCCCAAAACTATATCAACACCGGCATTTCGTCGATCGACTGCCTGATGACGCTGATTCGCGGGCAAAAGCTGCCCATCTTTTCGGGCGCGGGCATGCAGCATGACAAGCTTGCCGTACAGATCGTGCGGCAATCGAATATTTCTGAGGACTCCGGCGGGCGCTTCGCGATTGTGTTTGCGGCTATGGGCGTGAAAAACGATGTCGCGGACTATTTCCGCCGTTCGTTTGAAGAGGCGGGCGTTATGGATAAGGTCGTGATGTTCCTCAACCTTTCAAACGACCCCATTATTGAGCGCATCCTGACCCCCCGCTGCGCGCTGACGGTTGCCGAATATCTTGCGTTTGAAAAAAACATGCACATTCTGGTGATTACCACAGACATGACCTCCTATTGTGAGGCATTGCGCGAATTCAGCTCCTCAAAGGGAGAAATCCCTGGCAGAAAAGGCTTTCCGGGCTATTTATATTCCGACCTCGCCTCACTTTATGAGCGCGCGGGCGTTGCGGACGGCGCACAGGGCTCTGTGACCCAGCTACCGATTCTCACCATGCCCAACGACGACATCACCCACCCGGTGCCAGACCTCACGGGATATATCACAGAAGGGCAAATCGTACTTGACCGCACGCTTGACCAAACCGGCATTTATCCCCCCGTTTCAACGCTGCCCTCTCTTTCGCGATTGATGAAGGACGGCATCGGCGAAGGATTCACGCGAAAAGATCATTCCGCAGTGGCAAACCAGCTGTTCGCGGCCTATGCCAATGTGCAGGATATCCGCGCCCTTGCCGCAGTGATCGGCGAAGAGGAACTGACGCAGAGCGACAGGCAGTTCATGCGCTTCGGCGAGCTGTTTGAACAGCGTTTTATTTCTCAGCCCTTTACGGAAAACCGCTCGATTGAAGAAACCCTTGACCTCGGGTGGTCCATCCTTTCGGTTTTGCCGCGCGGCGCGCTCGACCGGGTGGACGACGAAACCCTCAACCAGTATTATGACCACGAGGCCGCACGCAAACGCTTCGGAATAGAATAAGTTCATTATTATTAAAAAAAGGAGGAACAGGGCGTGAGTAAACAGGTTTTTCCCACTAAAAGCAATTTAATCGCAACAAAAAAATCTCTTGCGCTTTCCTCCACAGGCTTTAATTTGCTTGACAAAAAGCGCAATATCCTCATTCGTGAAATGATGCTTTTGATTGAAAAGTTTCAGGATATCCGCACAACCATGTCTGAGACCTTTCAAAACGCCTATGCCGCGCTGCAAAAGGCAAACATCGAGCTTGGCGTGATTGACGACATTGCGGCCGCCGTGCCGATTGACGAAAATGTTTCGATTCGATTCAAAAGCGTCATGGGCGTTGATATTCCGATTGTGAACTATAATAACCGCTCTCTTACCCTCTCATACGGTTTTTTTAATACGAATTCAGACTTGGATTATGCATACCGCTGCTTTCACGAGGTGAAAAAGCTCACCGTCATTCTGGCGGAGCTTGAAAACAGCATTTACCGTTTGGCAGACGCGATCTCAAAAATCCAGCGCCGCGCAAACGCGCTGAAAAATGTTGTGATTCCCGATTTGGAGGCAAAAATCAAATTCATCACCGACTATCTTGAAGAAAAAGAGAGAGAAGAATTCTTTCGACTCAAAGTCATTAAAAACAGGCAGGACGGCTGAAAAGCTTCCCTGCCTCTTTTATTGAAATAAAAAATCATGCTCGATAAAAATATATTTTTTCCGCCGGATTTCTGATTTTTTCTTGTCATAGCACGGTGATTGTGATATAATAATCGACAGGATTTTTCATGTTCTTAACATTCATTTATCACTCAAAAAGCTGTATATTCAGTATTTTTTAAAAATAAGGAAAGGATGTGACGCGGGCGTAACACTCCGTTGCGGAGTGAGTGCTCCTTTTATGATTGTAATCGGTTCAGACCATGCGGGCTTTTCCTTGAAAGAAGAAATCAGAAAGCATCTTGACAACCACAACCTCGCGTATATTGACGTGGGGGTTTTTGATGCATGTGCCTCTGACTACCCGGCCCAGGCTGCTCTTGCCTGCGAAAAAATCACCGGCGGTGAATGCAAACTCGGGGTTCTTTGCTGCGGAACAGGCATCGGCATTTCTATGGCGGCAAACAAAATCAAGGGCATCCGCGCCGCCGCCTGCTCCGACTATTTCAGCGCAAAATACACCCGCGTTCACAATGATGCAAACGTGCTTTGCCTTGGCAGCCGTGTGATCGGCCCCGGGCTCGCGTGCGAACTTGTGGACGTTTTTTTAAGCTCTGATTTCGAGGGTGGCCGCCATCAAAAAAGAGTGGATATGATTTCTGCGCTTGAAAATCAATAATTTGTTTATGTTATAATATCCACAGAACTAAGGAAAACGCTTTGCGTTTTCGCATTGCCGCAGGTATCGGCTTTATAATCCGCCGCAAGTAATGCGGCTATATTACAGTCCATCAACTTCAAAAGTGGCTCAGGATTTGCGAGGATTTTTTTTGAGCCGGCAAGAAGAACAACGCAGCGGCTCGGAAAAAAGACCGCAAAGACGAGTCGATTTTGACGTTGATCGGCTATATAATATTATATTTTGTTCAAAGGATTCAGGAGGCCTATTTATGGGAAAAATTATGGTGCTTGACCACCCGCTGATTCAGCACAAGCTTTCAATCATCAGAAACCAGCACACAAGCTCAAAGGATTTCAGAGAGATCGTGGGCGAAATCGCCACACTCGTCTGCTATGAGGCAACGCGCGATCTGCCGCTGAAAGAAGTGACGGTGACCACGCCGATTACAAAGGCAAAAACAAAGGTCATCGCAGGTAAAAAGCTTGCGTTTGTTCCGATCCTTCGAGCGGGTTTAGGCATGGTTGACGGCGTGCTTGCGCTGCTGCCCTCGGCAAGAGTCGGGCACATCGGCCTTTATCGCGACCCTGAAACGCTCAAGCCCGTTGAATATTATTGCAAGCTGCCCGCCGACGTGGGCGAGCGCGAGGTGATTTTGCTTGATCCCATGATCGCCACCGGCGGCTCCGCCATTGACGCGGTGTCTTTAATCAAGAAACAGAACCCGAAGTCCATTAAAATTATGGGCATTATCGCCGCCCCCGAAGGGCTTGCCGCGCTTTCCGCCGCCCACCCTGACGTTGATATTTATGTGGCGGCTGAGGACGAATGCCTCAATGACCACGGCTATATCGTTCCCGGCCTCGGCGACGCGGGCGACCGTATTTTTGGCACAAAATAACCGCCTTATTTTCAACAATGATGAAAAATCAGAACCTGCCGCAATTGACTTTGCGGCAGGTTCTTACTATAATATAGCCGATTAGCCCCAAAGCCGTTCCGACTTTTGCGGTCTTTTTCCGCCCCCCGATGCGTTCAAAATGCTCGGAATACGAAAGTATTCCTGTGCTTTTGTCCTTTCGGAAACAAAAAAATCCTCGCAAAATACGGAACACTTTTGAAGCTATCGGCTATATAAAACAAAAATTTATCAGGGAAGGAAAATGAACTATGAAACTGAAAAAACTTGTTTATGGTCTTTTTGCGCTTCAGCTTTTAACTGCCGGATTTCTTGCAGTGTCTTCGTTACCCGCGCAAGCTGAAGACGGCTTTGTTTTTGAGCCGGATCCCTCCATCGTCGATATGCGGAACACAAAAAAAACATCTGAAATTTCGATTCGCGATCCATATGTTTTGGTCTATGGCAATTTGTATTTTATGTATGGAACGGGCGCTGCGACTACCGCCGGCTATGGCTGCTACATCAGTGAAGACCTTGAAAATTGGGCGGGCCCGGTCAATGTGTTTGAGGCAGACGAAACTTTCGACGGAATCAAGCAGTTTTGGGCGCCTGAGGTTCACCATTATAACGGGCAGTTTTATCTGTTTGGGTCTTATTACGCACAAAGCACCGGCCACCGCGGCACCTCGGTGTTCCGTTCGGCAAGCCCGATCGGGCCGTTTGAAGAAATTTCAGACGGGCACATCACCCCAAAAGATTGGGACAGCATTGACGGCACTCTTTTTGTGGACGATGCCGGCCAGCCGTGGATGGTGTTTGTGCATGAATGGACAAGCATGCCCGACGGCATCGGCGACATGTCGGCGGCGAAGCTCAGCGATGATTTTTCGCATTTCATCAGCGAACCCGTTTCTCTTTTTAAAGCAAAACCCGTGGTTTGGGCAACGGGCAACATCACAGACGGCCCGTTCGTCTATCAAACAAAGAGCGGAAAACTGTTGCTGCTCTGGTCAAACAACAGCATCAACGGTTACAGCGTGGGCATTGCCGAATCTAAAAACGGAAAAATTGATGGCGAATGGAAGCAGCAACCGGCAATGCTTTATCCCTTTAGTAATTATTTTAAGCATGACGGCGGCCATGCCATGTTGTTTGAAACCCTTGACGGCAAATTGATGATGGCGTTTCACTCCCCCAACAGCAGCACGGAAAAAATGACGACGGCCGAATTTCATGAAGTTGTGGACAAAGGCGGCACACTCGTAATAAAAAGCGTCGCGGAGCAAAGCAAAAGCTTTGCAAACCGCATGAAAGACCTTTTCTTTATGCTCAAGGTGTATTTCAACTATCTGCGAATTTTTCTTGGCCTTTGATATTGAACAATATAAAAAACGCCGCGGTCCGCTTGCGGCGTTTTTTTTTGCGTGACATCCATTTGTATCGCCGCGGGAACCTTCAGACCGTATATTGTTTTATAGGCGGCAAAAAGCAAGAGCAAGATCAACAAAGTAATCAAATTCCCACAAAACCTCTAACAGCAAAGTTGATGGATATTAAAACAAGATAGGCAAGGATGATAAGCCCTACAGCAACAACGTTCACACCTTTTTTGGACGCCACAAAATCCTCTTTTAACGGCTCCGGCAGTTGTTTGCCTTCTTTGGCAAGTTTTTCAAGATGCCCCATATAGAGATAGTTTCCCAGAATGCCGCAAACCAAACTGATGGCAATATTTGCAATCAAATCAAACGCGGACAAAAGGATTCCTACGGCAAAGAGTGCAAGTGCATAAAGATACATTTTGCGATAAATAAACCAAAAAGTAGAAAAAAGAAAGGCGCACCAGTTCCAGGAGGCATTTTTGTTCTGCTCCTTCATTTTTCTGAATTTGTCCATATAATATTCTTGTTTCTCACCGATATACTGTTCCACCTCGGGGTCAAGTGCCGCGTTAAAGGGGTTGAAATTCGGTGCATATGAATCATTTGATTGACCGTATGGGGGCGCATAATAAGCCTGGCCACCGCTTGTGTTTTGCCCGGCGTTCTGTGCGTGCGCTTGCGGGGGATCTATGCACGCGCCGCAATTGCCGCAAAACCGGGTTGAAGCTTCCTGCCGCGCACCGCAGGATGTGCAAAAAGTCCCTGCTTGCGGCGGCGATTCTGCTTCTAACCCCGCAGGGGATGCCGCGGCCCCGTTTTGCGAAACGGATCCATCGCAGCCAAAGGTTGTGCAGCCCCCGTTTTCGGCCCAGCAAGCCTTGTGGTGGGGCCTGCCGCAACTGCCGCAAAGCACCACCTCGTCTGTTTCTTGCAACTCATTATTGCAATAGGGGCAGGTTTTTCCAACAAAATCATTCATTGCGCCACTCCTCTTTTTTTTACTTATCTGACTCTCTTCTATGGTATTATTTATCTTTTTGATTTATTCCTGACCGGCGGCTTCCGTTTCGCCATAGCAGCCCTCGGCATCCGCCCCCGTCACGCGCACGAAAGCCGTCTGCCCTGCCGGCAGCACAGTGTTTCGGAGCGTCACAGGGGTGTAGTTTTTTGTGTAGCCCGTGGTGTTGTTTTCTTTTGCGGACTCTACAAGCACAGAAAGCGTCTTGCCGATTTGCGCGCTAAAGATTTCTGCGCGAATCTCTTCACAAACGGCACTCAGGCGTGCGCAGCGCTCTGCCTTTGCCGCTTTGCCGAGCTGCCCGCCCATCTGTGCCGCACGTGTGCCCGGCCGCACGGAAAAGGGAAAGATATGCGCCTTGTCAAAACGAAGGGCTTTTGCAAACGCAAGCGTTTGCGCAAATTCCTCTTCTGTTTCGCCCGGAAAGCCCGCGATGATGTCCGTGGTGACAGACGCGTCTGCAAAGACCGCACGGATTTTTTGCGCAAGCGCTTGATATTCCTCCGCCGTGTAATGCCGGTTCATACGCCCCAGCACAGCGTTCGAGCCGCTTTGCAGCGAAAGGTGAAAATGCGGGCAGAACTTTTCAATTGACCGCAATGCCTGCAAGACCCCGTCTGTGATATGGTCCGGCTCCAGCGAACCAAGGCGCACCCGCTGAATACCCTTGACTTCGGCGGCGGCCGCAACGGCGTCACAAATGCCAAGACCGATGTCCCGGCCATAGGCCGAGAGGTTGATGCCGACAAAGACAACCTCAGCGTATCCGTTTTGCGCCAGTGCCGCAACCTCTTGTTTGATTTCACAAAGCGGCTTTGAGCGCGAGCGCCCGCGGGCATAGGGGATGATGCAATAAGAGCAAAAACGGTCGCAGCCGTCCTGAATTTTCACAAAAGCCCTCGTGTGGCCGTCAAACGCGGAAATCCGCGTTCCTGAAAAGACCTCCCCTTTCTTGTGGTCAAGCAAATCCACAATGCGCTCACGGCGCTCAAGAAAGGTGTGGATGTTTTGAATCAGCGAACTGTTATTGCGGTTGCCCATGATGATGTCGGCCTCGGGCAGCAAGCGCGGCACCTCTTTGTTTGCCTGCGGCATGCAGCCTGTGAGCACCACAACGGCATCCCTGTTTTGCTTGCGGAAGTGCCGGACGGCCTGCCGGGTTTTTCTGTCGCTCTCGGCTGTGACGGAACAGGAATTGATAATATAGACATCTGCCTCCTCTTTTTCGTCCACAATTAAGAAGCCGTAGCGGCGCAAAGCCTCTGTCATTTCCTGTGTTTCATATTGATTGACCTTGCAGCCAAGGGTAAAAAACGCAGCTTTCATAAACACCTCAAAAAATAGTTGCAATATCACAAAATCTATTATATAATGAACCCAATTCAAAAAGAAAGGAGCATATTATTATGAAGAAATATGTTTGTGACGTGTGCGGATATGAATACGACCCCGCAGTCGGTGACCCGGACAACGGCATTGAACCGGGCACCGCTTTTGAAGACCTCCCGGAGGATTGGGTTTGCCCCCTGTGCGGCGTTGACAAAGAGAATTTCTCTGAGGCCTGAGCCAACAAAATCATGATGAAACAGCAAAAGCCTGCCGACAAGGTTCAGGCTTTTGTTTTTGTGGCGTCAAGCAAGTTTTAGTTATGGATATTTTCTGTCAGAACAATGGTTTCGCCTGTTAGGTTGGCAATCACTCCATCATGCTCACCGGTCGTATAAATGGCGGAGCCGGCATCCAGCAGAGCAAGCAGCGAATTGCCGTTTACGCGAGAAGCAGGCCTGTCATTGGTGACAATGCTGATTTTGGGCGAAAGGGTCTCGACAAATTTCTTTGTGGTTGAAAACGTGTAGCCGTGATGCCCGAGCTTCAAAATATCAACCCTGCCGATTTCAGGGGCGATTTCATCTTCGGTGCCCACAATATTGTTAATATCGGCGGCAAGAAATGCGCTGTAAGAGCGAACAGTCAACTTAGTACCCACCGCGTTTTCATTTTCGCCCACTTTCTTTTCCCTGTGAGGCTTTGTGTTAAAAAACTGCACCGTAAAATCGCCAAACAGCCAAGGGTCTGCGGGCAGGGCCTGCAACACTTCCACGCCCTTTTCTTTGCAGGCAGCCAGCATTTGGTCATAAACCTCTTGATTATCCCAGCGCATTACTTCATAGTTACTGATGAATTCTTCTTGATATTCTTTTAAATATACTTGCTTGACAGTGATGTCCGGGTGCAGAAT
>JAISXG010000090.1 GCA_031270605.1 Oscillospiraceae bacterium | reverse complement strand
ACACCACCTAAAAAGACGGGGGATTGTTTTGGTCGGCACAAAAATTGGCATTGACCTTGGCTCAAGCAATACAAGAGTATTTGTGGAAGGGAAAGGGCTCGTTTTTGCGGAGCCCTCTGTTGTTGTGTGCGACGCGCACAGCGGCGCCCCCGTCGCCTTTGGCAAAGAGGCTGCGGAGATGTTCGGCAGAACACCCGGCTCCCTTTCTGTGGTCGCGCCCATGAAATCCGGCGCGGTGTCCGATTATGCGTTGACAAAGCACTTGCTTTTCTACTTTATTGAAAAAATCTGCAAACACAAATATTTTAAACCCAATGTGGTGGTGAGCATGCACGGCGGGCTTTCAAAGCTTGAAAAACGCACGATCCTTGATGTTGTTTATGCGTCAGGGGCCGCAAAGGCTTTTTTTTTGGACGAGCCGTTTGCGGCCGCAATGGGCGCAGGCGTGCCGTTTCGGGAGGCGGCGGGCAACGTGGTCGCGGACATCGGCGGCGGCACGGCAGACGTTGCCGTTATCTCCATGGGCCGCATAGCCGAGAGCCGGAGCATTCGCACCGCGGGCAACGCGCTGACAGAAGCGATCGTGCAGTTTTTGCTGCGGCTTCATGATGTTGAGGTCGGTTTTTTGACCGCGCAGGAAATCAAGCACAGCATTGGCGGGGCGGCGCTGCATTCGCCGGAAATCGCTGTTGTCATGAACGGCAAGCACCGAAAAACCGCAACCCCGCTGAGCTTTGAGGTAAATTCAAAAGAAATTTATCGGGCAATGCAGGAGCCGCTTGAACAACTTGCCGAAGGTATTCACGCGCTCATTGAAAAGTCGCCCCCCGAATTCATGGCGGACATTGCCGACAGGGGCATTTTGCTCACGGGCGGCGGTGCAAACCTGTATGGCATTGACAGTTATCTGAGAAGAAAACTCTCTTTGCCGGTGCGTGTGGCGGAAAACCCCGCCGAATGCGTCATTAACGGCGTGGGTCTTGCGCTGAAACAGCTTGAAAAGCTGCTGCACAACGGCAGTATTTATGATATTGAAAGCTTAAGGGATTATGCAGAATAATTTTGAGCCGGCCGGTGGGGACTGCCTCTCGGGGATTGTTGAAGAAATCGTATTTCAGAATGTGGAAAATGGGTTCACCGTCCTTGCGTTAAGCGTTGACGGTGAGCTTGTTTCTGCTGTTGGCACCCTGCCGGAGCTTTCGGCGGGAGAGGAACTTGACTTGCGCGGCCGGTGGGACGAGCACAATCTCTTTGGCCGCCAATTCAAAATTGAAGAGTTTGAGCGGCGCATGCCCGAAACCACGGCGGGGCTGCTGAAATATCTTTCTTCGGGCGCGATCAAGGGCATCGGGCCCAAAACCGCCGTTCGCATCATTGAACGCTTTGGTGAAAACAGCTTTCATGTGCTTGAAAACGAGCCGGAGCGGCTGGCTGTGATCACAGGCATCAGCAAAGAGAAGGCCGTGCAGATTTCAAATGAATACAACAAGCAAACAGCCATTCGCAATGTGATGATTTCGCTGGAGCGCTACGGCATTCGGCCGATGGAGTGCATCGCGGTGTTCAAACGCTTCGGCTCCGCCGCAATCGACATCATCAACGAAAATCCATACATTCTTTGCTCCGCGGTGGAAACCATCGGTTTTGAACGGGCGGAAAAAATTTCAGAACGGCTGCCGCACACGCCATCTCCGCACCACCGTCTGCGCGCGGGCGTGCTGCACGTTTTGCGCCACAACACCCACAACGGGCACACCTGTGTGCCGCGTAGCAAGCTGTTTGCTCCTTGCAGGGAGCTGCTTGCGGCAGACGACGACACGATAGAAATCACCGTCGACAGTTTGCTGAACGATAAAATGCTCGTGAAATATGACATTGACGGTGTGGAATTTTTGTTTTTGCCCGACATGTATCTGCACGAAAAAAACATTGCCGAGCGTATGAGAAGCCTGATGAAATTTCCGCCGAGAGAGATTCAAACCCTTGAAAAAGATATTGATTTATTAGAGCAGCTTGACGGTATTCAATATGAAGGTCTGCAAAAACGGGCCATCCGAACCGCCGTGCAAAAGGGTATGCTCATTTTGACCGGCGGCCCCGGCACAGGCAAAACGACGACAGTGAAGGGCATCTTGCGATTGTTTGAACGGCAAAACCTTGAAATTGTGCTTGCCGCCCCCACGGGCCGCGCGGCAAAGCGGCTTTCAGAGGTGACGGGCATGGAGGCAAAAACCATTCACCGTCTTTTGGAGGTCGCGTGGGACGACAGCGACCGCCCCACCTTTAAGCGTGACATGCAAAATCCGCTGACGTGCGACGTGGTGATTTTGGACGAGCTTTCGATGGTGGACGTCTATTTGTTTTCCAGTCTGCTCACCGCCCTGCGCTTCGGGTGCAGAATCATCCTGGTGGGCGACAGCGACCAGCTGCCTCCGGTGGGCGCAGGCAATGTGCTGCTGGATTTAATCAAATCAGAAACGATTCCGACTGTTTGCCTGACGGAGATTTTTCGCCAGGCGCGAGAGAGCTTGATCGTGATGAACGCCCACGCGATCATTGCGGGCGCGCAGCCGGAGCTGCACAAGCGCGACGGCGACTTTTTCTTTATGGAGCG
>JAISXG010000056.1 GCA_031270605.1 Oscillospiraceae bacterium | reverse complement strand
AAGGCTGTGTCCTCCGCCTTGTTCGACAAAAATAATCCTCGCAAATCTTGTACCGCTTTTTGAGTTAATCGACTATAATTTTAAGCAAAGAGCCGCCACAGTCCTTCATCCGACTGTGGCGGCTCTTTTATGTGGCTGTCAAATATAAAAATAGGCTTAGCCAATCGTGACCGTGCCGTCATCCTGCACCTCCACCGTGTCGCCGGTTTTGACGGCGTCGAGGAAGTCCTGCCCGAGCTGGTCGACGGCGATCACGTCGCTGTTTTCCCAAACCCGCGCGAGCACAATGCCGCTTGCGGCAAGGCTGTCTATGTGCTCCGAAAACAAAAACACCGCCGGATGCGCTTTCATATAGCAGCCGGTTTGAATCACAAGGCCGCCTGTGGTGGAGCCGATGGTCTGCGGCAGGCACAACGCCTTGCCGGTGATGACCTTGCCGTAAAGGTCGGGGTTGTTCTGGTCAGCCGCCACAACCTCCTTTGCCTTCATCAGCGCGCTTTTCTGGAAGGTCGCGAGCGTGTTCACGCCCTGCCTTGAAACAATGGCCTCGCCCTTCCATGCGCCGCCCGTCAATGCCCTGCCTTGAAACGTTTTCATTTGCGCTCCCCCTTTCCGACGATGATGCCAAGCAGGTCTGCGTCCTCATAAAACCTTGAAGCCGAATAGGTGCGCAGCTTGTTGCTGTTGGTCGCTATGTTGTGCTTTTTGGTGAGCGGATTGTTTGTGTACATCAGCGGGCAGATGCTCGTGAGCTTTGCGCCCGTAGCCATCAATCGGGGGTAATATTCGCTCTGTCTGAACGCCTCTGCAACGTCGGGGGCTGTTGTGAAAATGGTGGTGATGCTCACAGCTTTACGCCCCGTGTCACGCAGCCCGCTTTCGATATTCTCAGTCCATTCCTTTAACTGCCCGAAGCTTGCGTGGGGGCAGCCGATGAAGCACATGCCGGGCTTTGCGGCGGGATTTTTCCACATGACAGGGTAGCTTTGCATCACACGCTCAAGTTCCGCGTCGTCGATGATATATTCCTTCGCGTCCGGGCGGATCAGTTCTTCACCGAGTCGTTTTGCTTCAGGGGTGAGATTGTTGATGTGATAAAGCCCAACCGCGCCGTTGCTCGCGGTCGCCGCGCCGAAATCCTTGAGGTATGCCATGGTTTCATCGTTGAGTTCGGTGCCGAGATATTCGTCAAGGCCGAACACATAGGGCACGGCTTCCATGACACGCATGCCGATGGCGCTGCCGAGCACCTGCGCGGTTGGTTTTCTTGTGGTTTTGAGCGTCACGCGCCAGCTCGCTTTGCGGCCCTCGTCTGTCAGCAGACCGAATTCGGGCACAAGGCCGAGGACGGAGCCGAATAAATCCAGCATTCCGCTGTTGCGGTTGCAGCGTGCGCCGAGCACGGAGTTCGCGAACACCACGGCGCTTGACTCCGCCCATGAGAGGATGTTACCCTCTTTGGGGGTATTACCCACTTCGGGCAGGTAGCACGCGCAGGTGAAGCCGTTTTTGTTTTTGATGCCCACCTTTTGCAACTGCTGTTCGTAGTCGTTTTGCCTCGAATAGAGCAGTTTGTTGAACAGGAGCTTTTCAAGCGGGGAGCATTTCACGTTTTTGTAGTCGATCGGGCGGGGGTCGACGGTGAAGTCGCCCTGCACCTTGATGCCCGCGTCTATGAGTTCGTCCATTGTTTTATAAAGGGGTTTTAACAAGCCTATGCCGAAGCTTGTGACCAGATGGCCGCTTTTGTGTGTGACGGGAACAAGGCGCTTTGCGCCGAAAATGTCGCCGAACATCACCACGGTTTTCATGACCTTTGCCATGGTTTCACCCTGCGCCCCGTCAAGGATTGCCTGCTGTTCGCCGGTTAGCCGCATTTTGTATTCTGCCATTGTACGCATCTCTCCCTTTCATCGTTTTTCTTCCTATATGGAACGCGCTTTTCTATATGCGCTCTTGACCGCTTCAAAGATTTTCGCGGGGTGGAAGCTGTCGCCGATGTTATAAAGCTCCGGTGCAGCGTGTACGCTCTGGCAGGCGAAGAAGAGTTCGTCTGCGCTTTTGACGCCTGCGGCGACTACGACGGCATCCGCCTCCAATGTACGCTCCTGCCCCTCGTCACGGATTTTGTGGAGCATATCTATCGGGTTTTCCACATTTTCGGGCAGAATCGGAGACCAGGTGTTATAAGGGTTCGGCACATTTTTGTGCCTGTTTTGCTTCACTTTGACCCCGTTGTCGAGCACCTCTGTGAGCGTGGCGCAGTTCAGCAGCTCAACGCCGGCTTCCTCAAGGTAATGGATAATGTGGCCGCGGTTTGCCGTGCAGGTGTGGTTCATGATGTATTTGTCCATCTCCACAACCTTTACATCCGGCTTGTGGTGCTCATATTTGAGGAAGTATGCCGTTTCGGCACCCACAACGCCGCCGCCGATCACAACGACTTTTTTTGCGTCCTTGATTGCATCCGGGTTTTTGAGGATATCAACCGTGCTGTGGACAATTGATTTGTCAATGCCTTTGACCGGTGGGCGGGCCTGACGAGTGCCCGAAGCGATGATGATTGCGTCAAATCCTTCCGCTTTCAAACTGTCAGCATCTGCCGGAGTGCTCAGTTTCAGCGTGAAGTTCTCGTTCTTCTGATATTCCTCCACACGGTAATTCAAATATTGCAGATAGTTATTAATTTCATATTTGATTTTCGGGAAGCTGCCCGGCACGATGTTGCCGCCGATGACAGCTTCTTTTTCAAACAGGGTGACCTTATGCCCGCGTTCCAGCAAAACACCTGCGGCGGTCACGCCGGCTGGGCCCGCGCCGATTACGGCGACATTTTTTTGAATGGGGGAGCGGGGAATTTCTTTGGAAAGCTCCTCTTCAAACGCGGTTCTCGGGTTGACCGCGCACTGGGGGTGGCCCCCCTCCACAAACTCGTTGATGCAGCCCTCCTGACAGCCGATGCAGGGGATGATGTCCTTCGTTTTGCCCGCGTAGGCCTTATTGCACCAGTCCGGGTCCGAGAGCAACGGGCGGGCGAGCATCACCATGTCGCACTTTCCGTCGCGCAGCGCCTGTTCCGCAAGGTCCGGGTAGCCAAGCTTGCCCACTCCCACAACGGGCACGGGCAGGCCTTTATTGGATTTGATGTTATTTTCCTCAAAATACTTCTTGGCGATTTCCGCAATGTCGAGGAAGCAGCCCGAGGGCATGGAGCCGGGCGGGTGGGGGAGCCACCAGTTGTCATAGCACCCGAGGTCAACGTCAAACATGTCAACGCCCGCGCGCACGAGATTTTTCATATAATCCAGCGTCTGCTGCGCCGTGCGCTCGTTTTTAAATTTTTTGAGGGGGGAGGTGGTGTTCATTTTATCTTTGTATGTATGATTCAGCATGAGGCTGAGGTCAATGCGGTACATAATCGGGTAATGCTCGCCCACGCGGCGGCGGATTTCTTTGACCATATCAATGCCGAACGCTTCATAGTTGCTGTATTTGCCTAATTTTCTGCGGTTGAAGGCGGGGTTGGTGCATTGCTCCAAAAGATACCCCTCGTGACCGTGCAGGTAAACGCCGTCAAGGGTTGCGGATTTTGCGTCTGCCGCGCCCTGACCGATGCGGCGGATGATTGCCGTCATCTTACGGTCTGAAAGACGCAGGCACGGCACGTCTTTCATATACCAGTTGGGGTTGACCGACGCGCTTCTGGGAAATTTTTTCTGGGTGATCAGGCATTGCGGATTGCCCACGCGCCCAAGACCGGGAGTGAGCTGAATAAAAATTTTGCTGCCGTGAGAGTGGCACATGGATGCCAAATCCCGCCAGCCTGCGAACACCGTTCTGGAACGGTCGATGCGGGGGAAATAAGAGAGCTGCCCAAGCTCGATGAGTGAGGTGTCAATACCGTAGGAAACCGGCACAAGCCCCGTGGTGATCAGCCCCACGCCGCCTTTTGCGCGCTCTTCAAAATATTTGAGCATTTTGGAATTGGGGCGGCCCGTTTCCTCACACATGCTGATGTTGCCCATGGGCCCCATCACAAGGCGGTTTTTGAGGGTGATGCTGTTGATTTGAATGGGTGAAAACAGCTTTTCATAGGGGTAGAGGTTGTTCGTCATTTCGGGAATGGGAAAGCCTTTTTCCCACCAAGCCCCGAAATCATTCGAAAGCTGCTCCAGCTTTTGTTCGTAGTTCATCATATCTCTCCTCCGTGTGCATAATCAATGCTGCCGAAACAAAGAATCCGAGGGGGAAGCGGCACTGTTATTCCTTTTCATTATACCGCGAAGCCTTGCAGATATCAATATAAAAATATCGATTTAATCATTGTTTTTTATAATATAATCCATAAATAGTTCAAAAAAATGTGAAAAACGGCAACATGCAGCGTGAAAACCGTACATGTTGCCGTTTTTTGTTTGTATTTATGAGCCGAGTCAGGGCTTTGAATTGTTCTGCTCTTTGCCGCAGTTTTTGGCGTGCGGGCAGGAGTCGCAGCCGCAGTCGCAATATTGCCCTTTTTTGATTTTTTTCATACGCCGAACAATGATAAAGGCGGCGTAAATAATGATCAGAGCCAAAATCGCATAGCTGATATATTCCATTTTATGGCCCCCTTTTGTGTGCCGCAACTGTTTTTGCAGTGCAATAAGATACCGATACATTATTTTATAAAAAGAGAGACGATTTGAAAGAACAAAGTGGAAACGATCCAAGCCGTGCCGAGTTGAATCGCGATGGAAACCCCTGTCCATTTCCATGAGCGTGTTTCGCGTTTGATGACCGCCAGCGCCGCAAGGCAGGGGACATAGAGCAGCACGAACAGCATGAGCGCGAACGCGTTGACGGGGCCGAAGCCGATTTGCGCGAAATGGGTGGAAAGAGCCGCGCTGTCAGCCTCTGCAATGCCGAACAGAATGCTGATGCTTGACACTACGACCTCTTTCGCCGCAAGGCCCGAAATCAGCGCCACGGCGATCTGCCAGAAGCCGAGGCCCGCCGGGGTGAGCACGGGCACAAGCCACGCGCCCATTTTTGCCGCGAAGCTGTCGGCGATGCTGCCCTCACCCACATAGCCGCCCGAGCCGAAGTTCAGCAACAGCCAAAGAAGGATCGACGCCATGAAAATCGTGGTGCCCGCCTTTGTGAGATAGTCTTTGACCTTTTGGGATACATATACATAAACCGTTCTGGGGTTCGGGGTTTTGTATTCGGGCAATTCGATGAGAAGGGTATTTTCTTCTTTCTTTTTGTCAAGCCTGCCGGCGGCAAAGGCCACGAGAATTGCCATCATCAGCCCGATGAGATACATCGAAAAGGCGGCGAGCGGGGCATAGCCGCCAAAGAATATGCCTGAGATGAGCACATAAACGGGGATTTTTGCGCTGCATGACATAAACGGCGTAGCCAAAATAGTCTTGAGCCTGTCTCGCGGGTTTTCGAGCGCCCGCGAGGCCATGACGGCGGGCACCGTGCAGCCGAAGCCGAGAATCATGGGAATAAACGCGCGGCCGGAAAGGCCGATTTTGCTCATGACGCCGTCCATCACATAGGCCACGCGCGCCATATAGCCGCTGTCCTCCAAAAAGGCGAGGGCAATAAACAGAATGATGATGTTCGGCAAAAAGGTGAGTATGCCGCCCACGCCGGCGATAATGCCGTCAACAATCATCGATGTAAGAATGGGGTTTGTGCTGATGTTTAAAAGCATGCCCTCCGCGGCGCCGCCGAACCACTCGAGGGCAAGTTCAAGGTAGCCTTTGATAAAGTCGCCCAAGGTGAAGGTGAGCAGAAACACCGCCGCCATAATGCACAAAAAAATGGGGATGCCGAGAACGCGGTGCGTGAGAAGCCGGTCGGCGCGGTCAGTCGATTCGCTTTTCATGTCCCTGTCCGGCAGGACCTCTTCCATGATTTCTTCAATAAAGGTATAGCGCTCGTTAAGAATTTCTGTTTCAAAGTTCTTGTCATTCAGGCCTTGCAAGTCGATTGTGATTGTTTTCATGACCTCTGCGTCATGCTCAAGCAGCTTAATGGCGTGCCAGCGGTAATTGCTCATGGATGGACCGCTGCCCTTGAGCAGCGCGGTGATGAAATCGATTCTGTCTTCAATGTCGTCGTCATACACCATGGCATATTCGTCGTGGTGGCTGTGGTGGTGGGTTCCCGCGCTGTTTTTTGCGCCGTGGTCATGGTGCTCGATTTTGTCGTCATGCCGCTCACTGTGGTGCTGCACCGCGTGCATGAGGGTTTTTAGGCCCGTTTTTTTGCGCGCGGAAACAGGGATAACCGGAATGCCCAGCATTTCGGGCAGGCGGTGCAAATCAAGCTCCAGCCCGCGCTCTTTGATGATGTCCATCATGTTCAGAGCCATGACAACGGGCTTGCCCAGCTCAAGAAGCTGCAACGTGAGGTAGAGGTTGCGCTCAAGGGAGGATGCGTCCACGACGTTGATGATAATATCCACCTCGTCGCTCATAATGTAGTCACGCGCGACGATTTCTTCCATAGTATAGGACGTTAAGGAATAAGTTCCGGGCAAATCGACCAAAATAAAGTGCTGCCCCTGGAAGTTGAGCTTGCCCTCCACCTTTTCAACGGTGACGCCCGGCCAGTTGGCAACCTTTAAATTGGTGCCCGCAATGGCGTTGAAGAGGGTTGTTTTGCCGCAGTTAGGGTTGCCCACAAAGGCTACGTGCACGGCCTTGCTCATGTCGCGGCGCCCCCCTCTATGAGAATGCCTTTCGCAAACGCTTTGCCGAGGGCAAAGCGCGTGCCGCGGATTTTTATAACAATTGCCCCGCTGAGGCTTTTGTTGATGAGGGAAACGCTTGCGTGTTCCGTCATGCCCAATATTTCAAGCCGGCGCCTGACAGGCGTTGAGAGGTTGATGGACGCGACCGAATAGGTTCTGCCGACCTTGCCTTCATAAAGCGTCATTTGCACATTCCTTCTTTATTCAGAGTGGATCACTCTTTCGCCATAATATTAGTTAGCCAAAGCTAACTTTGTAATATCATATGCTTTCTTACAGCATATGTCAATAGGTGCCTAAAATATTTCAACGCCAAAGTGAAAATTTTTTTTGCGTGCCTGTTTTTTTATGAGAATACCGCTGTGCTTGTCTTTTGGAGATTGTTGCAGGGCACAAAAAAGAAAATTAACAGCGAATGAAACAAATATTGGAATAAGAATATCATATACATATAGTAAATTAACTCGAAAACAAACCGCCCTCCACATGCAAAATCCCATCTATTTAAGGCTTTTACATGTGTTTTCTGGACGTTTTCTAAGTTAATTAACCATAGAACAAAAGCAGAAACGATTGCTTTTTAACGTGAAAAAAGAAACCAAATCAGCCGGCCGTTCAATCAGAAATGTACGCATGCGCATGCAAACGGCGGCCTGTTTTTGACAGAAAGGAAGGTCAGATGACAATGCTTAACAATTATTCTTATGAAGAGGTGCTGCGCAATGCCGGCGACAGTCAGTCAAAGCAGCGGGCAGGGGCGAAGCAGATGAAGCAGTTTTTGCATTTGTTTCTGCACGTGCTTGTGCTGCCGGTTGCCTATGCGGTTTTTTATTTGTTCAGCCAGAGTCCGGCCGCCGCGGCTTTTGATTCGCGCGGCTTTTCGATCCTTTATTGGTTTTCGGTTTGTTTTTTTATAATCGTAGTGTCGCAAAAGCGCCGCAAGGCCATTAAAGACGCGGGGCTGCGCACGTTTTATATGATCGCCATGACGGCCGTTTCGTTCATGCTTGCGCTGAACATGACAGGGCTGCTCTGATTTTACTTTTTTGTTGCGTTTATGTTTACTTTTTCGGGGGATTTGATTATACTGATAGAAGAGCCGCACGCTTTTTGACGCACTCGCTGTGTGCGGTGAAAAAGAAAAAATAAGGGAACGGAATGATAGAGATGCGTTTTGATTTTGTGACCGTTTATGTGAAGGACATGGAGCGTTCGCTTGCGTTTTACCGTGATGTCATCGGCCTGACGGTGCTGCGCAGGCACCCTGCGGCGGACGGTGAGCTTGCCTTTTTGGGCGAGAGCGGCAATGTGACGCTTGAGCTGATCGCTTCACCGCGGCATGCGGAAAATACTTATAACGGGTTTTCTTTGGGCTTTGCCGTGGACTCCCTTTCCGGGGCCACGGTTATGATGGAGGAAAAGGGCTTTTCACTGCTGCGCGGCCCGGTTTCGCCTGCCCCCGGCGTGCGGTTCGGTTTTTTTGCCGGGCCTGACGGCGAGGAGATCGAGTTGATTGAATACACCTCTTAAAAAGCAATAAGGGCAAACAAAGACGGGTGCTGTTATAAAACGGCACCCGTTAATATTTTTCGATAAAGCCTTCAAATTACGCATATGACCTAAAAAGGGCTTGCCCACTTATGCTGCGAGGCGGCGGCGGGGTATTCGGCGTTGGTGCGCAGAGCCGCGTGATCCATTGGTTGGCCATAAAAATAGGAATCGCAGAATTCCACAAGCAGGGCATAGTCGGAGTCCAGCTGGTCGTGATTGCCCGCTCGGGTGTGAATCAGGTTGCGCAACGGCATTTCGTCGTCGTCGCCATAAATTTTATAGACCTCGTCGAGTGCCGACCAGCAGGCATAGGTCCCCCGCAGGTTCGCCCATGCGGAATCCGCGCCGTCGCGGGACTCGGTGAACAAAATCGGGCGGGGTGCAATCAATGCCGTTGCCCAATGCATATCAAGAGGCAGCTTGTTCACATTTGTTATGAACGGCGCAAGGTTCGAAGAAACCCAGGAGGGCTGATGCTCCGCAATGTCAACACCCTGCGCGCCGCTCTGCCCAAAGGTGCGCAAGCTTGACGCTCCGCCCGCGCCGGAGCTGTTGGGAACGACAAGGGCGATACGCTCGTCAAACGCCGCGGCGCAGATGGCCGCCTTGCCTGTGCGGGAGTGACCCGTGAGAGCGATTTTTTCTGCGTCAATATAGGGTAGGCTTGCAAGAAAATCAATTGTGAGCGTGGCTTGATAGCCCCACGCCATGATGGCCTTTGCCTCAGATTCCTGCATATGCCCGGCGGTATATTCGTCTTGATTGTCGGGCGCTGCGTCGAGGTGGTCGATTGCCACAATTACATACCGGCCGGCTGAAAGCAAGGGCTCTTCGATAGGGAAGCGGTAGTCCATATCGCTTTCATAACGCATGATCACCGGATATGGCGCATCCCCTATAACAGCGGGGCGGGTAACACGGATGTGAAAATAGCGCACGTCGTCATAAAAAATGCGGTATACGGCAGTCTTGCCGTAATCCCTCTCGTCTGACTCGCTTTCGGTTTCCACATGAGAGACAGAAAAGTCCGGGCGTTCGCCATAGACATAAAAGCACAAGGCTTTTTGAATGTATTCCCGCTGCCGCTCCCATTCCTCCATGTTTGCGACACGGGTGCCGTCCGGCTTGAGAAACGGATCGGGCAGCGTTTTGCTGAAAGCTGTAAGTTTGGAATAGGGCTTGAATGAAATCACCTCGCCGTTTTCTGACAGGATCGCGGGTGAAGAAGAGCAACCTGAAAACAACATGCAGAGCAGAGAAAGCAGATATGAAAAAAATCGCTTGATGCTGTTCAGCACAACAGATCCCCCTTTTGTTTTAATCCGCAAGGGCGTTGATGTATGCTTCAATAATGTCCACGCATTTCGCAAAATCAAGGCGGCTGGTGTTGAGGCAGAGGTCGTAGCTTTTTGCGCTTTCCCACTCCCGGCCGGTGTAGTGCCTGTAATATTCTTTGCGGGCTTTGTTTGTTTTTTCAATCAGCCGCTCGGCTTCTCTTTCTGAAATACCATAAAGCTCCCGCACGTTTTGCAGGGAGGTCGCTTTGTCCGCATAGACAAACGCCTTCAAAACATGGGGAGCGTCTTTTAAAATATAGTCCGCGCAGCGCCCCACGATGACGCAGGGCCCTTTTTCAGCAAGCTCGCGGATGATTTTTGCCTGAAAATTGAACAGGTTGTCGTCTGAAACAAAGTCGGCGCTGTCGGGCGGAATGACCTTGCCTTTATATGCGCCGCCGCGGCGGAACACAAGACCCTTCACCTTTTCATCCACCTGGTGGAAAAATCGCTCGTTAATGCCGCTTTCCTCAGACGCGAGGCGCAACAGGTCCTTGTCATAATAAGGAATGCCCAGCCGCTCTGAGAGCATTTTTGCAATCGTCTTTCCGCCGCTGCCGTATTCGCGCGCAACGGTCACAACATAGTTTGCCATAGAAACCCACCCTTTCTTCATCAGTATACACCATAAAAGAAAAAATATTGCGAGAATCCTGACGGTTTTAGGACTGTATTTATATACTGCTGAACGCGTTATTCGCCGAGATAGGCCTTTTTGACGGATTCGTCGTCCATCAAATCAGACGCTTTGCCCGAAAGCGCGATCTTGCCCGTCTCAAGCACATAGGCCCTGTCCGCAATGGCGAGGGATTTTTTGGCGTTTTGCTCGACAAGCAGCACGGTGGTGCCGCTTTTGCTGATGGACTCGATGATGTCAAAAATCTCGTTCACAAGAATCGGCGAAAGCCCCATGGACGGTTCGTCCATCAAAATGATTTTGGGGTTGGACATGAGCGCGCGCCCCATGGCAAGCATTTGCTGCTCGCCGCCGCTGAGTGTGCCCGCCACCTGGCTTTTGCGCTCTTGCAGGCGGGGAAAGCGCTCATAGATCATGTCGAGCGTGGCGTTGATGTTGTCGCCGCGCTTGCGGGTGTACGCGCCGAGCTTGAGGTTCTCATAGACCGTCAGCGAAGAGAAAATGCGCCGACCCTCGGGCACATGCGCCATGCCCATTTGCACGATTCTGTGAGCGGGGGTTTTTGTGAGGTCCTTCCCCTGAAACTGAATGGAACCGCCTTTTGCGCCGACAAGGCCCGTGACGGTGTGCAGAATGGTGGTTTTGCCCGCGCCGTTTGAGCCGATGAGGGCGACGACCTCACCCTCGTCAACAGAAAACGAAACGCCCTTGATGGCCTGAATCACGCCGTAATATACGGATAAATCTTCGATTGTAAGCATTGCCATTAAACTATCTCCTTATACTGATTCCTGATTAAAAAACCTCTAAAAAATCAAACAAAACCTTTACTCTATGTGGTTTTGCGCAGATTTTTTAGTTAGGTTTTTATGA
>JAISXG010000062.1 GCA_031270605.1 Oscillospiraceae bacterium | reverse complement strand
GGAGGAGAGGCCCTTCAAAAATCCCCGCAATGCCGCGGCGGGCAGCCTTCGGCAAAAAGACCCGAAGATTACGGCCAAACGCAATTTGTCGATCTATGTGTTCAATATCCAGCAGATTGAGGGCAAGGCCCTTTTTTCACACAAAGAATCACTTGATTATTTAAAGGCGCTTGGCTTTCATGTGATTCCGTCCTATCAAACCTTTGAAGATATTGAGGATGTGCTCGGCGAGGTGCGCCGCATCGGCGACGCGCGGGGCGGCTTTGCCCATGACATTGACGGTGCGGTAATTAAAGTCGACAGTTTTGCCCAGCGCGCGCGCCTTGGCAGCACGGCAAAGTTCCCGAAATGGGCCGCGGCGTTCAAATACCCGCCTGAAGAAAAAGCCACCGTGCTGCGTAGCATTGAAATCAATGTGGGCAGAACGGGTGTGCTGACCCCCACGGGCGTTTTTGAGCCGGTGCTGCTCGCGGGCTCCACCGTGAGCCGCGCGACGCTGCACAATCAGGACTTTATCGATGAAAAAGACATCCGCGTCGGCGACACCTGCGTGCTGCGCAAGGCCGGGGACATCATCCCCGAGGTGATTGCCGTGCTTTCTCACGCGGAAGGGTCACAAAAATACACCATGCCGGAGCTTTGCCCCTCCTGCTCGGCGCAGACAGTGCGTGACGAGGGGGAGGTGGCTCTGCGCTGCACAAACCCGGATTGCCCCGCCCAGACCCTGCGGCTGCTGATTCATTTTTGCTCCCGCGACGCGATGGATATTGCCGGCCTTGGCGACGCGATTTTGGAGGCATTGATTCACCAAGGCCTGATTCATGACGCGGCGGATATCTATACACTCAAAAAAGAGGAGCTTGCGCCTCTGGAGCGGTTTGGCGAAAAATCGGCGGAAAATTTGATTAACGCAATTGAAGCGTCAAAGCAAAACGACCTTGCGCGGCTGATTTTTGCCCTCGGTATCCGCCATGTGGGGCAAAAGGCGGCAAAGCTGCTTGCAGAACGGTTTCATGATATGGACACGCTGATGGGTGCCCCAGCTGAAGAAGTTCTCACCATTGAGGGCTTCGGCGGCATTATGGCGGACAGTGCCGCCCACTATTTCGCCCAGAGCCAGTCAAGGGAGCTGATTGAACGTCTCAAGCAGGCCGGGGTGAATATGACCTCAAAGGCCGAAAGGGTTGACGCGCGCTTTGCGGGCATGACCTTTGTGCTCACGGGCACGCTGCCCACGCTCAAACGTGACGAAGCGTCACAAATCATTGAATCCTTCGGCGGTAAAACAAGCTCGTCGGTTTCGAAAAAAACAAGCGTTGTGCTGGCGGGCGAAGATGCCGGCAGCAAGCTCAAAAAGGCCAATGACCTTGGCATCCGCGTGATTTCAGAAGCGGAGTTTTTAGAGATGATCGGCTCACAACAATAAAATTGATGCAAAAAAGGGCCTGACATCTTGCAAGCAAGACAGCAGGCTTTTTTTATTTACTATTTAATTTTATCGAAACAGCTTGCGAAAGCGGTGTTGTATTTTTTTCAGATACAACTGCACAAATTGAGTGAGCGTGTAGTCATACAGCAAAAACATGGCGTTTGCCATCAGCAGCAAATAGGGGATGACCGCCGGGCCGCGCTCCTCAACATCCTCAAGCGGGATTTTTAACACAAACACCGCAAGAAGGGTTGCGGAGATGACTGAAACATTGAATAATAACAGTTTGACCAGATATTCCACAACGCGCGGCAAGCGGCTTTCCAGCATCGACTTAATGACGGGGTAATAGCCGAAAAACGCGATGTACATCAGCGCGGCCTCTTTGTCATTGAGCAGCAGAAACGAGAGGATGCTGACCGCCGCATAGGAGGCGAAGGCCCATTTGCGGTTGACTTCAATCACAATCAGAATCAGCAGCGCACCCGAAATCGCGGGCAGGGCATAGGTCAAAAACGGAATCAGGGTGGTGGCGAACATGATTGCAACCGCCAGGGCGGAAACAATGCCGGCCAACGCGGTTTTTGCGCTTTGCCTCATTGTTTGACCATCCTTTCGCAAAAAATGTGAAGGCTGTTATGAATCGACAAGGCGAAATCAGCAGCAGGAGATGCAGTCGCCGCCCATGCATTCGCAGCAGCAGTCCGCGCACAAAAGGCCGGAGCAAACATCGCAGCCGGAGCATTCGCGGCTGTTTTGCCTGCCGCGGCCGCGCGCGGTTCTGTAGCCGCCGGTGCGGTTGTTGCGGACGCGGTTGAAAGCCGAAGCGTATTCGATGTTTGACGGGTCCATCTCGCAGGCGGACGTGAAATAGCGCTCGGCCTCGTCAAACCAGCCGCGCTGCTGTGAAATAAAGCCTTTGAGATAGTTCCATTCCGCGTCGCGCATATTGGGAGGGATGCCGTCGAGCAGGGTTTCAGCGTCGTCAATGCGGTTTGCGGAGATTTTTGCCCTGATGTCTGGATAAGCGGATTGCTGCGCCCCGCCATAGGAATAATCAGCGGAGTATGCCTGCTGCCGCGCCTGCCCGCCGTAGCCGCTCTGCGCCGTGCGCCTGCTTTGCACAATTGCGTCATAGGCCTCGTCAAGCTCGCGCATTTTTTGTTTGGCAATTTCAGACAGGGGGCTGGCCTTGTATTCATCCGCCTGAAATTTTCTGGCGAGCCTTTTATAGGCGTCTTTCAGTTGATCGTCTGTGGCGTTTGGGTCAATGCCCAAAACTTCATACGGGTTTCTCTGCATCGGAAAATCTCCTGTTCAAAACGGTTTGGGCTTCATGGAACAAGCCGTCATAAACCACGTTTTCAATAATGTCCTCAAATCGTTTCAGCGAAAGCAGCTCGAACGCGAGGGCGGCTTCCGCCGCGGTTTGGTTGAGATCACCCTGCATTTTTTCGCGCACCTGACCCGGGGAAGTGCCTTTGGGAAAAAGCAGGGCATAGGGATTATAGTTATTATTTTTTATATCGTCAAAATAATCGTCACAGGCGTCAATCAGATAAACCCAGCGCCCAAGGCAGTAGCCGAAGCGTTCGCGCACCTGTTTTTGCGCCGGGTCTGTTTCACCCGAGGAAAAAACGGCCGCAAGCAGCAGCGCCGAGGGTTCCGCCGCCTTGTCAATGGATGCAAGCCGCTCCCGCTCCACATCCGCCTGCGCCTCAATATATGCTTTGACTTTTGCCGTGAGCACCGCATTGTTTTTTTCAGCTTTGTGGAACGCCGCGCCCGCGAGGGGCAGTGAGAACAGTGCGGCAGCCTTTTTTTTGCCGCCTGCGTCTGCGATTGTGTCTTTGATTTTATAATAGGTGAGCGCAACGCACGCATCCGCCGCGAGGTCAAGCGCGGGTGTGGCGCGTGTTGCGATCCGGCATTTTTTTGCGGGGTTGAAGTCGCACCGTTTTTGCACAAAGCCGGGGCAGTCGTCCGCCATCGCAGACAGCGTCAGCGCGAGAAACGAGAGGTCATAATTGAGAAACATCCTTGCGCCCGCGCCGTAGCGCCTGCCCAGCGTCTTGCACAGTGAGCAGTACATGCCGCGGTATATATCATAGTCTTTCATTTTTAATTCCGCGTGAAAGGCTTTCACATAACCGAACAAGATACCACCTCTATTTTATTCTATCACAGGCTTCATTGAAAATAATTAACATATTGTAAATTCTTGATATCTCAAAATTTCAGGCAACAGGTTGAAAACAGAACGTCTGCCGTTTTGTCTTTGTGTGCAAAACGCAAAGCACCCGGCGGCTTAAAACGAAAGCGACGGGTGCTGTTTTGCAATCAATTATAATACCGCATAATATCTTCTGTCGAGTCAAACGAGGGCAGTGTTCCCTTGAAATAATCAAGATCACCGAGCAGTGCTTTTTTCAGGCGCCCTGCCGCTTCTTCGCCGATATCTTTTACCGCGCCGTTGTTTTGCAGTGTCAGGCCGTAGCGGCCGATGGAGCAGGTTTTGCGGATGTCATCGGGAATCGCCTTGATAATGCTGCGACCGTGGGAATACACGTCAAAGGCGCAGCGGTTCTCGCAGTGCTCACAGACGACGGTTTTGACCGAGAACGGCAGCGGCGGGGTTTTGGTGAATGCACGCTTGTCTTGCAGCGCGCCGGTGGGGCACACGGCTGTGCACGCGCCGCAGGAGATGCAGTCGCTGTGCGCGAGCGGGGTGTGGAACGCGCACTCCACGGTTGTGGAAAAGCCGCGCGCGTCAAACCCGAGCACTTCTTTGCCGACAACCTCTTTGCATACGCGCACGCAAAGCCCGCAGAGGATGCATTTATTGTTATCACGCCAGATAAACGGGTGGCTGTGATCCTCAGGCAAAACATTGTTTGCGCTTTTTAGAGGAATATGCGTGATTTCGTGCATTTGCAAAAGAGGCAGCAGTCGGCAGTCATAGTACGCCGAGCAGCCGCATTCCAAACAGCGGGATGCCTCGCGCCGGGCTTCTTCCTGTGTGAAGGTTCTGTTTGTTTCATTGAAGTGTTGAATACGCTCATCGGGCGGCAGGAAAGTATCCTTCACGCGCGCCAGAAACGGCACTTCGCCGATTTCTCTGGAAACCTCTTTTGTTTTTTCAACATAGAACGGTGCTTTGTGCGATGACAGTGTGCCGTTAAAATAGGCGCCGATGGCCCTCGCGGCATGTTTGCCGTGGGCAATGGCTTGAATTGCGATGTCCGGCCCGTTGTTGACCGCGTCGCCGCCCGCAAACACGCCGTCAAGATTCGTCTGGAATGTGTTTTTGTCCGCGATAATCGTTCCCCAGCGGGTCATGGCAAGCGGGTCAAGGCCCTCAGTCACGACCTTTTGGCCGATTGCGGCGATAATGGTGTCAAAGCGTTCCTCCTGCAAGGCACAGGCGATTGGAACGGGGCGGCGGCGGCCGGAATCATCCGGTTCGCCCAACTCGCATTTTTGGATTACAAGGCCCGCGGCGCGGCCGTTTTCGGCATAGACCGCTTCCGGGGCGGAGAGGAACATGAATTTTACGCCCTCATCCTCCGCCTCTTCGATCTCCCACTCGGAGGCGGGCATTTCGTCGCGGGTTCTGCGATACACCAGCACGACCTCTTGTGCGCCCAAACGGCGGGCAGTGCGCACCGCGTCCATCGCCGTGTTGCCGCCGCCGACGACGGCGACGCGCTTGCCGATCTCCGGCCGTTTGCCCTCCGCAACCTCGCGCAAAAAGTCAATGCCGCCGAGCACGCCCGGCAAATCATCATTCTCGCAGCGCAGAGCCGTGCTCTGCCACGCGCCGACCGCGACAAAGACCGCGTCATATTGCTCTTTGAGCGAAGGAATGGTGAAATCCCTGCCCAAAGTTTTGTTGTATTCAATGGTTACACCCAGGCGCTCGATTGCGGCAACCTCGCCGTCCAGCACTTTATCCGTCAGGCGGTAATGGGGGATGCCGTAGCGCAGCATGCCGCCGCTTTTCGGCATGGCTTCAAAAATTGTGACCGTATGCCCCTCACGCGCGAGAAAATAGGCGCACGAGAGCCCTGCGGGTCCCGCGCCGATAATCGCAGCGCGCTTACCTGTGGATGGCTTGCAATCGGGGGTGTATGTATTGCCGTCAGTGTCCGCCGCAAAGCGTTTGAGGGAGCAGATGGAAACCGAGCCCTCCGCGTGTTTTCTGCGGCAGGCGTCCTCACACGGGTGGGGGCAGACGCGGCCGATGGAGGCGGGCAGGGGATTATCCTCTTTGATCAGGCGCAGCGCCTCTTCATATTTGCCGTCGGCAATCAGGCCGATGTAGCCCTGCGCGTCCTGATTTGTCGGGCAGGCGCGGCGGCAGGGCGCGATGCAGTCGCCGCGGTGGTCCGCATGCATCAGCGAAAGGCTTGTGTTGCGGCTCGCCACGATTTCAGGCGTGTCGGTTGTGATGTTCATGCCCGCCGACGGCTTCATGGAGCAGGATCGGACAGGCTTCGGCAAGCCCTCGACGGCAACCAGGCAAAGCCCGCAGCCGCCGTAGGACTCTAAATTTTTATTAAAGCATAAATTCGGAACATAAACGCCGTTTTCAAGCAGGTTTTGCAGCAGTGTTTTTTCCATGCTTGCGTTGATTGCCCTGCCGTTCACGGTAATTTGCACACTGTTCATCGCGGAAATCCTCCCCTGGGGGCTTTTTGAAGGTTACGCATGCAGCCCCACCTCCTTTTGCGCTTTGCCGCTGGTGACGAGAACCGCCCCGTAACGGCACACCTGCGCGCACGAACCGCAGGCGATGCAGGCGTCACTGTTGATGACGTGCGTCTTCTTCACTTCGCCCGCAATGGCGTTTGTGGGGCAGGCACGGCGGCAGAGCGTGCAGCCGATGCATTTGTCGGGCAGAATCTCATAGTGTAGCAGCGCGGTGCACTTGAGCGCGGGGCAGCGTCCCTCACTGATGTGCGCTTCGTATTCCTCGGGAAAATAGCGCATGGTCGTCAAAACAGGGTTGGGGGCGGAGTTACCAAGGCCGCAGAGCGCGGACGCGCGGATGCTCTCGCCCATGGTTTTGAGGGTTTCCAAATCCTCGGGTTTGCCGTTGCCCTCGACGATTTTATCCAAAATCTCTTTCATCGCGGTGGTGCCCACGCGGCAGGGCACGCACTTGCCGCAGCTCTCTTTGCTGGTGAAGTCCATGAAAAAGCGGGCCATGTCCACCATACAGGAGTCGGTATCCATAACAACAAGGCCGCCGGAGCCCATGATGGCGCCGGTTGCGCTGATGGACTTGTAGTCGATCGGCGTGTCCAGAAGGTGCTCGGGCAGGCAGCCGCCGGAGGGGCCGCCGATCTGCACGCCTTTAATGGGCTTATCGTCAAGGATGCCGCCGCAGATATCAAACACAACCTGCCGCAGCGTCAGGCCCATGGGCACCTCCACAAGCCCGCCGCGCTTGACGCGCCCGGCGAGCGCGAACACCTTGGTGCCCTTGCTGTCCTCTGTGCCGAGGCGCGCATAGGCCGCGCCGCCGTTTTCAAGGATCCACGGCACGTTGGCAAGCGTTTCCACATTATTGATGTTGCTGGGCTTGCCCTTATACCCTTTTTGAGCGGGGAAGGGGGGCTTTGTTCTGGGCATGCCGCGCCCGCCCTCAAGAGAGGCGAGCAGGGCAGTCTCTTCGCCGCAGACAAAGGCGCCCGCGCCTTTCATGAGCTTGAAATCAAAGGAAAAAGATGTGCCTAAAATATGTTTGCCCGTCAGCCCGGCTTCTTTCAGAGTGTCAATCGCCGTTTGCAGGCGTTTGATGGCGAGGGGGTATTCGGCACGGGCATAAATCAGGCCGTGGTTCGCGCCGATGGCAAGCGCCGCAAGCAGCATGCCTTCGAGAACGGAGTGGGGGTCGCCCTCCAAAACCGAACGGTCCATAAACGCGCCGGGATCGCCTTCGTCTGCGTTGCAGACGATATATTTATCTTCCGACTGCTCTTTTGCCGCGGCCTCCCACTTTCTCCACGTGGGAAAGCCCGCGCCGCCGCGTCCGCGCAAACCGGAGGTTTTCATTTCTTCCAGCACATCCGCCGGGGAGGCTTTGAGATATTTTGTGAATGCGGTGTATCCGCCTTTTGCCCTGTAGTCCTGGAGATTTTCAGGGTCAATCAGGCCGCAGTTGCGCAGGGCAATGCGGGTTTGCTTCGTCAGAAACGCAACCTCTTCCTCAGAGAGCTGATTTTGATTGGGAAGCGTGCCCTCCAATAAGGATTGTGCGATGCTTTTTGCATCCTTTTGTGTGATCCTGCCGTAATAATGGTCGTTCCCGTCGTCGTCAACCACCTGCAAAAGCGGCTCCGCGAAGCAGAGTCCGTTGCAGCCGACGCGGGTAATCGAAAGATCTTTGCCGTCGAACATGGTGTCAAACACCCTCGCAACGTCATGGGTGCCGGCGGCAATGCCGCAGCTGCCATAGCCTAAGAGCAAACGCATGCGCCTTCGCCCCCTTTCTCCGCATTGCGCAGGTCGTTAATGATTTTCTTGACTTTGTCCTTATCCAACTTGCCGTATGCCGTGCCGTTGATCATCATCACAGGCGAAAGGCTACAGCAGCCAAGGCAGGCGACCTCTTCCCATGAAAACAGGCCGTCAGGGGTTGTCTCCCCCTCTTCCACGCCTGTGAATTCGCGCACAGCATCCGCCACCCGTTCACCTTTGTTAACATGGCAAGCCGTGCCCATGCAGACCATAATCTGGTACTTGCCGGGCTTCTCCATACGGAATTGCGCATAAAACGAGGCGACGCCCGTCAGCTGGCTTGCCGCAATGCCGGTTTCGGCGGCTATGCAGCGCAGCGCATCCTCGGGCAGGTAACCGAATACCTCCTGCACATCCTGCAAAACAGAAATCAGAGCGTCTTTCGGCTCAGGGTATTTCTGTAGAGTGGCTGAGGTTTTTTGTTGCAGATCAACCAGTAGTTCCAATCCAATCCCTCCACGGTTGCTTATACTGCTCTTCGTTAGAAACGCAGACAAAAATCTTCACAAAACCACATAAATCAAAGTTTTTGTTCGATTTTCGTGTGTTTCTAAAACGAACATCAGCATTAAATGTTTGTGTAAGTTTACATTTTACTATATCCTCCATGTCTTGTCAAAAGCTTTTTCTCAGAATGCCGCAGGATTTTTGAATTTTTGGGGTTTTTAAAAAACAGTGGACAAATGCAGTAAAATTATATATAATTTTTTTGGAAAAGCTTTTCAAAACCTATTAAGGAGTTGAAAGGGGTTTGTGTCATGGGCAAAGCAAAAAAGTTTTTTGCGGTTTTTTTGACTTTCGCGATGCTGCTCTCGCTCCCTGTTATCGGCAGTGCGCAGAGTGACGACCTCCCGTTTTCTGACAGCGCTTTCTATGAAACGGGCGACTATTCGATTCACTACCGCTTCAAGCCCGCCACGGCGGAGTTTGCGGGCAGAATCGCCCTGCTGCACGGCTTTATTTCTTCCACCGTTGTTTGGGAGGACATGGCCGCGCTTCTCAACGCCGCGGGCTATGACTGCCTGCTGATCGACCTGCCCGGCTTTGGCTACAGCACGAGGGAAACGGCCGGGGTGTCACCCATCCCGCGAGAAGACCTCGTCGCGGATGTAATGTGGGAGGTCGCGCCCGACGAGCCTTGGATTTTGGGCGGCCATTCCATGGGCGGCGGCGCGGCGCTGACAGTTGTAAACAAATACCCGGAGCTGGTCAGCGCACTGGTGCTCTATGCCCCTGTGGGCGATTTTTCGGATTGGGGCTCCGGTTATTCCGACGGTTACACCACGTTCCTCGGCAATATGCTGAACATGGTTTGGAACTCGCTTTTGAACATTGCCTCCATCTCGTTTGTGGGCAAGTCCATCAAGCAGGCTCACGGTTATGACGCGGACTATGACCTCAACGGCAGGGTGATTGCGCCGCTGCGCGTCAAAAACACCGCCATGAGCATGCTGTTTATGATGAAGCGCCTCACGCCGATTGATTTTGAAATCACAAGACAGCTCACGATTCCCGTGCTGCTTTGCCTTGCCGAAAATGACGAAAGCGTTGCGAACGATTCGCCCGAAGCGCTTGCTGTTGAAAACGGCCTGCCTGCGCAGTATGAAAAGGTGATCGTGCCTGACGCGCCCCACACCTTTGTTGAAACCAGGGCGGAAACGGCCGCGGGCATCACGCTGGATTTCCTCGCGGCTGACTGATTTTTCGTGAGAACAAGCTCCGCCGCATGCGTTGTGACGGAGCTTTTTGCATAAAAGGGAGCGCAAATGAAAGAAAACAACAACAATCAATATCATAAAAAGCGTCTTAAATGGACTGCCGTCAACATCCTCGCCGCGGCGGCCGCCCTCGGGGGCGGTTGGGTCTGGGGCCGGTTTTTGGGGCTGTTTTGCGGCTTGCTGCTGCTTTTTGCCCTGTCGTTTTTGCTGGGCGCTATGGTGTATAACAAGGCGCTGCGCCGCAACAAAAAGGCGCTGCTGATCCCTTTTGATTTTGAGGGTGAGCTCCCGCCCGACACTCCCCGCTGGTGGGTGCGCGCGCGGCAGGGGATGGATGTTTTTCAAAAAGAAACCGTTGCGGATGTTTTCATCACAAGCCACGACGGCTTACGCCTGCACGGTTTGTTTATTCAGGGCGCGCCGGGCGAGAAACGCGTAGTTGTAATGCTGCACTGCTATCACGGCCTTGGCATGAGCATGGGGGAGTATGCGGAGTATTATCAAAAAATCCATGGCTTTCACATTCTGATGCCCGACGCACGCGGCCATGGCGGCAGCGAGGGCGCTTCTTTCGGTATGGGCTGGATCGACCGCCTGGATTATCTGCGCTGGATCGACTATGTGATTGCCCGCATGGGCGAGGACGTGCAAATTTTGCTGCACGGCGTTTCAATGGGCGGCGCGACGGTGATGATGCTCAGCGGCGAGCCTTTGCCCCGGCAGGTGCGCTTTGGTGTCGAGGACTGCGGCTACACGGAGGTATACAAGCTGTTTCGCTGGCAGTTCGGGCATTTGCACCACTATCCGCTGTTTCCCGCGTTTTATACCTTCAACGTGCTTTGCCGTTTGCGGGCGGGATTTTGGTTTCAGCAGGCGTCCGCAATCAAACAGCTGAAGAAGGCGAAAATCCCCCTTATCTTCGTTCACGGCGAGGATGACAGCTTTGTGCCCTCCGCAATGGTGCACGACGCTTTTGCGGCCGCGGCGAGCAAAGACAAAACGCTCATCAGCATTCCCGGTGCGGAGCATATTGAAAGCTTTGAAAAGGACAAAGAGAACCGCATCGTTCACGCTGTTGAGGACTATATCAAAAAATATATGCCCGCTATGGCCGAAGATACAGGAGAATAAAAAAACAACCCTGCGCACCAAACATGCGCAGGGTTGTTTTTTTGTCAAACCGTCTTTTCCGAAGGAATATCCATCAGCTTTGTGAAGTTCAAAATATACATGACAGTCATGCAAATCAGCGTGGGGACGGTTTCGATAAAACCGCACAAGCGAAAGATGACGAGTGGGGTGACGACCGCGATAAACACAAAGCTGCCGGAGAACCAGTATTTGAAGCGTTTGTCTTTTTTCTTCCTCACAAAAAAGATGCCCATCATGCAGGCCATATTCATGAGAACATAGAACATGGCGCTGAACAAATGCACATAGTAGTTCAGATAATGCCTCAGGGTTTCATGGGGCGCGTGATGCGTGGGTACGAGCATCGTCACCATAAGAAACGCAAAGCCGAGATATTGCAAAACGGCAAGGCTTTTTTGCGGGCATTCATATTTTCGCCGCAAAAAATCGAGGTTTAAAAAGAAAGCAAACGCGCACAGTATGCACCAAATGCCGAACAGAACCGGGTGGGCAAACTGCGAATAGCTTGTGGTCGACCAGCGGTAGAAAATGTTCATGCCCTCCTGCGAGTAGTCCAGAAGAAACAGATAACAAAAAATGTAGCCCGCGCCGAAAAGAAGGACCGCCTTGCAAAGCTCGGCATGTTTTGACAGCCGAACGGAAAATGGCGGACGAAACTCTGTTTTGTTCATGATGCAACCATCCTTTCACAAATTTCTCTTCCCAAACACAACCGCGTTCTGCGGCGAAACAGAAAACGCCGGCAAATACGCACTTGCGGTCTTGTGCCGCAAAACCTAGGCATAACGGCCCGAGCTTGCGGGACAGTAATTAACCTGAAAACAAGCCGGCCGGTATGTGTAATACGAAACTCTCATAAAAAGCTTGATAAAAAATCTGCGTAAAACCGCATAAACAATCCTGCAAAGCAGGATTTGGGCCTCTTGCTTGATTTCTTACCGCTTTTTTAATTGAGAATCAGTATAAAATCCCATATGCGAAAAATTTTTTGCAGATGTTTTCCGGATGTTTTCTAAGTAATTAACTACAGTATAAAACATGAAACGCATTGTTTTATAAAGTGCATATTAATGAGGCTTAAACAGTTGTTATCAAAATTTTAAACAAAATAGATTAAAAAATACACATTATTATAAAAAAAGTGTCATAAATAAACAAAAAAATACAACCATATATAAAAGTATACGGTTGCATAAGTGCTTTTATTATAAAAATATTGCGAGCAAAACTATTCCTGTTTCATTACTTTTTTTACAAAAAACCGCATGATGCCGTAAGGGAAACGCTCCATTTCTTTTTTGACATTGCGCAGCTCTTTTTGAATGGGAATACTTTGTGGGCAGTGCTTTTCGCACCTGCCGCACTGCGCGCAGGCACCCGCGTTGTGAGAGCCCACATAGGTGAGGTAATTCACCTTTGTGCGCAGTCCTTTTTTGATAAAGGATTCATTATAAAGCGTGAAGCACAGGGGGATGTCCACCCCCTTGGGGCAGGGTGCGCAATAGTTGCAGCCGGTGCAGGCAACACGGGTGTTGGCTTTGATGATGTCGCGCGCCTGAGCGACGGTTTGCAGCTCCTGTTCGCTCAGGCTGCCGGGCGCGGCCGTTTGCGCAATGCGCACATTCTCGTCAAGAATCTCCTGTGTTGTCATGCCCGAAAGCACGGTGAACACCTCGGGGTGGTTCCACACCCAGCGCAGCCCCCATTCCGCAGGGGAGCGGGAAGGATCCGCCTGTTTAAAAAGGGCTTGTGCTTCTTTGGGAAGGTTCGCGGCGAGGGTGCCGCCGCGGAGCGGCTCCATGATCATCACGGGGATGCCCTTTGCCGCCGCGTATTGCAGCCCGTCTTTGCCGGCCTGGGCAAACTCGTCAAGGTAGTTGTATTGGATCATGCAGAAGTCCCAGTCGTAGGCGTCAATAATTTTTTTGAACTGTGCATTGCCGCCGTGATAAGAAAACCCCATATTCACAATGCTGCCCGCGCTCTTTTTTGCGGCGATCCATGCTTCAATGTCAAAACTTTTCAGCTTTTCCCACTGTGACAGCTCGGTGAGCATGTGAATCATGTAATAATCAATATAATCTGTTTGCAATCGCGAGAGCTGTGTGTTCCAAAGGCGGTCGATGTCCTCTTTTTTTCGCGCCATATAATAGGGCAGCTTCGTTGCGATTTTCACGTCGGCCCGGCAGTTGTTTTTGGTGAAAATGCGCCCGATGGCGGCTTCGCTGCCGCTGTAAATATAGGCGGTGTCAAAGTAGTTGACCCCCTGCCTGATGGCTGAAAGCAGGAGTTTTTCTGTTTCTTCTTCGCTTTTGGGAAAGCGCATGCCGCCAAAGCCAAGCACAGAAAGCCTGTCGCCGTTTTTTGGGTTTGTTTTATAAGTCATTTTTACTTCTCCCGTTGAAAAGAATACCGGCAAAGCTCCGGTTTCGAAGCCCTGCCGGATATGTTTTATTGTTGGGGCGCCGGTTACAGTCCTAACGCATATTTCTTAAAGAGCCTTATAAGAGGATTCCAGCTGAAGAAGAAGTCGTCAAGGAAGGTGACAAGGTTCCTCAAAGAGGTCGAACGGTCATTGGTGGGCGGAATAACTTCTTTTTCAAGCACCACGCCCTCTTCGATCACGGTGAACGGCTGCACATAGCAGATGCCGCCGGGGCCCGTGAGATAGGCGCGCACATAGCAGGTGACGTCGTCTTCATAATCATTGATGTCGATCGTCGCGCCTGTCGCGATCTCTTTGCCGTCGGCCACCCAGACGATGTTGTCATAATTTTCACCGGTGAGGGTAATGGTGTTTTCCTGCGCGTCAACGCTGATGCTTGTCACTGCCGGAACCGCGCCCTCGCCGAGGAAATCCTGACCCAGCTCCGCCCTTGCATAACGTGAAACGCTGAAGAACGTGCCCTCCTCCATGCTTCTGCGCAGGTCGGTCTGCGTCTGTTCCGTCATCATGTGGACGGTAAAGGCTCTGTCCCACTGGCCGAGGTCGTGCGCGTCACTGAAGGTGAAAGACCACGGCACAACGCCGTAGGGGATGGTTTTTTGTAGGATGTTGTCATAGAGCTTGCGGTCATATTGCGTGTGCGTGTCCTGCCCGCTGTTGATGTCCATGCCGACGCAGCTGCCGTAGTTGAGGAAAATATTTGTGAATTTATTGATGTGTTTGGGGCTGTCAGACAAAGAGGGGTCGTTGTCGATCAGCGTTCGGGTGTAATTGCCCAGATGGTCAAGAAAGGTGATGCCGCCAAGCTTGCCGTTTTCGCGCACGGGCGTTTCAAAGTCGCCGTCAACGCCGATCAGCCCTTGCCCGTATTCGGCGAAATAACCGTTGACATGGCTGTTTGAAGGAACGGCTCCGTTGAGCTCCACACCGGTTGTGATGTCGATCATGCCGCGGCCGTCACGCCCGACGCCGTTAATGATCTCCTGATAGCGCTCTTCGGTCACAGGGATGATGGGCGCCATTTTGGTGCGGTCCCGCTTTACAAAACGCATGATCGGAACGGTCTGCGGAACGACCGTCCAGCCTCGGTTCAGGGTCATATGGTCTGTGAGCGCGAGAATGTCAAAGTCCAGAGCGTAATGGTCTTCAACGACCTGCGCGACAGGCACGCTGCCGTCGCTTGCGTTTGTGTGCACATGCAGCTGGGTTTTATAGGCGTTCCAGGTTTCCCAATCAACATTGGCATAGGGGTTTGTAATGACATAGTGCTTTTCGCCCAAAGCAGCAAAGGATGAAACGGATGCGGCGCCGGCAAAAACAACGATTGCCAGCAGGATCGAGAGCAGTTTTACTCCTTTTTTCAGGTGCTTCATAAGTGAGCGCCTTCCTTTCCTGATTCACAAAACAGCGGCAGGATCTCTCACCGCCTGTTTTGTTGGATTCTTTTTCATTATACTTCCGATTTGCGGCACTGTAAATAGATTTTTTACCAGAAAATTAAGTTTTTTATACAGCCATACAATGTTTCATATGATTTTGTAATATTGAAATTTACTGTGCAAACATTACAAAAAACAAAAAATATGATTGAAAATATATAAAACATGTGCTATTATAAAAGAAACATAAGTACTGAAAGGAGAGTTTTTTGAAGATGTTTAAAAAATCAATTGCACTGGTTTTGAGTTTGTTGCTGCTTGCAGGCGCGTTCGCGGTTGGCGCTTCAGCCGCGGGGCCGATTGATTACACGATCGTCAACCCTTACGAGAACGTTGACTGGGATACATACCAGCAATACCGTGCGGCGCTGCACAATCATTCCACCGTTTCTGACGGCGACGATGAATTTTATGAAATGGTCGAGAGGTATTATGAGGTTGGCTACGATATTCTTGCCATGACCGACCACGGCACGGTTGACCGCAGTTGGGTCGACGTGAACTATGTGCCCGCCATCCGCGCCTTGCTGAGCCAGTCGCTGACCGGTTCGCAGGGGCTGACGCAGGAGCGCTTTGAAGAAATCACCAACGGCGTGGGCCGTGACGGGCAGATCATGCTGCGCGTTCCCTTCGGCATTGAACTCAATGCCGCTTCCCCCAACAACACGCACATCAACTCATGGTTCGCTGACTACGGCAACGGCATGCTCGGCGCCGCGAGCGACTATGAAACCGGTTTGAAGGGTGTGCAGGAGGCCGGCGGCCTTTGCGTCATCAACCATCCCGGCGAATATACAAACCAGAGGGATGTTTATGACCCGAGCAAGGCCTATGAAGGCGGCCTGGACAACTATTATGTCAAGAAGTTCGCCAATTTGCTTGTGAAATATCCCGCATGTCTTGGCATTGATATCAACAGCAAAACCGACACAAGAACCAAAAATGACCGCATTTTGTGGGACTATCTGCTCATGAGCGTGATCCCCGAAGGCAGAAACGTATATGCGATTGCATCGAGCGATGCGCACAGGTTTAATGTTGTCGGCTGCGGCTGGACGGTTATGCTCATGCCCGAAAACACAACAGAGGCTCTGCGCACCTCATTGGAAAACGGCAGTTTCTTTGCCGCAAGCATGTATATCAAGAATAAGAATGAGCTGACCTTCATCAAAGAGCAGCTGGGCGACGAGTTCAATTATAATATCGACGGCCAGGAATGGGAATGGATCGCCGACAACACAGTGGACTCTGCGGGCACTCCCATCCCCAACAATCCGGCCCCCGTTGTGAACAGGGTTACGACCGGCGATAACAAGATTTCTCTTGATGTCGACAACGAAAAACTCATTTATTGGGTTGCCGACGGCAAAATTATTGCCACAGGCAATGAGATCGACCTTAACGACTATTCTGACCAAATCGGTTCTTATGTCCGCGCTGAGATTTTCGGCGACGGCGGCATTCTTTACTCGCAGGCATTTATGCTTGACTATGAAGGCGCTCCCACTTCCGTTCTCAATCCCGTTGTTGACGGCGGCAGCATCTTCGGCAAAATCTGGCATGCCATTTGGAGCTTCTTCTTCAATCACCCGATATTCGCGAAGCTTCGCGAGTGGGCGACAGGCAACAAATAAACACTTGCCGATGTGACAAAATGAAAACGCGCTGTGAAGAGTTTTCTTCACAGCGCATTTTTTATGTTTGATTGTTTGCTTCAGCGGCTTGATGAGGCCCGCAGGGTCAAGGTGACTGCGGGCATGTTTTCCGCCGTGATATGAACCGGAATATCACCCGTTTTGCCGTTGGTTTTCACCCAAAAGGCGCGCGCGCCGCCGATGAGGGCGAAGTCGGCGGGGCCGATCAGCTCGCCCGCGCCCGAAACCGCGATGTGCACATGGTGGTTTGCAAAGGGCAGGCGGTTGTTGTTTTGGTCGACCGCCGTGAGCGCGACGCGGGTCACGTCGTAGGTTTCTTTTTCGCAAAGGGTGCCGTTGTCTGCCTGAGCGTGCAGCGCGATGGAGTTGACGGCGGTTTTGATGATGGTTTTCACGCATTTACCGTTTTTATATCCTTCAAATGAATAGGTCACCTGCTCGTTGCCCCAGTTGGCAAAATATTTTGTCACAATGTCCACAATGTCGCTCACCTTGAGCTTGCCGTGCAGCATTGCGAACACGAGCTTCGCGTAATTTTGCGGCGGCATCACAAAGCCGTGGGCGTTTGCCGCAACCAGAACCGCCTTGAGGTTTTTGGCCGTGACGGGGTCAAGCCCCTCGGCCTCGGTGAGCGCGTCGCCGATGTAGTCCTCGGGAAAAATCGGCGGGTGCGGCAGGTGGGGGTATTTTTCTTTATTGGGATAGGCCTTGCTCATGTATTTGCCGTTTTTATAAATTTTTACATAGTCGCAGTTGGTGAAAATATAGACCTGCCCCACAATGCCGCCGGGGTGCTCGCCGATGTCCATGGTGGACGACAGCTCAAGCACCGGCCGTTCGTCCTGCTGCGAGGCGTAGACAGCCGCGGCGAATTTCGGGATGCGGAACATATCCGTCACGCCGTGATAGCAAATGCGGTCGCCGCTGCCGAAGTCCTTGTGGGTGTTATAGTCCGCCATGCACCAGCCGATCGCGCCGCTGGTGCGTTCGCTGCCATAGGCCTGATTTTGCACGCGGGCATGACGCAGGGCGTGCTCTGTGCGCAGCTTTTCGTTGTCAAAGCTCTTTGTTGGGTACATGTGGCCGTTGTATTCCGTCACAAGATAAGGCGATTTGAAGCCTGCCACAATGGCCGGGGGCAGCAGCTTGAGCAGGCCGCCGCTGTGTGAGAAGTCGTTATAGGTGTAAACGTCCTCAAGCAAATGGCTGCGGGGAAAGTTGCGCACGCCGCCCGTCTGGCGCGAGGGATCAAGCGCCCTCGCGAGGCGGTTCGTGACGGCGTACAGCTCGTCGCAGTCCTGCCCCTCGTTGACGCGCACGCCCCAAAGAATCACGCTGGGGTGGTTGCGGTCGCGCGTGACCATGCGGCTCACGTTTTCGATGGCGTTTCTGCGCCACTCTCCCTCGCCCGTGAACTGCCAGCTGGGCATCTCTGTGAACACCAGCAGGCCGATTTCGTCGCAGCGGTCAAGAAAATGCTTTGAATCAGGGTAGTGCGCGGTGCGCACCAGGTTGCAGCCGAGGGTATATTTGAGCAGGTCCGCGTCCGCTTTTTGTGCGGAGGCCGGCATCGCGTAGCCCACATAGGGGTAGCTCTGGTGGCGGTTGAGCCCGCGGATCTTGACGGTTTTGCCGTTGAGCACAAAGCCGGTTTTTGTGAACCGCGCCTCGCGAAAACCGAAGCGCTCGCAGACGCTGTCATTTTGAAAGCTCACGCGCAGGGTATAGAGCTTGGGGTTGTCAAGGTCCCACAGTGAAACGCCCGAAACGCGCCATTTCGCCTTGAGGGTTTTGCCCTCAAAGGCACAGGTATGTTCTTTGAGAACGGTTTCACCGTCAAGCAGCTCATATTTCAGCTCGCCCCGCGTTTTGTGATTGAAGGTCACATCAACTTCAAGCAGCTTTCTGCCTGCGAGCACATCCTTGGTCTGGATGAACACGTTTTCAATATAAGTTTCGTCCACAACTTCAAGCCAGACCTCGCGATAAATCCCGCCATAGCACAAATAATCGATCACATTGCCGAAGGGCGGGATTTCTTTGCGCTCTGTTGAGTCGAGCATCACGGCAATCACATTTTCACCTTCGCGCGCAAGCTCGGTGATGTCAAGGGAAAACGGGGTGTAGCCGCCCTTGTGCTCGCCCGCCTTTTGGCCGTTCAAATAAACGACCGCATAGTTCGCCGCGCCCTCAAAATGTAGCAAAAACCGTTTTTGTTCCGCTTCGTTGATTGCGGGCAGGGTGAAGTGCTTGCGGTAGCAGCTGACGAACTGATAAATTTTTTCGTCAAAATAGTGGTAAGGAAGCTCTTTATTAGTGTGTGGAATCTGCACGGTTGCAAACGCCGAGTCGTCGTAATCGGCTGCCAGCATTTCCTGCGCAAAACTTTCATGATAGTTCCAGTCAAAATTCAGGTGCATGATCGTTCTCATATTTATGACCATCCTTTCTCTGCGAGGCGGCAATTTTGTGCGGTATTACGCAGTAATATTTCCGCCGGCCTTTATGGCGGAAAAGTACAAAACTTCCCGTTTGAAAAATTTATTTTTCAAACTTGTCCCTCCGCTTTCCTTTTCTTTCCTCAAAAAGTATGATAAACCAAACGGCTGCGAATGTCAATTCCGCGGCGTGTTTTTGTGCGTAGGCACGCAATGGGGGGCAAAAGCGCGGGCATATATAGTCGATTAACCCAAAAATCGATACATCTTTGCGGTCTTATTTCCGCCGACCTGTGTTGTCGTCTTTGCCTTACGTCAGTAAGGCTGCGTCCTCCGCCTTGTTCGGCAAAAATAATCCTCGCAAATCTTGTACCGCTTTTTGGGTTAATCGACTATACAAATTCTTTTCTTCAACAAACATTATATTGTATTTTCAATTAAATTTACCTTGCATTATGTTTGCGCTTGGGTTAAAATAATAAAAAGATGATTCTTTTTTGATGTTATGTCAAAATTTGCAATATGACAGGGTTTTGAAATGATAGCGCATGCTGTTTGGATGCTTTCATTTAAGGTTTTTGCAAAAATAGGATTGCGGGGTTGAAACGGTGAAACAGACAGTCAGAAAAATGATTGGGTTCTTTCTGCTTCTTGCGCTGAGCTTGTCCGGTGCCTCTGTGGCGGCGGACGCTTTTTGGGTTGTGGAGGATGATATGGATTATAAATTGACGGAGCCGTTTAAAAGTGACGACATCGCGCTGTTTGTGGGGCAAAATCCCGAGCTTGTGCCCGAGGAGCTTATAAAAGCGAGCGAGGGCATGCTCAACACGCAGAGCTTTCGCATTCCCTCCCTGCTGCGTACGCAGCCAAAATCCCCCAATGCGAGAAGCACGCTGATCGCGGCTGTTGACCGCGCCTCCAGCGACTCTGACTGGGGCAAAATCGACATTGCCGTGAGAAGAAGCGGTGACAACGGCGAAACATGGTCCGACTTGCAGGTGATCATGAGCATGCCTGTTCATGAAGCCCCGCAAGACAGTGAAGACTGGAAGTCTGCCTTTTGCATTGACCCTGCGATGATTCAGGCTGAGGACGGCGGCGTTGTGATGCTTGTTACCATGTTTCCCGAAAGCAAGGGGCTGCATGCCTCAAAATGGCTGGAAGAAACGACCGGTTATGTAGAAATTGAAGAAGAACAATATATGGCGCTTTACGCAGACGCGTCCAGTGTCGGCAAAAGCGGCGGAAAAAAGGCCGTGAGCGACGAGGCCTACGCCATTCGCGAAAACGGCTGGATTTATACTCCCGCGGGCGAAAAAACCAAGTATTATGTTCCGCAGAACCATTCTGACGAGAATCATTTTGAAACCGTCGGCGATATGTATTATGCCATGGGTGAACAGGATTATTTGCTTGAAGCGCCGCCGATAGCTCCCGCCCCGCCGGCGGAGGGCGACAAAGAAACCGACATTTATGTGGGCAATATTTATTTAAGCTATGAACAGCCGGAGTTTCGCCTTGACTCGCCGCAGTTCGTGCAAAAAAGGCTGGTGTCCCCATGGAAAGAGGGCGATGAATATTCGGCATATCAAACCTATGAAACGGCTCCCGCGCCGCTGCGCGCGGCTGTGACCTCTTATGTCTGGATGCTTAAAAGCTATGACAACGGCGCGACATGGAAGCAGCCTGTGGATATTACGCCCCAAGTGAAAATCGCGCAGGACGGCGGCTTTCTGGGTGTCAGCCCGGGTGCGGGACTGATTTTGAGCAATCAGTCCTATGCCGGCCGCATCAACCGCATTCTCTTTCCGCTTTATAAAGAGGGGAAGGCGACTGTCGTCTACAGTGACGACAACGGCGAAACATGGGTTCGCCCAAGCTCGCAATATATTGAGAATGTGGACGAAGCGCAGTGCATTGAACTGACAAACGGCAGCCTTGTGGCGTTCGGCCGGCAGGAAGGCCTTGACAAAACCCCTGTTTCCATCAGCCTTGACGGCGGACAGACCTGGCGCAAATCGAAATCCACCGACCTGATTTCGGTAAAATGCCAAAAATCGCTGATCACATTGCCCGTTGACAACGGCACCGAAAGCGCGCCGTTTGTTTATCCCAAAGAAATGAAAAAGGGCAGTCAATATGTGCTGTCGAGCCACCCCTCGGGAGGGCTTGGCAAAAATTCCGAGCGCACAAAGGGCGTAATATCCCTCGGCATTGTGCAGGACGACCACACCATTGAATGGATTCGCGAGCGTGAAATCAAAGACTATGAGCAATACGCCGGTCTTGGGGAATACAGCGAGTTTTTTGCCTATTCCTCCATGACGCTGCTTGAAAACGGCAACATCGGGCTGCTGTATGAGGCATATCCCAGCGGCTACCTTGTTTTTACCCAGTTTAATTTGGACTGGTTGCTCGACGGTTCTGCGCCTGAGGGCGATCATTCGCGCATTTCGCCGATTCTTTGGGGCGCGGTCGTTTCTGTTTTGCTGCTGATCGCGGGATTTATTGTGATGGATACCAGAAGAAAGCGCCGCCTGATGCCGCCCCGCGAAGCTGTTTTTGCGCCGGGTGGCGAGGGGAATGCTTATGCGGAGGACGGCTATGCTGAGGATGCGTATGAAGACTATGCGCAAGAAGAGCTGTATGCCGAAGAAGAGGTTTCGTTCGCCGGCACCGCGGCGGAAGGCGAAGTGAATTTTGTTGAGGCCGGAGCCCGAGCCGGGGGCTTTGCTGTTGATACCGCGGTTACGTCCGCGCAGGCGCCTTATGAGCAAGCGCCCGAAAAAGCGGAAGAGGTGAAAATTTATATCTCTTCAAATAAAAAAGAGCAGGCAGACGATGCAGGGGGAGACATTCCCGTTGCAAAAGCGGGCAACGCCCAAAAGATGCCCGACAATGAAGAGTTTGACGAAATTTCCATCGGCAGCGTGAAAATCGGCAAGGCCAATGCCGCACAGGCAAAGCCGCGCCCGCAGGCCGCCAATAAGAAAAAAGATATTCCTGTCGCAAAAACCGCAAAACCGCAAAACAAGTCCCAAGCGGCGCAAAAAAAGCCGGCGGCGCCGCCCAAACAAAAGGGTGAAGACACCGCCGCCCATAAAAATCCTTAAAAAATTTCAATTATATCAAAAAATATTCTTGATGGAGGGGTGTTCTGAGTCAAGCACCGAAAGCAGCAGCGTCTGCGCTTTGTTGCAGGCCTTCAGCAGCTCGTCGCGGTTTTCGACCTCGATAAAATTCTGGATCAGCCGGATATTTTGATTGATTTCAATGGTTTGGCTGTGCTTTAAAAGAATGGTGAGAATCTTGTCTGATTCGAACCATTTTTTTACGAGAGAATCCGCTTGCTCATAAAGGGAGGCTTCGTTTTCTTTTTCTGTTTCACCTGTTTGAATCACCTCTTCAAGCTGCGTGCAGATCTTTGTGATTTCATGCCGGGTCACATAATAACCGGCGACACTCATGGCGATTGCCGTCGTCAAAAAAATGATCGCCACAATCAAGCGTTTTATTGCCCCTCCTCCTCCTTTTCAATAATATAGGTGTTGCCGCTTTTGTCGGCGGTCATGAGCATAATATTTTCTGCCCGCGTGTGCGCGTTGGCAAGGGCCTTTTCAAGCTTTTTATAATCCATGTTGCAGTCTGCAAAATTTTTTTCAATCACGCGCCCGTCAGAAATGATGATGCAGGGCAGGGCTGCGTCCGGCGCCTGCACACGCATGTCCTCGTTCGTTACGTTGCGCTTTTGCGGCTTGAGCAGCACGCTGAGCGTGCCGTCCGTTTCGGCGATGGCGTATTGAACGTCTGAGATGTCAAACACATCCTTCTGCCGCAGGGCCTCCATAACATCGTCCATTGTGAAGCGCAGCCGTTTGACCTGCTTTTGGTCGAGCACGCCGTCGCGAATGAGCACCAGCGCGCTGCCCTGATACAGCTCGCGGAATTTGATGCTCTTCATTGAAAAAACAGACATAAACAGCTCAAGCGCCACCAAAATCAAAAAGGGAACAAGCGAATATACCAGAGGAATATCGGTGTCGCAAATGGGCTGCGAGGCGATTTGCGAGAGCAAAATCGTCACAACCAGCTCGCCGGGCTGCAATTCGCCCACCTGCCTGCGCCCCATCAGGCGAACGGCGACAATGAGGAAAACATATAAGATAACGGTTCTTATAAGTGTAATGATCAAGATGCTCACCTTTCGTTTTTGTTGTTTGCCTATTGAACAGCAGAATTTTTTGATATGAAATATATGCAAAAATGCAATGCGAAGCTCTCGTAAAATCAGAGTAAAAACCTCTGCCAATCAGCGTTTTTGCGTGATTTATCGAGGCTTTTATTCGTGCATCGGTGCAAAAAATAGTATCTTCATTTTTTGCTTGGATATTCCTTTGACAGGGTATATTTATATATATTGGAGAAAATAAAACGACTGTTCTTTTGCGCTTGCGCAGCTTTGCCGGTTTATGCTATAATCATTTTATAAGAATTTACAGTCGTTCGATTAAGGCAGAATCCCGTGTCACAGAAGGGATGAAGAGTCTATGTTATTTCAAAATATCGCTGTTTTGCAAAGTGATTTTTCAGTTGCTCAAAACCTGTTTGTGGGTGTGCGGGGCGACAAAATCGCTTATATCGGCGCGGAGCGGCCGGCAGAGCGCTTTGGTGAAGAATATGACGGCCGCGGCAAGCTGCTGATGAGCGGCTTTTTCAACACGCATTCCCACGCCGCAATGACGCTGCTGCGCGGTTATGCAGAAAACCTGCCGCTTGCGCAATGGCTCAGCGAAAAGGTCTTTCCGTTTGAAGCAAGGCTTGACGAACAGGCTGTGTATTGGGGCAGCCTGCTCGCCTGTGCCGAAATGATGCGTTTTGGCACCGTTTCATTTTCTGACATGTATATGTTCGGCGACGGCATGGCGAGGGCGGTGCTCGAGAGCGGCCTGAAGGCCAACATCTGCGTTTCAACCGTTTGTTTTGACGGCAGCTCTTATTTTGACCTGCCGTCGTTTCACGAAAGCGTGCGCCTGCGCGAGCGGTATCACGGCGCGGGTGAGGGCAGGCTGCTCGTGGATTTGTGCATTCACGGCGAATATACCTCGACTCCGAAGGTGGTGCGCGAGCTTGCGGGGCACGCAAAGGAGGTCTGCGCCCGCATTCAGCTGCACCTTTCTGAAACAAAGACTGAGCATGAGGAGTGCAAGGCGCGCCACGGCAGAACGCCCGCAGGCTATTTTTTGGAAAACGGCGTGTTTGATGTGCCCGTCACCGCCGCCCACTGCGTTTGGGTGGAGGATGAGGACATTGCGATTTTAGCCCGGCAGGGCGTGTTTGCCGCCGCAAATCCCGCAAGCAACATGAAGCTTGCGAGCGGCTTTGCGCCTGTTCCCAAACTGCTTGAGAAGGGCGTTTGTGTCACCATCGGCACAGACGGCGCGGCCAGCAGCAATAATCTCAATATGTGGAAGGATCTGTATCTTTTCTCATTGATTTATAAAGGCTATTACCAAACCCCGCAGCTTGTTTCCCCGGCTGAAGCGCTGCGCTGCGCAACGGTGAACGGCGCGCTTGCGCAGGGGCGTGAGGGCTGCGGCAGTGTAGCTGTGGGCAACCGTGCGGATCTGATTGCGGTGGACCTTGACGTGCCGAACATGCAGCCCCAAACCGACATGGCGAGCAACCTGTGCTATGCCGAAAGCGGGGCGGATGTTTGCCTTTCTATGGTTGACGGCAGGGTGCTTTGGCAAAACGGAGAATATCGCACGATGGATATTGAAAAAATAAAATTTGAGGCCGAGGCGGCCACAAGAAATATCTTAAAACAGCTCTAGGGGGAGTATGATGAAGAATTATGACGCGGCCGTGTCTTATATTCAAACAAAACTGCAAGCTGTGCCTGAGGTCGGCATTATCCTCGGCTCGGGCATGCAAAACATTGTGGGCAACATCACAAACCCTGTTGTGATCGCCTATGAAGAAATCCCCGGGTTTGCGAGCGCCACGGCGCCCAATCATGCGGGCACGCTGATCGCGGGCGAGCTGCGGGGCAAGCAGGTGGTTTGCATGAAGGGGCGGTTTCATTTTTATGAGGGCCACGCGGCAGAGGACATTATCTTTCCTGTGCGGGTGTTGTGGCTTTTGGGCGCGCGCACGCTGATCGTGACAAACGCGGCCGGTGGCATCAACCAAAGCTTTCGCGTGGGCGACATCATGCAGATTCGCGACCATATCAATCTGACGGGCACAAACCCTTTGATCGGCGCAAACGACCCGCGCTTCGGCGGGCGGTTTTTTGACATGACCCATGCCTATGACCACGGCTTTTTTGCCTTGGCGGAAAGCGCCGCGGAGGATTGCGGCATTGCCCTGCAAAGCGGTGTGTATCTCGGCTGCACGGGCCCTTCGTTTGAAACGCCTGCGGAGATCGTTGCGTTTCGCACTCTGGGGGCGGACGCGGTCGGCATGTCCACCGTGTTTGAGGTGATCGCAGCCTCGCAGATGAATATGCGCGTGCTGGGCTTTTCGATGATCACGAACATGGCCGCGGGCATGACGGGCGAGGCTCTCAACGGAGATGAGGTCATTGCCGTGGGCAACAGCGGCGGTGCAAAGCTGCAGGCGCTGATTGAAAGGATTTTAGAAAAGCTATGATAACAGATTTGAACGGCGCGACCCTCGCTTTTGACAGAACAGACAATCATCTGGTGATTTTGGACCAAACCCTGCTCCCAAAAGAGGTAAAGCTGCTTCACTTGTCAGTCCCCGATGAGATTTTTGAAGCCATATCTGTGCTGCGGGTGCGCGGCGCGCCTGCGATCGGCGTTGCCGCGGCGATTGCCATGGCCGTCTGCGCAAAGAACATAAAAATGCAAGACAAGCAAGAGTACTTTACGAGATTGGAGTCAATAAAAGAATATTTAGCGTCCTCAAGGCCCACCGCGCAGAACCTGTTTTGGGCGCTTGAGCGCATGATGGCGACAGCCCGGCAGGTCGAATATCTTTCAATTTCACAAATCAACGAGCGCCTTGCGGACGAAGCCGAGCTGGTGCTCAATGAAGATATCGCCGTGTGCCGCAGAATCGGCGGGCACGGCGCCATGTTGCTGGGGGATGGTGCTTGTGTGCTCACCCACTGCAACGCGGGGCGGCTTGCCGCAGTGAAATATGGCACCGCTCTCGCGCCGGTCTATGTTGCCGCCGAACAGGGCAAGAAAATACATGTGTATGTGGACGAAACCCGCCCCCTATTGCAGGGTGCGCGGCTCACGGCATATGAGCTTGCAGACGCCGGCATAAAAACCACGGTAATTTGTGACAATATGGCGGGTTCACTGATGGCCGCGGGCAAGGTGGACGCCGTCATAACGGGGGCCGACCGCATCGCGAAAAATTTTGATGCGGCCAACAAAATCGGCACGCTGCAGCTTGCGGTTATGGCAAAGCATTTCGGCGTTCCGTTTTATATCGCCGCGCCGAAGTCCACCTTCGACCCTGATTGCGCGAGCGGCAACGATATTGTGATTGAAATGCGCTCGGGCAGTGAAATAGCCGGCGTGTGGCGGGAGAGTGCCGCCGTGCCACCCGATTTTGATTATAATCCCGCCTTTGACGTGACTCCGGCCGCGCTGATTTCCGCGATCATCACCGAAGAGGGTGTGCATTATCTCCATGAATAATATTGCCAATGGGAAGGGGCAAGAATAATGTTTTTTCAAAAAGGCTGGTGCCTTGACAATAACGGTTACCCCAACAGCGGCCCGGAGGTGGAACGGCTGATCGCAGTGCGCCCCTCGCCGGGTCAGCTTGCGTTTGGCGACATGGAATATTACAGTTTCATCCACTTCGGCATGAACACCTTCACAAACAGCGAATGGGGCACGGGAAAGGAATCCCCCGCGTTGTTTTCCCCTGAAACAATCGACACCGACCAATGGTGCGAGGTTCTGAAAGCGTCGGGCAGCAGGGCGGTGATCCTCACCGCAAAGCATCACGATGGTTTTTGCCTGTGGCCGAGCGCCCACACAGAGCACAGCGTGAAAAACAGCCCCTATCTGGGCGGCAAGGGCGACGTTGTGCGGCAGATGATGGAAAGCTGCAAAAAATACGGCATGAAGTTCGGCATTTATCTCTCACCCTGGGATAGGAACGCGGCCACCTACGGCACCGATGCTTATAATGATTTTTATGTGAACCAACTGACCGAGCTTTGCACGAATTACGGCGAGGTGTTTGAATATTGGTTTGACGGCGCCTGCGGTGAAGGGCCTAACGGCAAACGGCAGGCGTATGATTTTGACCGGTATTTTGCCGTCATAAAAGAACTGCGGCCGCAGGCGTTGACCGCGATTGTGGGGCGCGACGTGCGGTGGATCGGCAACGAGGCCGGCAAAGCACGCGAGAGCGAATGGAGCGTTGTGTCAAGCGGCAACGCAAAATATGAAGCCGTGGCCGAGCGTTCGCAAAAGGCGGACGGCGACACCGCTGTTCTTGAGCGCGTGAGTGAGGAGGAAGCAGACCTTGGCAGCCGCGAAAAAGTGCTGCGATATCGTAATTTGGTTTGGTATCCCGCAGAGGCGGACACCTCCATTACTCCCGGCTGGTTTTACCATGAAAATTCTTATTATGGGCAAAAAAATCAAATGCTCAAAACGGCAGGGCAGCTTGCGGACATCTATTTTAACACCGTCGGCGGCAACGCGACGCTGCTGCTTAATGTGCCCCCCTCGCCCCGGGGTGTGATTGAAGAACGGGATGTCAAGCTGCTGCAGGAATTCAAAGCGCACATCGACAAGGTGTTTGCTTTGCCCGTTACTACGTTTTCGCTTTCGGTACTCTCGCAGAATGAAAAACGCACCCCCGCGGGGCTTGAGAGCCTGAAAACCGGCGGTTCCTACTGTTTTGCGAAGGATGAGTATATTTTAAGCTGCCGCTTTGAGCGTGAAGAGCAGATTGCCGCCATCGTCATTCAAGAAGATATTCGCCACAGCCAGCGGGTGGAGGCTTTTTCGGTGTTCGCAGGCAGGGATGGGCAACATGAAAACCTTGCCGATTGCACCGTGATCGGCAGCAAGCGCATAATTCGCCTGAAAGAACATGTGCGGGCAGACGAAATTTGCTTTGTGTTCACGCAGTCAAGAGGCAATCCTGTGATCAAAAGCGTTGCATTTTTTTCATAAACTTCGCACAATATAGCCGATTCGCTTCAAAACCGTCCCTACCTTTGCGGTCTTTTTTCGCCCCCGACGCGTCCAAAATGCTCGGAATACGAAAGTATTCCTGCACTTTTGTCCTTTCGGAAACAAAGCATCCCCGCAAAATCCGGAACACTTTCGAAGTGAATCGACTATAAAAAACAGCTTGCTTTTTGCAGGCTGTTTTTTGGCTGGAAAGGGTAGCTTGTTTACAGGTTTGTAACAAGTATTTAGTAAAATTGATCTAGGGCATGTTGACACTAACACAAAACACGCATCTTCTGGCGCCTTTTGCGCCATGCTGCGTTAAATTTTTTTGGAAGGCGCCAGCCTTCCTGCAAAATTTGCCTTGCCTGACACAAAATTCGCTTAAAATCTGGGTGTTCCGGTTAGTGTCATCTAGTTTGAATAGAACGGGGGCAAAACAGAATGGCGAAGCTTTTAGTGGCTGAGGACGAAACCAAAATCAATGATTTGATCTGCCGGAATCTGCGGCTGGTTGGCCACAGTCCTGACGCGGTATTCGACGGAAAGGAAGCGTTGGATGCGCTTGCCCGCCAGGAATATGACCTGCTTCTTTTGGACGTTATGCTGCCTTTTTATTCCGGGTTTGAGGTCATGCAGCAGATGGATGGGGATTGTCCTGTGATTTTTGTGACCGCCAAGGACAGCCTTTCAAGCCGCCTTGAGGGGCTGGGACTGGGCGCGGACGATTATATTATGAAGCCCTTTGAGATTTTGGAGCTTTTGGCGCGCGTGGAAGCCGTACTGCGCAGGACACATAAGCAACAAAAGGCATTTTCTCTCTGCGGTGTTTGTGTTTCGCTTGACGAGCGCAGGGTGAGCCGCGAGGGTGAGGATATCCTGTTAACCCCCAAGGAGTTTGAGCTTTTAGAAACTTTGATTATTAACAGAAATCTGGCACTTTCGCGCGACCGGCTTTTGGAGCTTGTTTGGGGCTATGAGTTTGAGGGTGAAAACCGAACGGTCGATGTGCACATTCAGCGCCTGCGCAAAAAGCTGCACTGGGAGGAGCAAATCAAAACAGTCTATAAAATGGGTTATCGGCTCAGCACCGAAGGCTGACGCGATGGGGACCGCAAAAAGCGACAGTATACAGTATAAGTATCATAGATGTATTACGAGGGGAATGTGTTTTTCATGAAAAACCTGCGGTTTTGGCAAAAAACATATCTGTTGACGCTTTCTCTGTTCTTGGCCTGTTTGTGCGGCGGGATTTTCGCACTTAGCGTATTCAGCAAAAGCCAAAGCCTGTCAAATGAAAAAATCAAAGACCTCACCGGGCACCAAATGATATCCGCCGCAACGGCCGCGGATATGGAGGCGATGAATGACGACACAGACAAAAACCGGTTTACCCGTTTATTCAAGGCCTATGCCGGCTCATATGGTGAGAACGGCACCTCGTTCGAATTTCGTCAGGGGGAGGATGTGCTGTTTTCAAACTTGCCAAAATACGGCGGGGAACGGGAAGAGCTTTCTTTGAAGGACGGGGAGTATAATTGCGTCATCAGAACCGTTTCCGGTGAAAAATATTTATATATTGCCTCGCGGCTCCCTTATGGCGACAAGAGCTATACTTTTACGAGTGTATACAGTCTGCGTGAGCATGCGGAGTATTGGAACGGCCTGGTCCGGGTCTATATCGCCGCCTGCGCCGCCGCTGCCTGTGTGATGGCTGTTTTGCTTTATATCGTTTTGCGCAAGCTTTCAAAGCCGCTTGAGCAACTTGCGCACACCGCCGAGTTGTTTGGAAAAGGCGATCTGTCTGTGCGCTTTTTTCAGAAGGGGAATGATGAAATCGGGGATTTGGCCGAAAGTTTTAATCAGATGGCGCAGGCAATCGCCGGGCAGATGGAAGACCTGCGGCTGGCGGCCGAACAAAAAGAGCGTCTTGCCGATAACCTTTCCCATGAAATGCGCACGCCGCTGACATCCATTCAGGGTTATGCGGAATATGCGCTTTTGAGCGACCCGGGTGAAGAAGAGCGTGCTGAAATTCTTGGTTATATCATGGAAGAAAGCAAGCGTCTGCAGCTGATTTCGGAACGCTTGCTGCAAATGGCCGTTTTGCGGCAGGGAGAAATTGATTTTTCGCCTGTTTCGCTGCAAGAGATCGTCTCACATGTTTTTTTTGCCCTGCGCGGCAAAGCGGATGAGAAAGGGGTTTGGCTTGTCAGCGCATTGGAAGCTTCGTGTTTTGTACCGGGTGACAGAGTGCTGCTCGAAGGGCTGCTGATGAATTTGGTGGACAATGCGGTGAAGGCCTGCAAAGAGGAAGGAACGGTTGAATGTACCATAACGGCAAACGACTGCAAAACTGTGGTAGCCGTGCGCGACACTGGCAGGGGTATGTATGCGGATGAGCTGCAAAAGCTGGGCGAACCTTTTTACCGCCCCGATAAGGCGCGCAGCCGCAAAGAGGGCGGCGCCGGGCTGGGGCTTGCCTTGTGTTTTCAAATTGCGGCGCTCCACGGTGCGACACTTACCTTTTCATCGCAGGAAACTGTTGGAACCACTGCTTTTTTAACTTTTACAGCTTTGCAACAACTTGATAAGGCGGCAGATATCTCAGAAGATTAGGATAGGGGTGCAAACAGAAAAGCTGTTTGTGAAAGTACTTTCAATATTTTAAAAAGGAGAGATCTGTTGATGAACAAAAAGACAAACAGGCTGACCATTTTGCTTGCCGCCGTTTCGGTTGTTCTTTGTGTTGCCGTTATGGGCACCGGAATGGCTTTGGCGCAGAATGCGGGCGAAGATTTGGTGGAGAGCCTGGCAAAAGAGACGCCGACGGCCCCCGCGAAGCAGGCGGAACGAAGAATGATTGTTGTCACCAAGCCGTACACTGTTCCCTCGGAGGCGATTTCCCCCCAGCTTGCCGTGAGCATCGGCGAGGAAGTGGTTGAAAAAGCCTTTGGAAAAACGCTTGAAACCCGCATTTTGGTGAGCTATGAGCTGAATTTAAGTGAAAACCGCCAGCTTTGGAGCGTTCAGGCGGAAACCCTTGATTGCTATGTCAGTTTTGATGTCGACGCCCTGAGCGGTGCGTTTGTTTCGTGCCGGGATGAGGCTGATTTTGTTGAGGAGTGGCGGTCGCAGTTTGATTCCATCACGCAGGAAAAAGAAAATGCAAAGCGGGCCAAAGACGAAGACCGGATTCGTATCGCCGAGCGTTGGCAGGATCAGCTTGACGGAAAAGAAGAGGTCTATAGTCAGGAAACCCTGGATGCTTGGGCGGCAGAGACGGAGTATAAGCTCAATGATATCAAGGCCGCGATTGAAACAAATAAAGATTCGGCGTTTGCCGCCACGGCAACCGATTGGGTCAATGAGCGAAGCGCTGTTTTTTTCAATGGCGCAAAAGCGGTGCGCGCGGTCGTCTTAGGTAACGGCAATGAATGGAGCGAGGATGAGCAAGAGCCGGAGAAGGTGAAACGTGTTTCTGACGATGGCGAGGAATCATACGTCTTAATAGGACCTCCGCAGTTTGTAATATCAGAGGTGCAGCTCGATAATGGCACTTATGTCAACCTTCACATCAACAGAAAGACCGGGGCCGCGGTCTTTTATCAGCCCTTGGGCACAACAAGCCTGACAGAATATTGGTATGGTGTGAAGCTCGATCGGTGACCACTATTTTTTATTTCTCCCAACTCATTTTCTCCCCAAAAAGAGGAGTGCGGTTCAGATGAACCGCACTCCTCTGCCTTTCAAAGGCCCTCTATTATTTGAAAAAAGACCTGTTCACTATAATCTACCATCTCTTTCCTTTAATAGAAAAACAGCCCGTATAAAAACACGAACAGCAGCGCGGGCAGCAGGTTTGCCACTTTGATTTTTGTTTTGAAAAGCAGGTTCGTGCCCACGCAGAAAATCAACGCGGAACCCACGAGCGAGAGGTTGCCGATGGCCGCGTCCGTAATATAAGGCGCGATGAATTGCGCAAGCAGCGTGACCGAGCCTTGCAGCAGCATCACGGGAACCGCCGAAAAAATCGCCCCCTTGCCGAACACCGAGGCAAAGATCAGCACAATAAATCCGTCCAGCAGCGCTTTTGTAAACAGGGTAGTGTGATCGCCAGATAGTCCGTCCTCCAGCGCGCCGACAATTGCCATCGCCCCGATGCAGATGGTCAAAGACGCCGAAACAAAGCCCTCGACAAAGCCGTTGTCGTTCTGGCTTTTGAATTTCACCTTCAGCCATTCGCCAAGTCGTTCAGTGTGTTTATGCAGGTTGATGACTTCGCCGAGCACCGCGCCCAGCACAAGCGAAATCACCAGAAGCATGGTGCCTTTGGTGTCAAGGCCCGTGTCCGCGATCACAAACATCTGCTGCAACACACCCGAGACGCCGATGAACACGACCGAGAGCCCCAGCGCCTGCATGACAATATCCTGAAACCGCTGTTTCAGCCCGCCTTTGAACAGCAGGCCGAACAGCCCCCCGGCGATGACCGCCGCGCCGTTTACGAGTGTACCCAAGCCTATCATATTGTTTTGATCTCCTCTGTTAATTAAAAATTTATCAGACTGCCCGTTATGCTTATTGGTTTTATCAAATTGCAATCCACCAACACACTCCAAATTTATCTATAACAGTCGCACAACACTTGCTCCATGGAACTTCCTGAATAGAATTAATAATAACACCGCCATTGCTTAAAATATTAAAGGCGTTATAAACCGCTTCCTCACTTCCCATCTCAAAAACATTAAACGTCATAGTTTCCCATCTAAATTTATGGACTATGTTTATGTCACAAGGATTTGCTGCTTCACTTAATGCTAAAAATCCTTCCCCATTTACAGATAATTCGCAGTGGGCATAGGCAGTTTTGTCATCATTTTTCACTTCAAATGTTATTTCAGCACCAAAAGCTTTGCAATATATTTCTGCCGCTTCAAAACTGTTTTTCACATAAACTTGAGTATAATTTTTCATATTTTCCCCCTATGTAGAATATAAACTACAGGAAGCCCAAAGAATAGGGAACCCGGAAGGGTTCCCTAGTGCGCGTTTTGGGCCTTTTTATTCTGCCGCTAGCTGTGGGTGCGGGGTGTAGGTGCGCTCCTCGGATGGGTAGTCAAAATTAATCAGGTTGTTGCGCTCGGCAAACTGCCAATCCATGCCGAAAATTTCCGCCGCGTCCGCAACCGGCACATAAAGCTGGTCGCGCTCGCGCCAGACCTCACCGCTCATTTCAAAATCGCCCGCGTGGGTGTGCGCTATGCGGCTGTTTTCAATGAAGGATGCATATTTTTTATAAACGCTCACAAAAAGCTCGCCCGGCCGCTTTTCAACCGTTCCGCCGATGAACGCGACAAGCGCGCCGAAGGGGCAATACCACAGGTCATTGTGCTTGCGGCAATACACGCCCCGCGCCGCAAGCTCGGGAATTTGGCCCTTGAAGCTCATTTTTGTCTCTTTGAAGATAGGCGCAAGCTCATAGGGATAAATCAAATCCTTGCTTTTATCAATCGTGAACTGATCCACGATTCTGCCGTCTTCCAGATAGGCCGTGATGATGAGCAGGCTTGGAAAAACATCCACGATGGCATAGAGATACAGTGGCTCCTCCTGCGGGTAATAATAGGGATGCCAGATCTTGCGGCAGTTGGTGGTGTAGATGTTGCGCCCGGCGTTGCCCGCGATGTAGTGCACCGTGCCCTCGGACGGGCGGTCGAACATCTCGTCATTTTTCATCGGGTAGGTGCGGGCGAAGGAGTGCTCGTGGCCGGCGAACAGAACGTCCAATCTGCCCTCCTCAAAGCCCTTGCGCAGATAAGGGTAGGAATCGTCGTCGTCCCCCTCCGGCATGACGGGATAGATGGGGAAGTGATAGGCACCGAGTTTCCATGTTTTGTCGTTTTTTTGCAAATCTTCATACACCCAATCCGCAAGCACCGGCTGCTCGTTGATGCCGACGACGGTGAAGTGTGCATGGCCGTAATCGAAGGAGTAGTTTTCTGTTTCAAGCCCTTCGGGGCCGTTGCGGGGGTAGGAATAGGCGAACTGCTCGTCAAAGAAAAAAGCTTTGCGGGCATAGAACTTGCCCGTCTGGCCGAAATAGTCCATGAAACCGCGATTGTCGTGGTTGCCGGTGCACATCATGTAAGGCTTGCTCTCTGCAATGCCCTGCAGCCCCTCAAACATGGCGTTCCACTGGATTTCGTTCATGCCGTCGTCGCAGTTGTCGCCCGCGGTGAAAATAAATTTGCAGTCGGGGTGCTTTTCGAACACTTCCTTGAGCAGCTTGTTAAAAACCGCATAATCCGGCCGCTCCCACGGGTTCCCCTTCTGCTGGTCCGTCACCAGCACGAACTTGAAATGTTCAAGATTTTCGGGTTCTGTTTCAAAAGAAAACCGCGCGCTGCGGTGCGTGTCGTCACCGACGGTGTATGTATAGCCCGTGCCGGGCGTGAGATTTTCCGCGATTGCCCAGTGCATGAAGCTTTCGTCAATGTCAGACTCAAAGCGGCGGTTGATCGCGTCCACACGCACTTCTTCACCGCCCGCTGCGGGGGTGAAGAGCATGTAGCCCGTTTCGACATCGGTGCTCGTGCGCCAGGTGACGGCCATAGTGGTTTTTGCGTCGCCGCAAAAGCTGAGCATGATGTGGTCCGGCTGTGGGGTTGAACCGCGCTCAGGTTTTGTTTTTGGTGTTTTTTCGTTCATTTCTGCCTCCCTGAAAGAATAATTTGCCAAGTTTTATTATACAGAATATACTGTGTGAATTCAAGGGTGGATTTTGAGGTGATGGAGATGTGATTCATTAAAAAGGGTTTTGATATATTGCCGTAAGGCTATGCAAAATAGAAAATATTTGCTATAATATACCAATGGGATTTAAAAACAGGGAGGTTTTTATTGTGTTTTGCTCGAATTGTGGAAAACAAATGCCAGAAGATGGGCGGTTTTGCCCCTATTGCGGGCGGGATTTGAGTGTGCCTGCGGTGCCACGTTCGGCACCCGTGCAGCCTGCCATACCCGCTTATGTACCCCATCACCTGCCGTTAAAACGGAAGTTTGAAATGGCAAAGACACCAATTTTAATTTTGTGCGGAGTGGTGTGCCTTGTTGCAGCTTATGGTGTGTTTCAGGATTTTCAGTCCCTTTGGTATGCATATAAGTATTCTTTGTATGATGAGGGCAGCTATTTGGTTCGGAGGTTGTTCTATGCTGCCGAATCCATGATGTTTTTTGTTTTTGCTGTCGTGCTGATTTTATATAATAAAAAATCCAGAAAAAGCATATTGATTGTGCTTCTGGGAGCCTCTTATCTGTCTTCAGTTTTGCCACAAATACTTTCGTGGGTTTTCAGCTGGTTTGTTCAGTCCTTTTCTTTTCGGGCTATTCTCTCCATTGTTTTAACTTTTTTCTCTTTTGAGCTGGTTTTAATTTATGGCCTGATAAAAAACAAACAAACTGAAAAGCTTGCCGGGGGGCTGCTTGCGCTTAATATTTTAGTGTCTATTATTTCGTTTTTCTTGAATCATGCAGAGGCAACCTCCTATGCTGTTCGCTATTTTTTAGATATCAGCATTTTGAATCCCTCGCTTTGGTTTTGTATTTTGCTGTTTGTTTTCCCGATTCTCTCGCGGGCAGTGCTCAAAAAAAAAGAAACCCATTCACCCCTTGTTTCGTCTGTTTCTGAATCGTAACAAGTCCTTTTATAGAATAACCGCTTTGCAGTTTTGCAGAGCGGTTATTTTTTATGCCGCAGAATGTTAATACTGGTATGAAAATTCAAAAAACATCCCCGCTCATCCGTCTTGCGACAATTTTTTTGCGGCGGGGAATATATAGTATATGTTACAGCGAAGCTTTTTAGAACTTCAGATGAAAGGAATGTGAAGTATGGCTGTGAAAATTGTGACGAACGGCTCCTGCGTGACCGCTTATATAGAAGGGGAAATCGATCACCACAACGCCCCGGCGCTGCGTGAGAGTATTGACAGCGCCATTGAAAAAAGCCGCCCGAAAACACTCAAGCTGGATTTTGGGGGTGTGAGTTTTATGGACAGCTCCGGCGTGGGCCTTGTGATGGGGCGCTACAAAAACGCCGCGCGCTACGGCGGCGAGGTGGAGGTTTTGAACCTCTCGCGCTCGGCCGAACGAATTATGAAGCTTTCGGCCCTTGAAAATTTTGTGCGATTTAAAAAAAGCGCAGAGGCAGGGAGGATGAATTAAATGATAAACACCGCAAATGAAATTAAAATTACGCTCACATCCCGGTCGGTCAACGAGTCGTTCAGCCGTGCGGCCATCGCGGCCTTTGTGTCGCAGGCCGACCCGACCGTTGAAGAGCTCAACGACATCAAAACCGCCGTGAGTGAGGCCGTCACAAACTGCATTGTCCACGCCTACCCCAATACCCACGGCAAAATTTACATAACCGCCAGCATTTCGCTTGCAGGCAAGGTGCTCATTCGCATCCGCGACCAGGGGCTTGGCATTGAGGACGTAAAAAAAGCCCGTGAGCCGCTTTATACCACACTGGGAGGTGACCGCGCGGGCCTTGGGTTCTCTGTTATGGAAAGCTTTTCGGACAAGCTTTATGTGCGCTCAAAGCTCGGAAAGGGCACCACTGTGACGATTGAAAAGCAGATTTGGGGCAAGCTGAAAGCCGAAAAGGCTCCAAAAGCGCAAGAGAGCTGATCTACCGAAAACCAGCCATGAAAACGCCTTCATATAAGGGAAGAAAGGGATTATGAGCAAACACGAACGAAACCGCCTGGTGGAGGATAACCTCGGGCTTGTGCACGCCTGCGCCAACCGCTTTCGCGGCCGGGGCGTGGAATATGACGATTTGTATCAGGCGGGCTGCGTGGGGCTGGTGAAAGCAGCGGAGGGCTTTGACGAAACGCGCGGCTTTGCCTTTTCGACCTATGCCGTGCCCGCGATTCTCGGTGAAATCAAGCGCATATTCCGCGACGGGGGCGCCGTGAAGGTTGGGCGCAGCGCCAAAGAAAAGGCGCGCGACCTGCTTGCGCAGCAGGACGCGCTTTCTGCAAAGCTTGGCAGAGCCCCGTCAATGGGTGAGCTTGCCGAGCACACGGGGCTTGAAATTTCAGAGGCCGCTGTGCTGCTTTGCGCCGCGTTGCCACCGCTTTCGCTCACAGCCGAGAATGAGGACGGCGAGCAGCAGATCGATATTCCCTCAGAAGAAAAGGAGGAGCACCTCACAGAAAAAATCGCTCTGATGGAGGCGCTCGAGAGCCTTGATTCGCGCGACCGCAGCATGATCGAGCTGCGCTTTTTCAAGGGCAAGACGCAGACGGAAACGGCAAAGCTCCTCGGCATGTCCCAGGTGCAGGTGTCACGGCGGGAGAAGGTGGTGCTGCTGGCGTTGCGCAGCCGTCTTGCATAAAGAGAAAATAAAATAGTAAAACACCCCAAATGATAGCATAGCTGCCGTTTGGGGTGTTTTTTGTAGTTGTTTATGTTTTGAAAAAATACAGGGCAAGGGCAATGCATATGGCATGAAGTGTGATGATTGCGGGCAGTCCCCACATAAAGCGGCGGTGCTTTGTTTTGTGGCGGATGCGTTTCATCGTCAAAAGCATGGCGGGCGCGCCGCCGAGGAGGGCGAGCGTAAACAGCCTTGCCTCCGGCACGCGGCGGCGGTTGTTTTTTGCCGCCTGCTTGTCGTTCCATGTGACAATACAAGAAAGAATGCTGATAATGATGAACCAGATAAGAAGCGCAATCAAAAAGGTA
>JAISXG010000020.1 GCA_031270605.1 Oscillospiraceae bacterium | reverse complement strand
AGGTCGAGGGCTTGTCCTTTCTTAACGATTGGACATCATTTGTTTCTTTCTCTATCTTCCCCCGGAGTCCTCCCGACTCCCTTCACTCTCCCCATCGTTCAGTTTTGAAGGTGTGTTCTTTGCACTAAACGGGCACCTTTAGCTCAGTTGGTAGAGCACCTGACTCTTAATCAGGGTGTCCAGGGTTCGAGTCCCTGAAGGTGTACCAATTGTGGCCCGTTGGTCAAGTGGCCTAAGACTCCGGCCTCTCACGCCGGCAACACGGGTTCGAATCCCGTACGGGTCACCATAATAATGGATAGAATGCTTATGCATTTATCATATAAGACAGTCGGTGTCTATAGCGATGAGGTTCCACCCGTTCCCATCCCGAACACGGTAGTTAAGCTCATTTGCGCCGAAGATACTTAGCGGGCAGCCGCTTGGGAAAATAGGTTGTCGCCGGCATTTTGTATTCCTCAATAGCTCAGTTGGTAGAGCATGCGGCTGTTAACCGCAGGGTCGTTGGTTCGAGTCCAACTTGGGGAGCCATTGAGAACCTTGTAGTCAGTTTTGACTATGAGGTTTTTTGTTATATTCCGCTGATTTTCTCATCTGAAACTGTTGTGTGATATTTTTAATATAAAAGTGCGTACTAAACGAAAGAAGATTTTAAGAAAGGAGCGGGTTTCTATGGCGAAGCAAGGCGTGAAGCGCCCAGCCATGTCGGGCGATAAAAAAAGGGTGCGTAAAAAAAAGAGGTGCCGCCTGTTCCTGAGTTGCAGGGCAAAGTAAAGAGCGGGAAAAAAGAAGCGGATGATCCGTTTTCTCCTGTGAATTGATCTTACCGGAGTCTTTCGCTTGATTTTAATATTTAAAATATCATCCAACAACAAAACTTTGTAGTCAATTTTATTACGGAGTTTTGTTCTTTTGTTGCTCTGTATTTACTTTTCAAACACAATTAGCCGGTTTAACATGCTGTAAATCATTTTGCAGAAACGGTCTTTAGTGATTCTTGTGGGGTCCTGCATCCAAAGACGCAGCATATCGATAATTCCGTCAAAAACAAAAGCATAATAAAAATCATAGACATCCTCGAAATCCTTTGGTTGAAACTGCGCGAAATAGTCAAAGAAATAGTTGTTTATTACATCTTTTAATTTATCAAGAAAGGATACTGATGTTGTTGTTTCTAACAATAGGGTTGAGAGGGGCCCCCATTCAATCATCATATCCATTAATGACTCCAGAGCTGAAAACATATTTTGCGGAAAGGTGCCGTTAATGAAGCGTTGCAGAACATTCTCAATTTCAGTTAATGTCAACCTCTCAATTTCTTCTAACTGATTATCAATATTGTTATAATAGCAGTAATATGCATTGCGGCTGAGGTTTGCTTTCTCGCAAAGTTCTTTTACTGTAATTTTATTAAAGGGTTTTTCCTGTGCCAGAAGTGAAAGTTGCACCATCAGTTCGTGTTTTGTTTTATGTGAGCTTTTATATTCTTTTCGAATTTCCATGTTTTTTGCTCCATTCCGCAAAATTTTTTAACAAAGGCCTTAAAATAGGTGACTTTTTTAAAGTAAATGTCATAATTATTACACGACAAAACAATGTGTAAATTGACAAGTTTCGTACTGTATATATAATAATAGTATGATTGTGACACGGTGTCAAGTTTTTGGTTTCTTAACAGAAAGAGAAATCTTGGCTGTTATAATTGAAGAAATATACTTGGGGAAGAGTGGAATTCTTGGCTGAATAAGAAATATGTAAAACACCTGTATTTTTAGTTTTTGGTTTTATTTCTTATTGTGATTAGAATGGATAAAAGGGGAAGGATTTTGTGAAAAAGGAGCTGCGCCCGTTTGGCTTGCGTGACCAGATTGGATATGCCTTCGGTGATTTTGGCGGACATTTTACATTTGGCTTTGTTTCAAATTATATATTGCTGTTTTATACGCAATATATTGGTATTCCCACCGCTTTATACGGTTTTTTTATCTTATTACTGAAACTGTGGGATGGCATTAACGACCCGCTTGTCGGGGCGCTGATCGACCGAAAAGCCACCGGTGGTCAAAGTAAGTATAAGCCTTGGATCAAAAAAGCTTCCTGGGGCGTAGTGTTCGGGGGAATTCTGATTTTCCTTCCTGTTTCTAATTCTGTGCCGCTTGCGGTTCGTTTTGGCCTTTTGATTGTTTCCTATTTTATATGGGATATGTGCTACACCTGTGTAAATGTGCCGTATGGGGCGATGAATTCCTCTATTTCAGCTGATTCTGACGACCGCACTGCTCTTTCCACATGGCGTAATATCGGCGCGATTGCAGCCGGCGCTTTTACCATGTTGGTTCCGATAATTGCTTATGATGACAATGATACGTTGCTGGGGGGGCGTTTTGTTTGGATTGCGGCGGGCATCGGTGTTATTCAGATGATTTCCTACACCCTGCTGCTGCGGCTGACGACCGAGCGGGTTTCCGTGCCGCAAAAAGTGAATAACGTAAAGTATATCCATGTCCTCAAAGGCTGCATTACAAACCGGCCTCTGGTTGGCATCTCAATTGCCACAATTGCCTGCTTGGTGTTCTTTATGTCTACCATGACAACGAACAGCTTGGTGTTTCAATGTTATTTCCGTTCCGCAAAACTGCTGCCCTTTGCCAACATTGCCTCTTATGTTCCCATGGCCATGGGGGTTTTGGTGATTCGGCCCCTTGCCAAACGCTTCGGGAAACGGCTTGCGGCGGGGGTGCCTGTTTTAATCAGTATTGTTGCGTGTGTGGTGATGCTGTTGTTGCCCATGGGGCCGGATGATATGGTGATTTGGGTCATTTGTCTGATGTTTGTGAATGTTGGGGGCGGGGCGTTTACGCTGATTATTTGGGCTATTATTACCGATTGCATTGATTATCAGCAGTGGAAGACCAGGCACCGTGATGAGGCAAGTGTTTATGCGTTTTATTCTATGGTCAGGAAAATTTCCCATGGCGTGGGTGCGTCATTGATCGCATTCATACTCAGTGCAATCGGCTATGACGAAACGCTCGGCGCCAATCAACTGCCCGCAACCGCCTTGGCCATCAAAGACACTGCTATTATTCTTGTGCTGGTTGGTGCGGTCATTATGGCGGTTGCTATTTTGGGTATTTATAACCTCACGAAAGAAAAGATGCGGCAGGTGACAGAGGACTTGGGCAAGGCCCAAAATGCTTTTGATATCGGCGAAGCCCTAGTTAACAGAAATGATTGATTGCAGAGGTGCTGTTCTATGAAAAAATACCAATGGATGAAAACGGATACGGCCGCAATTATGTTTGCGGCGCTGCACACAAAAACAAAATCAAGGGTGGTTCGTCTTGCGGTTGTGCTGAAGGACGAAGAGGTGGATGTTGCGGTTTTGCGCAGGGCGGTGAAGGATGTTCTGCCCGCCTTCCCCGGGTTTGCTTATCGTGTAAAGCAGGGGTTTTTCTGGAGCTATCTTGAACACACAGATGTGCCGCCTGCGGTGTGCGAAGAGGAGCAATGCCCCGCGGTTTCCCAGTGGATCGGGCGGGATGGTGGGCCGGACTACCGCGTGCTGTATTATAAGCGCAGAATCTCTCTGGAAGCTTCGCATGTGCTTGGGGACGGAACCGGGCTGCTGGCGTTTTTAAAGGCAATCGTTGCCCGTTATCTGGTTTTGCGGGGAACGGATATTCTCTCCTGTGACGAGATTATTCAGCCGGAAGATGTGCCGTCTGCAGCCTTGTTTGAAAATGCATACACGCGCCATTATACAAATGAAAAACTGAAATCGGTGGAACGCGAGAAAGCCTATCAGCTGGAAAAACAGTTTGAAAAGGATTATTTGAATGTTGTTTTTGGATTGATTCCAGTGCAGGAACTGAAGCAGCAGGCGAAACCGCGGAATCTGACCATCACGGAATATTTAGCCGCGGCGATGATTCTTGCGATTATCCGCAGCACAAAGCAGCCGATTGGCGGCGTCATCAGCATTGCGATTCCGATCAATATGAGAAAATATTTTCCCTCTGACACACTGCGCAATTTCTCAACACATGTTCCTGTAGAATTTTCCCCACAAGGGCGGACCGACTGGACATTTTCTGAACTATGTGAGGTGGTAAATGGGCAGTTACAGCAAAAAATCACACACGCAAACATTCAGGCGTTTATCAACAGCACATATTCACTGGCTGTGAACCCGTTAATTCGTATCATTCCCGGTTTTATTAAAAAGCCGGGTCTTACCCTGATTCAGAAAAAAGCGCATCAAAGCACAGTGACGGTGACAATTTCAAACTTGGGCAACATATCATTACCTGCGCCTATGCTGGAACAGATTGAGCGCATCGATCTGGTGGGCGGTGATCCGCGGCCCTATGGACTGACTACGTTCTGCGGTGTTATCGGGGTGAATGATTATTTGAACTTCTGCTTTTCGATCACCAACCGCGACACCTCTCTTTGCCGCGCGTTTTTCGGTGTTTTGGCCGAAGAGGGCATTCCTGTGCGTGTTGAAAGCACAAGCTCAGACAGTCCGGGCGAGTCTTGCTGTTGTGGAGAAGGCGGGGATGTTTCAGGCAAGTATTGTGAAGCTTGCAGGGTGGAGTTGGGTGAGGATTATGCGATTTGCCCTCTGTGCGGGCAGGCGGTGAAGGAATGTGAGCCGGCAATCACGGTTTTCAAAACAGCAGAATACCCGAAGCACTATCGAGCGGTGGAGCAGGCGGTGAAGAAATTGCCGTGTGGGCCGCTGTCTTTTGAAAAACTGAAAGCTTATTTTTCATTGTAATACGCATACCCTTCAGAGGTGTGGCTTTGTATTAGATAGACTTTCCTATCAGGGTGATTGATATACAAATTGTGACGGGACGGCGGCAAAATCATCTGTGCTATAAACAGTGTTTGAAAATTCCCCCAAAATATTGACGAGCCTTTTTATTTTTGATATGATAAGCAGAATGCGGTGGATGATACTGATCACTCATAAAAACCCTGCTGAAGAATCGGGGCGAAACCACATACATCAAAGCTTTTGCCCTCAGAGCGTAAACCTGCTGTTTTTTCAGAGGTTTTTGAATCGTGAATTCGTATTAGCAAAAGTCACCGCATCATCCTTCGTCGCAGGAGACCGGCGGGGAATGCGAAGCTTATTAAGATGCAGGCTGAAACCGCTGCAAGGGACTTGTACGGTTTTGGTGCCTGTCTCGTGTTGCGGTTAAAGCAATGGAGGTTTTGGAATGGGTATCGGAGAATTGTTGATTCTCGCCGTGGGCTTGTCTATGGACGCGTTTGCGGTCGCGGTTTGCAAGGGGCTTTCTATGAAGCAGGCCGCATTCAGAAAGTCGTTGATCGTGGGCCTGTATTTTGGTGTGTTTCAGGCGCTTATGCCGTTAATCGGCTATTTTCTCGGCTCGCAGTTTGCTGAATACATTGAGTCGTATGATCATTGGATTGCCTTTGGTTTGCTGGCTTTTATCGGCTTGAAAATGATAAAAGAGAGCTTTGATAAAGCCTGTGAAGTGGAGCAGAATGCGAAGATCACCCCCCGGGTAATGCTGCCCCCTGCTTTTGCCACGAGCATCGACGCTCTGGCTGTCGGCATTTCTTTCGCGTTTTTGAATGTGCAGATTGTGCCGGCGGTGGCGAGCATCGGCGTGATTACACTGGCTCTTTCGATGCTTGGCGTGAAAATCGGCGCGGTGTTCGGCTGCAAATATAAAAACAAGGCCGAGTTTGCGGGCGGGCTGATTCTTATTTTGATTGGTCTTAATATTCTGTTTGAACATACCGGTTTGCGAGATAAAATTTTGGAGTCCTTATGAAATGACCGTTGCAGGTGCAGGCCGGAGTGGATTTTACATAATTTTCTTTTTTTGGTGAAAAATAAAAATAGTTATGCATATAGTAAAACAGAGCAAAATCGAGCATTATTAAGAAAAACGGAGCATTTTCAAATGCCGTTTGGCATCGCGGCAAAAAAAAGCAAGAATTTGCTAAAAAACTGTTGACATTTCTCGAAAATACCACTATATTTATACTTTGTAAGTTAGATGTCAGGCGGGGGTACTCCGCCTGAAGTCCGGCATCTTGGAAAGGTTGCTGACAATTGAAAGAGACTGTTATCATTGATTTGAAAAATATTTCAATCGCCTTTGATAATGAACCGATTTTGAAAAACATCAATCTCTATATCAGAGATAAAGAGTTTATAACCCTTCTTGGGCCCTCCGGGTGTGGAAAGACGACGACTCTCCGCATTATTGCCGGTTTTGTTGAGCCTGACGAGGGTGATGTTATTTTCGAGGGAAATAAAATAAATGGTGTACCGCCTCACAAACGGCAGGTTAACACCATTTTTCAGCGTTATGCTTTATTTCCACACCTGAATGTGCATGAGAATGTCGCGTTCGGCCTGCGCCTGCACAAGATGAAGGAATCTGAAATTAAATCCACGGTGGATGAAATGCTCGCTCTTGTGAATCTTAAGGGCTTTAACAAGCGCAACATTAACTCTCTCTCAGGCGGGCAGCAGCAGCGTGTCGCGATTGCCCGCGCTCTGGCCGTGCGCCCCCGCGTGCTGCTGCTTGACGAGCCCCTCGGCGCACTGGATTTGAAGCTGCGCAAGGATATGCAGGTTGAGCTCAAGAACATCCAGCAGCGCCTTGGCATCACGTTCATTTATGTGACGCATGACCAGGAAGAGGCGCTTTCAATGTCTGACACCATCGTGGTGATGGACAACGGCGAGATTCAGCAGATCGGCACGCCGGTCGATATTTATAACGAGCCCAAAAACGCCTTTGTCGCGGACTTTATCGGTGAGTCCAACATCGTTGACGGCCGCATGATGGCGGATTTCCGTGTGAAAATGGCGGGCTATCAGTTTCAGTGCCTTGACAAGGGCTTTGCCGTGAACGAGGCGGTGGACGTCGTCATCCGGCCCGAGGACGTGGACGTCGTGCCCGTTGAAAAGGGCATGATTTCGGGCGAGGTCACCTCTGTGACCTTTAAGGGCGTGCATTATGAAATGATTGTTGACATCAACGGCTTTAAGTGGATGATCCAGACCACCGACGGGCAGGAAGTCGGCGATAAAATCGGCATTTCGATTGAGCCTGATGCGATCCACATCATGAAAAAATCCGCTTATTCCGGCATGTTCGGCGACTACAGCTCATTCAGCGACGAGTTCGACGAGCTGTCGGAGGACGGCAAATAGTCGGCAGTGCCCCCGCCCCGCAGAAAGGAGTGGCCTTTTTGAACACACGTTCCCGTTTGTCGACAAAATTAATTTCAGCCCCCCATGTGGTCTGGGCCTTTATATTTATTCTCATTCCGCTGGTGCTTGTGCTCTATTACGCGTTCACGGATGCGTCCGGCAATTT
>JAISXG010000006.1 GCA_031270605.1 Oscillospiraceae bacterium | reverse complement strand
GCCTTCAAAATTGATGCGGAAAAAGAGACCTTGATCCGGCAATATGCACATTTAAAAAACACAACGAAAGAGCTGACAGTTCAAGGGAAAGCGTTGAATGCTACCTATTTTGAGCCTGAAAAAACGTCTGACTATAAAAAGCATGACACCCTAATTTATAAGACTGCTGATGGTGATAAATTAGGATATGATGCTGTTACGGGCCAGCTGACCTATTTAAATATAAAAGGCCTTTACGGCGATTCACAAACATCTCCCGATTTGCGTATTTCAGAGAAAGAGGCAATCGCTATTGCTGATGAGTTCTTCGCAGCGAACTGTGACATATCAAAATACACATTCACAGGGTGTAAATATTACGAAAATTCTGGCGAATATGTAGTCAAATATGGTCTTGTGATTCAAGGTTATAGAACATCAGAGAATGTAAGTGTATCTATTACAAACTTGGGGGAAATTTATTTTTTCGGTCGTAACCCCAACGTTTTTGACGATGTGGAAATAAAACCCGTGGATGAACAGGCGTTGAGAGTACAATTAGACCAACAGGTTAGAGCCCATGCCGGTGATTCGTTTGTCAGTTATGATGTAAAGGGGCAATGGCTGGCTGTGGACGAAAACAATCAGCTCGTCATGATGTTTGAAACTATTATTAAGTTTAACGTGACCGATTTAGATGGAAAAACAGAAATTCTTTCAGCAGGAGTGATGTTTCAAATCAAGGTATAGAGCTATATACTAAAAAGCAGCGGCCATGCGTATCAGTTTTCAGTATAGGAAGTAAAGGGGGCGCTTTTCTTGTTCCGGCATCATGTCTGTCAAGAACTGCGCCCCCGTTTCTTCAAATTTCGAAAAGGTGTGATTTTAAAATGATTAATAAAGTAAGGTTCATACCAATTTTAAGCATAATACTGGCCGTTTTTCTGTTTGCTCCATCCGTTACGGCCTTTGCGGCTGAAACTCCCATAGACACGGCCGAGGCAGGTTTTACTGTGTCATATGAACAGAGCGGCAAAGAGTTTCTTGTGTGCTTTGATTACGGCAAAGAGGTTGTCAAAAGATTGCTCGGCGACATGAACAATGACGGCAAAGTTACTGCCGCCGATGCGCGGACTGCCTTGAGATCATCCGCAAAACTTGCAGTTTTGAGTGCGGAGGATAATGTTGTTGCTGACATAGACTGCGACGGTGAGGTCGCTGCCGCCGACGCGCGGACGATTTTGCGGGTATCGGCAAAGCTGCAAGCCTTCAAAATTGATGCGGAAAAAGAAACCTTGATTAGGCAATATGCACACTTTAAAAACACAACGAAAGAGCTGACAGTTCAAGGGAAAACGTTGAATGCCACCTATTTTGAGCCTGAAAAAGCTTCTGAGCGAAAGCATGACACTTTAATTTATAAGACTGCAGATGGTGACAATCTGGGGTTTGATGCTGTTACAGGTCAGTTGACTTATCTAAAAATAGAGGGTCTTTATGGTGATCCGGAAGCAGCCCCCGATTTGCGCATTTCAGAAGAACAGGCAATCGCTATCGCTGAAAAGTTTTTTGCAGCGAATTGTGACATGTCAAAATACACATTCTTAGGGTGTAAATATCACGAGTATTCCGGCGATTATATGGTTGAATATGGTCTCTTGGTTCAAGGGTATCGAACAACGGAGAGTATGGGCATCTCCATTACAAATTTGGGGGAAATCCGTTTTTTCTCTTACCATCCATATGTATTTGATGATATAGATATAAAATCCATTGACGAACAAGCATTATTAGCACAACTGGATCAACAGGTTCGGGCTTATGCCGGGGATTCGTTTGTCGGTTATGAAATAGAATGGCGAAGGCTGGCCGTGGATAAAAACAATCAGCTTATTATGGAGTATGCGGTTGATATTGAGTTTAGTATAACCGATTCAGATGGAAGAACAGAAATCCTTACAGCAGGAGTTGTGTTTTCAATTAAAGTATAAAGTTTCATGCTTAAAAAGTATTGGTCATATGTAAAAATTTTAAGTATGAAAGGTCAAGGGGGCGCTTTTCTTGTTCCGGCACTGCGTCGGTCAAGAACTGCGCCCCGTTTCTCCAAGTTTCGAAAGGTGTGGTTTTAAAATGATCAATAAAGCAAGGTTTATGCCGATTTTAGGCATGGTACTGGCTGGTTTTCTGTTCGCACCATCTGTTACCGCATTCGCGGCTGAAGCCCCCCTCAACGGTTTCACCGTGTCATATGAGCAGAACGGTAAAGATGTTTTTGTTTGCTTTGATTACGGCGATGAGGTGGTCAAAAGATTGCTCGGCGACATCGACAATGACGGCAAAGTTACTGCCGCAGATGCGCGAACGGCCTTGAGATCATCTGCAAAGCTTGAAGCCTTAATTGCAGATGATCGCGTGGTTGCGGACATGGATCGTGACAGTAAAATGACTGCCGCCGACGCGCGGACGATTTTGCGGGTATCGGCAAAGCTGCAAAATTTTGATCCGGTTGTGTTGCTTGTGGCGGACGGCCAGGTGGATATTGATGCAGTCATAAAAATTGTTACCGAATCGGTAAAGGGCTTTGATGTGAGTGAATATAGTGTTAAAGTCAATCAACACCATATAACGATATATTCAGTCCATTTCACTAAAATGATCAGCGGTTATAAAGCAAACTCTTCTGTGACTGTTTATATTAAAGATGGTGTATTGGATAAGATATACGACAATACTAAGACTACTTCTGTAACTTCTTTAACGAAACCCTCGGTTGAGTTTGAGGAATCTGTTATGAAAGAGGCTGCAGAAATACTTCGCGGATGGGATCTTGAGATCATTTCACAAGAAGTGGATTATTTTTATGATATAACAAAAAATGAAAAAAAGATCACCGTTTTTAGCCTTTGTTCTTATGACGGCGGTATTACTGTGGGCTCATATGCATATCAAGTTGTGATAGATTGATGCCTTCTTGAGAGGCAAAAATGAGCGGCTTAAAATGCGAGCTGTCCATTTTAGGTGCAGGAAAAAAGAAAGGTGATAAAATGAAAAAGCGTATACTACTGATAATTATCTTTATTTTGCTTATTCCTATTACTACTATCATTTTAAGCATTTTTATGCCAATAAAATTGTCTACAGTAGAGTTGCCTAATCCGGGTCTTACTTATTTTATTAGAAATACGACATCTGATCTGGCACTTAAACTTCCAGTGTCGGCTGTCTTGTCAGCAGTTATTACAGCAATAATAAATAAGCTTTGGGTTTTTTATCAAAAACGATCTGCAAACAGGAACAGAAAAACATGAAATAGGAGTAACCGGTAACCGGTAGGTGCATAAGTTTTCTAGAGCATATTAGAAAGTCGAAACTGCATTATTGGACTCCAAATAACAATTATTTGTATTGATTTTGAGAGTTTTGAAAAGAATGAAAAAACATACCTGAAATTTTGTGTGCCATTAGGCTTTTCGAAAGGAGAACTTTTAGATATACCGTTCGCAAACAGTGATTGTTCAGTGAATATTATTTATATATAGAAAAATATTGGCAATAAAATGATGTTCTGCTCAGAAACATATTGAAATCAGGGACTGATACAGGTATCATGTCTTTATTATTGTTTTGCCAATGGAGGATCACATGAACATTCTGAAATTCCCTTTTTCTGCGGCAGAGGTGCCCGAACAGCTCAAGCTTTATAAAAATATGATTGTGGATGAAATAATAATGCCGGATTACCGACTGGTGCTTGCCCCTTCGGCGATTCCGCTTGGCGGCATCCGGATTGCTGCGCTTGACGGCGGGCACATGCTTTGGTTCGCCTCACCCGAAGACGGTGCGCTGATGCGCTGCAGCCTGCTCGGCGGCGCGGCGGCGCGGCTGGGCGAGAGGGTTGAAAACAGGGCAGTTGATGCGCTGTATATTGAAGACGGCAGGCTGTGGGCGCTGTGCGGCGGGGATGTGTTTGCCTTTTCGGTGCCGCCTGCCGAACGCGTGTCCCCGCTTGGCAAACTGCCGCGGCAGAAGCTGCCGCAGTATTTTTTGAAAGAGGACAAGCGCATAGGTGTGCCTGTCCGCGCGGCCATTGAACGCTCGAAGCGGTTTGCGCAGGATGATCTCACCCTTGCCATCGGCAATGTGGCCGCCCTTTGCGGCGACGGCGAGGGCGGGCGCTTTGTCGCGCTGAAAAACGGCGTGATGCACTTTTCAGCAAAGGCGGCGTTTGACCGCAGGCCCGTTGAGCTGTATCACGGCGGGCGGTATGTGTTTGGCAACGACGCGTCAATTGAGGGTATCGCGTGGCTTGACAACGCGCTTTGGGTTGAAAATGCCCTCGGCTATGTTTGTGTGCGCCATGAACGGCTTTCTCTCTCGCAAAAAGAGCTGCATTATGACCGCCTTGCGTGGGAGCTGCACTCGGTGCGCGGCTCGCTTTGCGACACGTTTTATGAAACAGAGGATTTCGGCAACGGCGGGGCTTATGAGCAAACCCTGCGCTATTCCACGAACAACGACGCGCTGTGGTCTGTGTTTCACTCAATCGGCGACGCGCTCAAGCTCTCCTGCCAGCGCAGGAGCCAAGATGGTGCTGGCTATGAAGAAACGCGAGAAAAATTGATTGCAGTGACCAAAAACGTGCTGCTGCAAAGCCATGTGCACGGGCTCGGCAACGGCTTTGTCTGCCGCTCTTATATTTCGCGCAAAGACGGTGTGTTTGTGAAAAACGGTGAACTGCAGACCAACGGGCTTTGGTATCACAAAAACGGCAGGGATGAAGACGGCGCGCGGTGTGTGGAATGCGTGGACACGCCTCTTGCGCGCACCGGCTATGACCCGGAAGATGGAAAGGATTTTCGCCTGACGGATGCGGTCAAAGCGCGGCAGAAAACAAGCGCGGTGTTTCCCGTTGAGGATGGCTTTCGCCTGCGTGCGCCCATTGCGGCACAGGTGCCGCCGCTTTTGGCTTCGTTATATACAGAGCCGGATGCATACAGTCCCGAAAAATATCCGGCAAGCGAGGACTGCGACCTGATGTTCAAGGCGGACACCTCCTCAGAAGAGGCCATCGCCGCCTTTGTGCAGTATTATTTTGTGTGGAAGCACCTGATTTCGCAAAGCGACAGGGAGGAGGACGCCGAGCTGGGAGAGCTGATTTTGCAAACGGCGGCCCAAACCATCACCCACATTCTCGACAACGGCTACTGCCTGCGCGACCTGCACGGCAACCCCACCCAGTGGGGCAAATGGTTCGCCGGTTATTTCGTGCAGTGGAACGACTTAAAAACACCCTGGCCCCATCCGCGATACGCTTTTACCGACGGCCCCTTAAACGGTGCGGAAATTTTGTGTATGTTCAAGGTGTGCATGTATCTCATGCAGGGCAGGCCCGCATACCGTTGCGTCTATGAGCGCGTTGCCGGGGAATATGAAAAGGCTTTCAATCTGCCCTTTGACGGCCTGACAAACGGCGCGGGCTATGCCTCTTTGCTCGGTAAATACCGCAAGAATCTTGCGTTTGCCGTGCGGGCGACGTCGGGTCTTGAGAACTATACGCTGGGCGTCAATTATTCTGATGAAACCCTTGCCGTTATCACCTATTGGCCGCTGCTTGAACTGGAAGAGGACCCTCGTCGCCGCGCGGTTTTCAGCGCGGGGCTTGACGAGTGGTGGGACAATATGCGCCGCGAGGGCAACCCGATCTATACCTTTGCATATGCGGCGCTGAACCCCGAAAAAGAGGTTGATATGCACGATGCGGTTGACTATCTCAACCGCCTGCCGCTGTATGCGAATCAAATGCCCGTTACAAACAGTGCCCGGAATGATTTGATCATGCTTGTCTGCAAAAAGGGCCTGCAGGCAAACGCCCTGCTGCCCATTGACGAACGCAGGATGCACAAGTTCAACGGCAGCCCCTTTGAGGTGGACGCAAACGGCAAAAACGGCCAAACGCTTTATGAAGGCGGCTATCTTTACAGCGGCAACATTTTCACCTGGCCTTATTGGACGGCCAAATATTACAACCTTGCCGACCTTGATTGATTCTTAGCGGCAGCCCCGCCTTATTCTGGAACGCTGAAAAAGTTTGCAACCCGACACGCGTTTTGAGCAGTGATTCAAAACTGTTTTGAGTACGTTATCCGGGGATTTTTTGTGCGCGTACGGGATGGGAGCAGCTTTGCTCGAGCATTTTTTTTTAATATTCCAAAAAATATTGTTGCATTTATCATTAATTTGTGGTATTATTTGTTAAAATATTTTGGAGGTGTTTCTTTTGACAAAAAAAAGGACATTGTTAATCACTGCGGTTGTGTTTTTTTTAATTGGCACAATGTGCAGCGGCATGATTGGTTTTGGCGCCACGTATTTATTCGGGGACATTGACGGAGACGGAAAAATTACTGCGGCGGATGCCAGGAAATTGCTCAGAGCATCCGCAAAGCTGGAAACCTTAGTGGAACCCGAATGGGAAGAGCCGACACAGCCTGAACCGCAAAAGTATTCCATCGGCGAAACCGTTTCGGTAAAAGAAGGCGCAAAAACCCTCTATACCCTTAAAATCAATTCCGCTACACTTACGGATTACCGCAATCCTTATGCTGACAAGGACCCGGAGCAAGTAGTAATCATTGATTATACTTATGAAAACGTTGCAAGCACGAGCGAAATTTATATTTCCAGCTCAAATTTCAAGGTCATAGACGGCGACAAGAACGTCTGCAGCACATATCCCGCGTTAGTTTCAGACTCTCCGAAGTATACGCCGGTCAGAGCAAGATGCACAGCTCAAGCAGCTTATGGTTTGGATTCTGATAAAAATACATTTACGCTGCTGTTCTATGCTGAATTCTTAGATGATCAACCTGTTGCAACATTTGATATAACACTATAAACAAATCGAACTTTTCGCCCTTCTTCGGAGGGGCTTTTTTATGTCCGGCAGGAAAATGGATTGCCGCTGCGCAGGGGACGAACCTGCCGAGAGCCGCGGTTGGTTTGTGTTTTGCATCATTCAAAAAGGTTTGCAACCGCGGCCGCAAGATTTGGCCGCAACCTCCAACAACAGCGTCCGTTTTTTTCTGTGGGTTTTTCGGGAACGCTGTCAAAAAGCAAATTCCAGAGCCGGTTTGTCCCTTTTATGTCAGGCGGGGGCTTTTTGTTAAACCGTTGATATACTGCATTGGAAAGCTTTCTGTTGCAGGCATAAATGCTGTTATAGTGCAATTTTTGTGTTGGGGTGCTCAGCCCTTGCGCGATTGCGGCTGCAGTGGTTTGGCAATTGTCCTGATGATACACAAAACGAATCATGCGCAGAGCCTTGTCGTCAAAAATTGCGGGATCTTTTAAAAGCTCTTCCCATGCTTTCACGCTGAATTGCAAAATGTCCTGTTGTTGCCGAAGTGTATCTTGCTTCATTCTGGTTCCCTCCCAATCTATCTTTAAAAGACGGCAAATTAAAACCGGCATCAATAAAACAGTATATGTTTGCCAACAGCATTGGTTGACTTTTGAGCTATAAAAAGATAAACAAGGATTAAAAGTCGTGCAAAAAATTCAGCGCGGCGGCAAGCTTTGCATGCCCGGCCGAAGGAGATTTTCGTTTTGCATCTCAGTCATGTGTGACCAATAGCGCTTGGGCATGTGCCCCATGCGGCAGCGCGGATTGTCGCGCTCTTTGATTGCAATCGTGTCATAAAACAGCTTCCATAGGCTGCGGATTTTTTGTTCGTATTCCCCCGCTTCGGGTTCTGTGAATTCGGTTATGGGAATGATGCGCCACTCGCCGGGGCGGTGCACAAGCGCCGCGGAATGGGTTTTGTCGTAAATCATGAAGGTTTCGCCCGCATAACGGTCGCAAAAATGGGGTGAGAGGGTGGGCAAAACAAAGTTTTTGGGTTCGATCACCGCAACCATAACGCCGTCATAATCTGAAAACCGCACAAAACCCTTGAGCAGATGTGACTCGTTGTGCAGGTGCTTCGCCGCGCCCAGCATTGCGTCCACGGTGTCGAGTGTTATGCAGCTTGTAATTTTCCTGCCCATTTGAAACCCCAGGCGCGCAAAGTCGCAAATCAGCCACTCTTTTTCGGGGTAGCATGAGAAATAGATGTCCACAATCAATTCATAGGCCTCGATTGAAATTTTTGTGATGATGCCCTTTTTGACCCGCTCAAATTTTTGCAGCTCTGTCGGGATGACCTCCTGGGGGAAAAGCGTGGGCGGAAGCTCCGATTGTGTGAAGATGCCCGAGGGCATTTCCCGCCGCTCAAAGCACGCGAACACGCAGCACAGCACGCCCTCAAACGAGCCGTCATACACATAAACTATATTTGACCGGTCAGGCATTTGGTGACGTCCTCTCTTGTGATTTGCCTGTCAAACAGGCTCAGCTGCTCTTGACGGGTGCCGAGAAGCAGTTCCTGGCAATGCTCCGAAATCAGCGACTGCAGGGCGTTGTCGGGCGTGATGCGCAGCCCCTCGGCGATTTTGCCGCCGCAGGTGAGAAAATATTGCGCGCGTTTGAGCACCACGCCGATTTTTTTGAGGCCTGCGAAGTCGAGCTTTGTGTATCGCCGGGCCGTTAAAATGCGGTCTGTGCTTTTGACGCCGATGCCCGGCACGCGCAGCAGCATTTCGCGCGGCGCGCGGTTGACCTCAACGGGGAACTGTTCCATGTGATTGATTGCCCAGTTGCATTTCGGGTCGATCAGCGGGTTAAAATTTTGGTGTTCTTCGTCCAGCAGTTCTTCCGCCGAAAAGCCGTAAAAACGCAGCAGCCAGTCGGCCTGATAGAGCCTGTGCTCGCGCAGCAGCGGGGGCTTTGTGGTGACGGCGGGCAAAAGGGGGTTGTCTGAAACCGGAATGTATGCCGAATAAAACACCCGCTTGAGCCTGTATTTCTTATACAGTGCCGCCGAGAGGTTGAGGATTTTATAGTCGGTTTCATCGGTTGCGCCCACAATGATCTGCGTGCTTTGCCCTGCGGGGGCAAATTTGGGAACATAATTGTAGCGCACAAGGTCGGTTGTGTTCTCATTGATTTTTTGCGTAATCAACCCCATGGGGCGCAGGATGTCGGTTTTGGACTTGTCGGGCGCGAGCAGGGCAAGGCTTTTTTGCGAGGGCAGTTCGATGTTCACGCTCATTCTGTCTGTCAGCTGCCCGAGCCGCCCGAGCAGCAGGTCGTCCGCTCCCGGGATGGCCTTTGCGTGGATGTAGCCGTTAAAGCGGTATTCCTCACGCAGAATGCGCAGGGTTTCAATCATGCGCTCCACGGTATAGTCCGGGTTTTTGATGATACCCGAGCTGAGGAACAGCCCCTCGATGTAGTTGCGGCGGTAGAAATGGTAGGTCAGGTCGGCAAGCTCGCGCGGGGTAAAGGTGGCGCGCGGCGCGTCGTTTGAGCGGCGGTTCTGGCAATAGGCGCAGTCATAGATGCAGGCGTTGGTCATGAGCACTTTTAACAGGGAGATGCACCTGCCGTCTGCCGCGAAGCTGTGGCAGACGCCGCAGGCCACGGCGTTGCCAATGCCGCCGGGCTGGTTTCCGCGCTCGGAGCCGCTGCTGGTGCAGGCCACGTCATATTTCGCCGCACCGGCCAAAATTTGCAGTTTGTCATAAACATCCATGGCAATATGCTCCTTCAAAAGGTATAAACTCAAAATATAGACTTATTTTAGCAAACAAATGTTCTAAAGTCAAGATAAAATCGAAAATTTGTTCGATGATTTTATTCTTTCGGTTCTGTTCATGTTTATTCTTTTCGAACGTGCGGAAAAGATTGACACACCCGCGGATTTTGGGTATAATCTATCATGTAGTTTTATGCTTAAACAGAAAAGGATGAATAAAATTTATGATTCAATATGACGAACTGCGGCTTTCACTGCTTGAGAGCGAAAAGCCCCTGAAAGATTTGAAGGATGCCCTGGGGCTCGATGCGATGGAAGCTGAAATCGCCCGTCTGGAAGAGACGGCCGCGCAAAACGGGTTTTGGGACGACCTCAAGAACTCCCAAAAGGTCATGCAGAAAACCAGTATGCTCAAAAGCAAGGTGGCGGCATATAAAACGCTTGTGTCTGATTATGAAGACGCAATGACGCTCATTGAAATGGCGAATGAAGAAGAGGACCTCTCGATGTTTGAGGAACGCGCCGGCAGCGTGAAGGCCGTCAAAGAGGGCATTGAAAGCCAAACGCTTTCAACGCTGCTTGTTGGGGAATATGACGCGAAAAACGCCATCATTACCTTTCACGCCGGCGCGGGCGGAACCGAGGCGCAGGACTGGGCGCTCATGCTCTTTCGCATGTATCACCGCTGGGGCGAGCGCCACGGCTTTAAAACCTCGACGCTCGATATTCTGGACGGCGACGAAGCGGGCATCAAATCCGCCACGATTCTTGTGGAGGGACTCAACGCCTACGGCTACCTGAAAAGTGAAATGGGCATTCACCGCCTTGTGCGCGTGTCGCCCTTTGATTCCTCGGGCCGCCGCCACACTTCGTTCGCCTCGCTCGAGGTCATGCCTGAGATCGATGAAACCGTGGACGTGGAGATTCGTGAAGAGGACATTAAAATGGACGTTTACCGCGCGAGCGGCGCGGGCGGGCAGAAGGTCAACAAAACCTCCTCCGCCGTGCGCTTGACGCACCTGCCCACGGGCATCGTCGTTTCGTGCCAGGTGGAGCGCAGCCAGCACCAGAACCGTGACGTGGCGATGAAGATGCTCAAGTCAAAGCTGATTGAAATCAAAGAGCGCGAGAATCTTGAAAAAATCGACGACATTAAGGGCGACCAGAAGGAAATCGCGTGGGGCAGCCAGATCCGCTCCTATGTGTTCATGCCCTATACCCTCGCGAAGGACCACCGGACGAATTTTGAAAACGGCAACATCAACGCCGTGATGGATGGGGATCTTGACGGTTTTATCAACGCATACCTCAAAATGCAGTCGCAGGCGAGGTTGAACGGATAAAAGCGCTGAGCGTGTTTAGGTCTTGTTTGTCAAATTCCTATTTTACAAACAAGGCCTAGGAAAGGGGAGCCATGAAAAAACTGCCGAAGAAAGTAAAAAAGCTGTTGATCGCACTCCTGATCGTTTGCCTGTGTGCGGGAGCCGCGCCGTTTGTTGTGAACGGCATTGTTGTGCTCTCTGCGAAAAAATATTATATCACGCCCGAAGAGGCCGCCGAAAAGGGTGCTGACTGTATTCTGGTGCTCGGCGCATGGGTGATGTCTGAGGGCGTGCCCAGCCACATGCTGGAGGACAGGATTTTAAAAGGCATTGAGCTGTATGACCTCGGCGCGTCCGATCGCATTTTAATGAGCGGCGACAACGGCCAGAAGAATTATGACGAAGTGAACACCATGAAGGACTATGCCATAAAAAAAGGCGTGCCTAAGGATGTGATTTTTCTTGACCACGCGGGGTTTTCAACCTATGAGTCCATGTATCGCGCCAAAGAGATTTTCGGTGTGAAAAAGCTGATCGTGGTCACGCAGGAATACCACCTCTACCGCGCGATTTATATTGCAAGGCGGCTGGGGCTTGAGGTGTATGGCGTGAACTCGGATTTGCGCGATTATCAGACCGCCGCATATGACAATGTGCGTGAATTTCTGGCGCGCTGCAAAGATTTTGCATTTTGTGTTTTGAAGCCAAAGCCAACCTATCTCGGCGAACCGATTCCGATTGCGGGCAGCGCGTCTTTGACGGACGACCGCGTGAGAGCATAAGAAAACACAGCATCCCTTTGCAGAGGGTTTTGTGTTCACAACTCCTCTGTGTGCAATAAATGAGCCGCAAAATGAGGAGGAGAACGCAATGGAATTATTTAAGAACATCCCCTATCAAAGACCGTCGTTGCTTTCTATGGGAAAGCAGCTTGTGAAAAGCGCAAAGGCCTTTCGGCGCGCGGGCGATTATGCCGGCGCGCGGGAGGCCTTTTTGAGTTTGCACAAGGTGGCGGACGAAATTGAAACGCCCTATGTCATCGCCCAGATCCGCAACACCATGAACATGGCGGACAAGTTTTATGAAAAAGAAATGAAACGCTACAGCTTTGTGATGGCCCTGGTGATGGGCGTCGGCGCCGTCGCGGTGAAACAGTTTCTCAAAAGCCGTTTTCTGCCCGAATTTGAAAAAGATTTCGGCGCGCAGGCGTTTCGTTTGCTCTCGTCGCAGATTCAGACAAATGGCCTCAAAACCGTTGTCGAAATGATCAAAGAAGAGAACCTTGTTTCAAAATACAAAAAAACCGCGGCCTCATGCGGCACGCAGTTTCGCGGCGAGCAATGCAATTTTTACGGCCTGCTGAAACATATGCAGTCAACGGACCGTGAAGAGCGCCGCGAGGCGTTTCTTGCGTGGGCAAAGCTTTATGAGGGCGCCGCGCCGGCTCTGGACGGCATCTATGACAGTCTTGTCGCCGTGCGCGCGAAAAAGGCCAGGAAGCTCGGCTTTGCGTCTTATGTTGACTATGCTTATTTAAACCGCATGCGCTTTGACTACACCGCAAAGGATGTCGCGGCCTTTCGCGAGGCGGTGAAAGAGCACATTGTGCCCGTGTGCGCCGCAATTCATGAGCGGCAGAAGGCCCGCCTTGGGGTGGAGACGCTGCATTATTATGACGAATCGCTCTATTTTCCCGAGGGCAACCCTACGCCCGCCGGCACGGCGGAATCCATGTTGGAGGCTGCGGGGAAGATGTATCACGAGCTCTCAGGCGAAACAGGCGCGTTTTTTGACTTCATGCGCCAGTATGAGTTGTTTGACCTTGAAACCCGCCCGAACAAGCATCTGGGCGGCTACTGCACCCATCTGCTGGCCTATCAGGCGCCCTTCATTTTTGCAAACTTCAACGGCACAAGCGCCGATGTGGATGTGCTGACCCACGAGGCAGGCCACGCGTTTCAGGCCTATGTATCCTCACGCAGGCAGCTTTTGCCCGAATATATCAGCTCCACAAGCGAAATCAACGAAACCCATTCCATGTCCATGGAGTTTTTTACCTACCCCTGGATGGAGATGTTTTTTGGTGAAGATGCCGAGCGTTACCGCCGCATGCATTTTGCCATGAGCCTGAACGCCATCCCCTATCTTGCGAGTGTGGACGAATTTCAGGAGAAGGTCTATCAGAACCCCAAAATGACAGCCGCGGAGCGCCGAGGAGTGTGGCGTGAGATTGAACGCGCGTATCTCCCGTGGCGCGACTATGACGGCAACACATTTTTGGAGGGCGGCGGGTTCTGGATGCAAAAGCAGCACATCTTTATGTATCCGTTCTACTATATCGAATATGCCCTCGCGCAGCTCTGCGCCTATCAATACTTCCTGCGGTCGAAAGAGAATCCCAAGCAGGCGTGGGAGGATTATTACCGCCTGTGCCTCGCGGGCGGCGGCAAGGGCTATTTTGAGCTGCTGCGTGAGGGCAACCTGAAAAATCCTCTTGACCCCGAAACGGTGAGGGAGGTTGTGCGGGCCGTCAGCGCAATCATCGGCCAAAACGGGGTGTGACCTCTTTTGAACAAAAAAACGGCAGCCTTTTGACCGCCGTTTTTTTATGAAGTTGTCAGCTTAGAACATAAATCTTGACATTTCTCACACCGAAGTTATAGCATTCCGATTTAGTGCTCATGTAAAGGTCAACCACGGGGCCGTTGCTCCATTTTGTAAAGCCGCCGGTGTCTTCAGCCACGGCGTAACCGTAGGTGTAGCGGCCGTCTGACGAAACGATCCACAGCTTTGAGCCATAGGGAATCTGCTTGGGGTTCACGGCGACAGTGCCGGGCATCGGCTTTGTTCCTGTGGCTGTTCTCGTGCCCTGATAATAGGCCGAAGCCTTTCCTTCAATCACGCGGGAATAATTGAGCGGAACGCCGTTTTTGTTAAACGTCAGGCTCGCGGGAATTGCCTTGCGTGAAATGGTCGCAACAGAAAGCGGATAGGATTCTTGGGTCGTTTGCTCTGCCTTTGTCGTTTCCTGCTTGTCGTCTTTTGTAAAGGCTTTCAATGTGGTTGTTTCGGGTGCCTTTGCCAGGCTTGCGGTTGTGGGCTCGGCGGCCTTTGTGGTTGTTGGTTTTGCCGCCTTCGTGGTCGCGGGGGCAGTGGCCTTTGTTGTTTTTTCGGTATTGTTTTCTGCATTGTCTTTTTCGGTTGCTGTTGAATTTTGCTGATTCGCTTTACCGCTCGCCGTCAATGCTTTGTTTGGGTCAAGGGATATGGCTGTGTTTTCCAGCTTATAAAACACTTCTTCTAAAAATTGCGCCTGTGCGTCAAAAACGTCTGCATCATTTGTTTGCAGTGTGCCGCGAGTGGTATTGATGCTGTGCACAAGGCCCTGCTGTTCCGCCTCGGGAAGCTGATTGCCCGCGTTCGCCTGCAGAGGGAGCAGGCTGACGTCAATCTGTTCCGCGACGGGCGCGGCAGTTTCCGTCAAAGAGTGCTCTGCGGAGGAAAAAGGTCTTGTGATGTCCGCGGCACCTGTGAAAACAAATCCGGATGCAACCGCAAACGCAGAAAAGCGCACCCTGAGCTGTTTCAGGCCTGACTGACGGGGCAGGCCAGTTTCTTTTTTATTCATTTTTTCGTCTCCTTAGTTATGGTATTGAACCGATTTGTGTGGAATCAGGAAACATTTTCCACGGCTCAATACAGTATAGGCAGAAAACGGACACATTATATTTGTCCTGCGCCGAATTGTCAACTTTTTGCGGCGCAAGTTTTTGTGAGTTTTGCACAGAAAAAATGTACACTCAAACAAAAATAACCACTATATCTAGTGTTGCTGAATGTTATATTCCATAATAGGATAATAAAACATGAATTTTTTGTGTAAAAGTGAGAAATATTACAATCTGTAATCAGATTATTACAGGATGTAACCGAATACTTCTTTTTAAGGTCGAAAAATGCCTGTTTGTTGTGGAAATGGGTCAGAATTTTGCATTGGTTCTCCACTTGAACGAAAATCGCAGTATAAGAAATACAAAGCGTAAAATTTGAAAAAGAGAAGATGGGGAAAAGAGGCATTTTTCTTTTCAGCCATATGCTATAGAACACATATATAATGTATTATTTTTATTTATACCTATTATATTGTATTATTTTAAAAAGTTTCAATGGGCAGCGGGTGAGGATTATGCTTGAAAAGTGTGCGCGAATATGCTATGATAGCCTTGAATTTTAGCAGATTTTCTCTGCGACGCGGAAAGGAACGGCAACAAAAACATGAGGAAAATGAAAGCAGCCATCATCGGCACGGGCGGCATCAGCAACGAGCACATCAGGGCATATCTGAAAAACGAGCAGGTGGAACTGTATGCGTTTTGTGACATCAACCCCGTTCAGCTTGAAAAAATGGCGAAGGAATACGGCATTCCCACGGAGCGTACTTTTACGGACAAAGACGAAATGCTGGCGGCGCTGCCCGAAATTGACGCGGTCAGCGTGTGCACATGGAACAGCCAGCACGCGCCCTGCACCATTGCCGCTTTGAACGCGGGCAAGCATGTTATCTGCGAAAAGCCCATGGCGATGAACACCGAAGAGGCGCTCGCCATGCAGGCCGCGGCCGAAAAGGCGGGCAAGCTGTTGATGATCGGTTTTGTGCGCCGCCACGGCAACGACGCGCGCGTGATGCTTGACCAGATCAATTCGGGCTTTATGGGCGACATTTATTATGCAAAGGCTTCTTATCTGCGCCGCAACGGCTGCCCCGGCAGCTGGTTCGGCGACCGTTCGCGCTCCGGCGGCGGCCCGCTGATTGACCTTGGCGTGCATGTGATTGACCTTGTGCGTTATCTGCTTGGCAACCCCAAGCCCGTTTCGATTTACGGCGCGGCGTTCCACAAGCTTGCAAACCGCCCGAACATCAAGGGCAAACGGGGCTACACTCCGGCTGAGATCCAAAAAAGAAGCGAAGAGATTTTTGACGTTGAAGACCTTGCCGCCGCGATGATCCGTTTTGACAACGGCGCGGTGCTCTCTGTTGACGCGAGCTTCAGCCTGAATATTGAGCAGAACAAGGGCGACATTGAGCTGTTCGGCACAAAGGCGGGCGCCCGCCTTGACCCGAAGGTGCATTTGTTCAGTGAAATTAATGACTATATGGTCAATATCGACTTCCACAATGACACATCCTTGAGCTTTGACGGCCTGTTCGCGAATGAAATCAACCATTTTGTGGACTGTGTTGTGAATGGCGCCGAGTGCATCGCTCCTGCAGAGGACGGCGTTGAAATGATGAAAATACTTGACGCGATTTATGCTTCCGCTGAGTCGGGCCATGAGGTTGTAATTAACTAAACGCATGCTTTTTCAGCAGCCCTTGATATATAGGGCTGCTGTTTTAACAGAAAGAGGGGGCAAACATGGATATTCGTGAATTGCTTGCCAGGCAGGTTGTGTTTTTTGACGGCGGCATGGGCACCATGCTGCAGGCAAACGGCCTTGAGCAGGGGGACTTGGCGGAGTCGATGCTTTATGAGCATTTCGACGTGGTTGTAGGCGTGCATGCGGCCTATTTGGAAGCGGGCGCGAATATCGTCACCACGAACACCTTCAGCGCAAACCCGTTAAAGCTCTGCGGCAGGGGTTATTCAGTTAAAGAAACCGTGACGCTTGCCGTGCGCGCGGCGCGTGAGGCTATTGCAAAAAGCGGCAAACAGGCGTTTGTCGCCGTTGACATCGGCCCCACGACAAAACTGCTTGCGCCCCTTGGCGAGCTTTCTTTTGACGAGGCATATGCCTCATTTTGCGAGGTCGCAAAGGCGGGAGAGGCTGCGGGGGCGGACCTCGCGGTGATTGAAACCATGACCGATGCCTATGAAATGAAAGCCGCGGTGCTGGCGGTCAAAGAAAATACAAAACTGCCCCTGTTTGCAACCTTTTCGTTTGATGAAAACGCAAGGCTGCTCACGGGTGCCGATGTATCCGCCGCCGTGGTGCTGCTTGAGGGGCTTTCGGTGGACGCTTTAGGTGTGAACTGCGGCTTTGGCGCCGATAAGATGGGCGCGGTGGTGCAAGAGCTGGTATCATACGCCTCGGTGCCTGTGATTGTGCAGGCGAATGCGGGGCTGCCGAAGCGCGTTGACGGCAATATGGTCTATGACATGCCCCCCGAACACTTCGCGGAATACGCAGAGCGGTTTGTGAAAGCCGGTGCGCGTGTTATCGGTGGCTGCTGCGGCACAACGCCGGAGCATATCCGCGCGAGCGTGGGCCATTGCTCGGCCTTGCGGCCCGCGCCGCTGCCTGAAACACGCCGCTGTGTGATTTCGGGTTATGGTTATGCCCTGCGGCTCGGTGACCGGCCTCTTTTTGTGGCAGAGAGCGCAAACCCGCTGCAAAACAAGGCTTGGGGTGAGGCGTTGCTTGCGGGAAACTATGACATGATTCTCGACGCGGCCTTTGACGCACAAGACAGCGGGGCGGATATTTTTGATGTGAATGTCGCCCTGCCGGGGGTGGGCGAAGCTGCAGCCATGCGCGAAGTGATCGGCGCTTTGCAGCCTGCGATTCAAATGCCGCTGCAGTTGAGCACAAGAAATGCTGCCGCGCTTGAGCAGGCGCTGCGCTGTTATAACGGCAAGGCGCTCGTGAACGGCGTGACGGGTGCGTGGGAGTCTATGCATGCGGTGTTTCCCTTGATTCAAAGATACGGCGGTGTGGCGGTGGTTTTGACCATGGATGAGAACGGCATCCCCGAAACGGCCGAAGGGCGTGCGGCTATCGCCAAGCGCATTCTTGACTCCGCGGCCCAATATGGCATTTCGCCCTGTGATCTTGCGGTGGACACATTAGCAGAGGGTGAGAACGATATCGTTGCGCAAAAGGCGATGGAAGTTTGCATCAGGGAATTCGGCCTTGCCGCCGCCCCGGCCATGCAAAACCGCAGGGAGCTGTTTTTTAACGGTGATTGATTTTTATGCTCCCTGCGGAGAAAGCCTATCAGGCGGCTGCGTCTTTGGGTGGTGTGCGCTGCCTTTTTCACGCTGATTTTTTGAGAGAGATGTGAATATACTGTTTGGGGGTGTTGTATGAAAATTATTGTTTTGGCGGGAGGGCTGAGTCCGGAGCGGGATGTTTCTTTGTCGTCAGGAGCGCTGATTGCGAACGCACTGATCGATAACGGTCATGACGTGTTGCTGCTTGATTTATATTTGGGCACAAACAACACGGATATTGAGCCTGCATATAAAAACAAGCAGACTGCTCACAAATTTTATTATAAAGTGCCCGAGCAGGAGCCTGACTTAACGCAGTTGAAACAGGCGTCTGCAAACGGGGATTGTTTGATTGGTGAAGGTGTGCTGGGGCTTTGCAAAGAAGCCGATGTGGTGTTTTTGGCCTTGCATGGCTCCATCGGTGAAAACGGCCAATTGCAGGCGCTGTTTGATATTGATGGCATTGACTATACGGGGACGGGCTATGCCGGCAGTCTTTTGGCGATGGATAAAGATTTGTCAAAGAAAATTATGAAGGAAAACGGTATTCTGACTCCTGGCTGGTACTATATGCGTTTGCATGAGGACTATGATATTTCTGGCGTAAGATTTCCTTGTGTTGTGAAACCGTGCAGCTGCGGCTCCAGTGTTGGCGTGGCAATGGTTGAAAATACGGCGCAATTAAAAGCGGCTCTTGCCGCGGCTGAAAAATATGAAGACACGCTTCTGATTGAAGATAAAATTGAGGGCAGGGAGTTTTCAGTCGGGATTTTGGGTGATGTTGCGCTGCCGTCGATTGAAATTATTCCCAAATCGGGTTTTTATGATTACAAGAACAAATATCAGGCAGGCCTGACAGAAGAGGTCTGCCCTGCCATAATACCGGCTGAAACAGAAGCTTCGCTGCAAAAGAAAGCACTTGCCGTGCACAAGGCTTTGCGTCTGGGGTTTTATTCAAGGGTGGATTTTATTCTTGACAACAATAACAATGCCTTTTGTCTGGAGGCAAATACGCTGCCGGGCATGACGCCCACGAGCCTGCTGCCGCAAGAAGCGCTTGCGGTGGGCATTTCATACAATGCGCTTTGCGAACGGATTGCATTGGGAAAATAATCGATAATCAAGAACCCCCTTGTGAAGAATTTTTCTTCACAAGGGGGTTTCGCTATGCTCATCAAGAGAAGATGTTGTTATTTTGCTAGCCGGTGCTCCACCTGCAGTTTGCCGTTTTCATCACGCCTGATGTGCACATGAATTTCGCCCTGCGGTGTTGTGATGTGGCCTTTCGCCCACGCGAGGTCGGGAATGTCGGCGGGTGAAACCTCATATTCAGTCCACGCCGTGCAGCCCTCTTTTTGCCGGATGCCGAGGATGTGTGAAAAGAAATATTCCACTACAGAGCCGAACATCGGGTGGTTTTTGGAGTTTCTGCCGCCCCATTCCTCCCAGATTGTAGTCGCGCCCGAACGCTTCATAAAATTGAAGGAAATATCGCTCTCATTTGTGAGCAGCTTGAACGCAAGGGGCGCGCGGCCGTTTTTAAACAGCACGCGGTTGAGCACGTCGGTGCCGAAAATGCCTGTGTCATAGTGGCCGAGGGCAGAGTATTTCGCAATGATGTTCCCGAGCAAGCGTTCGTCGCCAAGGCCGATGTCAAGGGCGAACGCGTCCGCGCCCTGATGGCCGCCGCAAAAACTGCCTGTCGCAGGGTCAAAATAGGTGCCCGTAATCGCTTGTTTGCATTCCGCAAGCTTCTTTTCGATAAAAAGAATGTCCTTTGCAATGCCGAGGATATTCGCCGCATTTTTGGCAATCTCCAGACAGCGCACATAATAATAGGTGTTCACAAACGGCTCGGGAATGATATTATCGTTGCCGCCGGGCGGGTTCCAGTCGCCAAGGCACCAGCCGCGGTCTTCCTCCCGCACCACAAGGCCGTTTTTGCTGCGCAGGTTCATATATTCCAGATATTTCACAATATGGGGGTAGTATTTCGCCAGCACGCCGGTATCGCCATAGAACAGATAAAAATTCCACGGCACGATCGCGACCGCGCCGCCCCAGCCGCCGGGCCCCCCGCCGCCGCCATAGAAGGGCGCGGTGTGCTGCACATGGCCGTTATAACGGTCCTGACAGTCGGCGATGTCCTGCATCCATTTGAGATACAAGCCCTTTGCGTCGAACATCGTCATCACGCTGCGGCAGGTGATCTGCCCGTCGCCTGTGTAGCCGAGGCGCTCGCGGTGGGGGCAGTCTGAGGGCACGCAGCAGTGGATGTTGTCAAGCTGTGTGCGGATGTATGCCTCATAAATCCAGTTGAGCGTTTCGTTGCTGGACTCAAAGGAGGATGTGCAGGGGATGTCGGAATGCACCACGCGGAATTCCACAACCTCCGCGTCGCCCAAAAGCTCAAAATACCGCCCTGCGTGCCATGTGAAGCGAGGGTAGAGCAGTTGCTCCCTATGTTTTTTGTCGCAAATGAATACATCCCGTTGCATGCGTCCCTGCCCGCCTGTGGATTCAAAGTCAAGCGAACCGTCGGGCAAGAGATCGTCCGCATAGCGTACATACACATGCGAGTCAACCTGTGCGTGGGGCAAAAAGCGCACCACGGCATAGCCCGCAACCCCTTCGCCCAGGTCATACATGGCATAGTCGCCAAACTCCTTGATTTTTGTTGGCTCAATTGTTCGAATCACCTTGTCTGTAGGGTAAACCTGCTCACAAAGCAGGGATTTCGGGGCGGGCACGGCATGGGGAGGACGCCACGCGCTGTCGTCAAAGCTGGTTTCGTTCCAGCCGGACTGCCAGAGGCGCATGTCATGTGTTTCACCGAAATAGATGCTCGCACGGGTGATGTGGCTTTTTGCATAGCGGCCGTTTTCGTCTGAAACAAACATCTTTTGCTCGCCTGCGGTTGTTGTGATTGTGAGTTTATAGCAAAGTTTCAACTCACCGCAGCGCTTAAAGCCCTCGTTGCGGCTTTCATGCTGGCCGTACCAACCGCTGCCGATGTGCACGCCGAGGGTGTTTTTGCCCTCGCGCAGGGCAGAGGTTATGTCATAGTTCATATAATAGATGCGGTGGGAGAGTGTGTCAAAAATCGGCATATTGATGGTTTCAAGCGGACGTTTTTCATAGTCTGACCAAGCGGGCACGTTGAGGTCGTCGCCCCAGCGCGCGCCGTTGACATAAAGCTCAAAAAAGCCAAGGCCTGTGATGGAAAGCTCCGCCTTTGCGATCTGTTCACAGGAAAACTCGCGCCTGAAATAAAGAGCCTCCGCGCCGTCGAAAAACTCAAGCCAGCGGCAATCGTCAAACACGCAGTTTTTTGCCATTGGCACCAGAGGGATGCCTTCGTCACAATACTCCACGCCGCAGGCAGAAAAGCCAAAGCGCTCATAAAACGGTACGGCATAGGTCTGTGCATGAATCGCGAGATGCTGCGCGCCCAATTCATTTGCTTTGCCCATGAGCTCTTGCATGATTAACGCGCCGAGCTTTCGCCCGCGATAGGGCTTGAGTACGGCGATGCGGCCGAGACGGCACGCAGTATCCGAAAGCATTGTCAGCCTGCCGCAGGCCACGGCATTCTCGTCGTCAAACACCGCAAGGTGATAACTTGTTTCTTCATATTCATCAAATTCAAGTTCCAGGGGGTTGCCCTGCTCTTCGCAAAACACAGTTTCGCGGATGGGTCTTACTGCGGAAAAATCCTCGCCCGGGGCAAAAAATTTTATTGTGATCATAAAATGAATCCTTTCTTTTTTATATCGTGAATCAACTTTAAAACAGTCATATCCAAAAGGGTATAGTCAAAGCATTTGATTCACATTGGGTAAACAAACTTTTCTGTATGGGTTTATTTTGAAGTTCGTTTAGTATTACTGTATATTTCTATAAAAAGTTATAAAAAGATGGCGGAGCGGGCACAGCCGCTCCGCCCGGAACGCATAGGATTATTTTATGGGAACGATGGTGAACGCAACCTCCAGCTCTTCTGTTGAGGCGTCTTTTCTGTACTTGTCGAGGGTGTCGGGGCCGCAGCTTTTTGAGCCCGCGCCGCGCACAAAACCGTCAAGGGAGAGAAATGTGGTGTTTTGGTCGCAGAGGTCCTCCTGATGCTTTGCATCTTGCAGTGTCTCCTGGGTGTAATTGTGGGCGCTGAACGAAAGTTTGTCATAGGCATAAATCGAAAGGCCTTCGCCCTGCTCATTTGTGAGCGTGAGCCACTTGGTGTCTGTGTGGTTGCCGTTGTCCTGCGGATAAACATAAGGCTCGTGTATGTCCGCCACCTTTGCCTCATATATGCCCACGGGAGCCTGGGCGTTGAAGTCGGGCAGGTTTTCCGCCTCGCCCCGGCCGTAATAGCGCACAGTGTCAAAGGCTTTGTCAAGCTCCAGCGTCACGCCGAAGCGCGCGAGGTCAACCATGGCAAGCTCGTCGTCCGCCACCTCGAGGTTGGCTGTGACGTCAATTGCGCCCGAGGCCCATACGGTGTGGTTCACGTCCACGCGGTAAACGACCTTTTTGCCTTTTTTGAGTTCATAGAGGCAATAGATGTTCACGGTTTCAGCCTCAAGCTCCACGGTGATATCCGCAACCTCATAATTGAGCTTGTCAAGCCCCTTTTCAAACCACTCGCGGCGAATCAGGTCGTTGTCCAAAAACGCGCGCCAGATATTCGGCCCAAAGCCGCGGAAGCGGCCCGCGGGGGTTTGGTTGAAATATTCTGTGTCGCCTTTTTTATAGCTGAACAGCGCGCCGTCCTCAAGCGAGAGACAGGCAGTGCCGCCGTCAAAGCGCACGGTAATCACATTATCCGCACTTTCGGCGGAAATTTTTTCGCCGATTTCGAATTCATATTCATATTCGGTGTCAAACAGCGTGAGCTGTTCAAAGGCAAGCAGATGCTCGCCGTCAAAATATTTGATATTCAGGTGATAATCTTTTTCGTCGCCGATTTCTTTGTGGGGGATGGTGATCTCTTTTGAGGAAACGGGGGCGATGTCGAGCTTCGGCAGAGCGCCCACGTCAATCTCCTCGCCGTTTTCGAGAAGCGCCCATTCCGCGCGGATATACTCAGCGTTGCGGAACCGGTTGGTGTTTTCAAATTCATAGAGGTTGCCGTCGATGCGCCGCGCGCGCACAGGGCGGTAGACCGCCTGCATTTCAAGCGCGCCTGTGTGCGGTGTTCTGTCTGCATAAATCAGGCCGTCCACGCAGAAGTTGCCGTCGTGCTGTTTTTCGCCGTGGTCGCCGCCGTAGGTGTAACGGTATTTGTATTTTTTATCGTCCTCGCCGTGAAACACGGTGTGGTCCGCCCATTCCCAGATGCAGCCGCCCATGAGCTGGTCGGCGGAATAGAGGGTTTCCCAATATTCCTCAAGGCAGCCGGGGCCAACGCCCATTGCATGGGCATATTCGCACAAAAAGAAGGGCTTGCCGTGATAGCGCTTGTCGAGCCGGCCGGTTTCTTTGTGCAGGCGCTTGTGCTGTGCCATGGCGCGGATGGTGGGGATGTCTGTATACATTTCGGAAATCACGTCATAGGAGTGGCGCTTGGTGCCGATCACGCCCTCATAGTGCACGGGAAGGGTGGTGTCTGTTTCTTCTTTGAGGTATTTATAGCAGGCGTCCTGGCATTTGTAGCCCTTTGCCTCGTTGCCGAGCGACCACATGAGCAGGCAGGGGTGGTTGCGGTCGCGGAAATACATCCTTTTCACGCGGTCAACATAGTGCTTGGCCCATTTCGGGTCATGGCTGATCAAGGTGGACGACAGCCCGAGGTCGCGCAGGCCGTGGGTCTCAATGTCCGCCTCGTCAACAATATACAGGCCATAGTAATCCGCCAGTGTCAAAAAGAACGGGTCGGGCGGGTAGTGTGAGGTGCGGGCGGCATTGACGTTCAAGGATTTCATCAGCTTCACGTCAATTTCCAAGTCTTCAAGGGTCATCGCATAGCCGCGCACAGGGTGGGTGTCGTGGTGATTGACGCCCTTGACCTTGATTTTTGCGTCGTTGAAATAGAACATCTCGCCGTCAATCAGAACGGTTTTGAAGCCTGTGAAACTGCGCAGGCTCATGAGAGCCGCATCACCCTTCTCAAGGGTGATAAACAGTTCATACAGGTTCGGTTCCTCGGCGTTCCACTCCAGCACGTCAAGCGCGGGGAACGAAAAGCCGACCTCTTCAGCCACCGGGGCTTCCGCCGCGCAGACCACGGCACCGCCGCGCATGAGGGCTGCCTTGACCTTGCAGTTTTCGACTTCGCCCGCAACCGCGACAGAAAGCAGCAGGTCATAGCCCGCCTCTGTTTTGGGGGTGGACACCTTGAAGTCGTCAAGAAACGCCTCGGGCTGGGTTGTGACGTATACGTCGCGGAAAATGCCGTTTTCGCGGAAAAAGTCCTGCGCTTCAAGGAACGAGCCGTTGCACCACTTGAAGCAGGTTGCGATCAGCTCATTCTCACCCTTTTGCAGATAGGGAGTGATGTCAAACTCGGCGGTGTTGTGGGAACCCTCAGAATAGCCCACATGGTTACCGTTGATATAAAGGTCCAGGTTGTTCGCAACGCCGAGGAAGGTGATGTAACGCGTCGCGCCAACGTCGGAAAGGGTGAAGGTTTTGCGGTAGACGCCGCAGGGCATGTCCTCCGGCACATCGGGCGGCATGGATTTGAATTCATAGGGGCAGTTGAGATAAACAGGCTCCTGATAATGCCCCTCGCGCTGCCACACAGAGGGTACATGCACCTTGTCGAACTTGACCTTTTTGGTGTCAAGCACAGGGGGCATTTTGGATTTTTGTTTGTAGAATTTGAACTCCCAGTCGCCCGAAAGCACCTGCACAAGGTCGCTTTCATAGCGTTCTTTTCTGAAGTCGGTTTTTTTCAGTGTTTCCTCAGAAGAATAGGGGATAAAATAGGCGCGGGGCGCGAGCTTGTTTTTTTCAAAAATCTTAAAGGTTTTGTGATTATCAAACTGCAACGCATATTTCATTATTATGACCATCCTTTCGTAGAAACCGGGGTGTTTTGTCCGGTTTGGCGAAGCCGAATTCGCGTTATGCTTTTGCGCGGAAGGGCAAAACTCCGTGTTTGGAAAATTTATTTTTCAAACTCCCGGGTCCTTTCTATTTGTGTAATTTTTGCAGCGAACAAAGCAGGGATATGCTGCCCACTGACGGATATGTTAGCATATTTAACCAATAAAAGCAACGAGTTCCGGGTGATATTCTGTGAATTTTTGAAGAACACCTTTGACTATCAAAAGGGTGTGTGGTAGAATCGTTTCAAACGGGGAAAGGACTGAAAATTTTGGAGTATTTTGTGCCGGAAAACAAGCGTTATGCAGACGCCGCCGCAATTATCAACGCGGCCATCACCGCCGCGAACCCTTATGCGCTGGTGCACAAAGCGCTCAAGGGCAAAGCCTGTCAAAAGCCGCCCTATGTCATTGCCGTGGGCAAGGCCGCGGCAACCATGGCCGCAGCGGCAAACGACGCGCTTTCGGGGCGTGTCGCAAAGGGAATCGTGCTCACAAAATACGGCCACACAGCCACGGCCCCAAACAATTTCACGGTGCTTGAGGCGGGCCACCCGGTGCCGGATGAAAACTCCGTTCGGGGAACCGAAGCCGTTTTGAACACAGTCAGCGGCCTCGGGCCAAAAGACACGGTGATCCTGCTGCTCTCGGGCGGCGGCTCGGCGCTGTTTGAAAAGCCCCTGGTGCCACTTGTGCGGCTGCGGGAAATTACAACCGCCCTGTTGAAAAACGGGGCCGAGATTGCAGAAATCAACTGCATCCGCAAGCGCTTGTCCGCTGTGAAGGGCGGGCGGTTCGGCGCGTTTTGCGCGCCCGCGCGGGTGGAGGTGCTGGCGCTTTCGGATGTTTTGGGCGACGCGCCGGATGTGATCGCGTCAGGCCCCGCAAGCCCGGACACAACAACGGCGGAGCATGCGCGGCAAATCGTTGCGCAATACGGTATTTCTCTTTCGAATAAGGAGCAAGAGCTGCTTCTGATCGACCCGCCAAGGGTATTGCCAAACGCGCGCCTGCAAATCATCGGCAATATCGGGCTGTTATGTGACGCCGCAAAGCAAAAGGCGGAGGAACTGGGCTATGAAGCGACGCTGCTAACAACAAATCAGCAGGGCGAGGCGCGCAATACGGGCAAGGCGCTCGCGCTTTCGGCGATTGTCTCGGCGGGCATGGCAAGCAAAAAAACCGCCCTGCTTGTCGGAGGAGAGACAACGGTGACTGTGAGAGGCAACGGCAAAGGCGGCCGCAATCAGGAGCTGGCGCTTTCCGCCGCGCAATATCTCAGCGGAAAAGAGGGGATTGTTCTGTTCTCAGTCGGTTCGGACGGCACAGACGGCCCCACAGACGCTGCGGGCGGCATTGTGGACGGCGGCACGGCCTCGCTGCTTGCGGCGTGTGGGCTTTCCGTTGAGCAAACGCTTACCGAAAACAACGCCTATGAAGCGCTGCGCATGTGCGGAGGGCTGATTATGACAGGCCCCACGGGCACGAACGTCAACGACCTTACGGTTGCTTTGATCGACGGAGGTTGAAGCTATGAAAATATATATTAATGGAAAAGAAATATACTGCGCAGAGCACGAAAGCCTGCTCACAGTTTTGCGGCGGCACGCACATCCTGTCAACGCTGTTTGCGCTGGCATGGGCACCTGCAAAAAATGCCGTGTGCGGGTGCTGAATCCCCAGTTTCCCACAAAAGCGGAGCGGGACGCTCTTTCTGATGCGGAAATTGATGCGGGGGTTCGCCTTGCGTGCATGACGCAGGTGTTTGACGGTATGCGGGCGGAATCTGAGGAGCTCGAAGCAGTTCATACGAGTGCGCGGCAAAATGCGCAGCGCACGCAAGACGCGCCTTTTGCCGCCATCGCCGACATCGGCACAACCACCGTGGCCGTTGGCTTGGTCGATTTGCAGAGCAAAGAGATTTTTGACAGCATTGTGCAAAATAACGCCCAGGCCCCCTATGGGGCTGATGTGATTACCAGGATCAAAAACGTGGAGAATGACGGCAGCGCGCAAACCCGCCTGATTACCGCGCAGGTTTCGGGTATGCTGCAAGGTCTTTTGCAAAAATATCCCTCGGGTTTTAACAAGCTGCTCTATGTTTCGGGTAACACAACGATGCTGCACATTTTTTTCGGCGTACCCTGCGCCTCTATCGGCGTCGCGCCTTATTCGCCCGTGTTTTTAGAGTCCCGCACGGCGTCCGCCGCATCCCTCGGAATGAATGTGGATGCAAGCATCATATCCCTGCCCTGTGTCGCGAGCTTTATCGGGGCGGATATCACGGCCGGGGTCGTCAGCTTGTTTTCAGAATCCGAGCGATATACGCTGTTGGTCGACCTCGGCACGAATGCGGAAATCGTTCTTTTCAATAAAAATAAGTTTTTTGCGTCCTCTGCCGCGGCCGGGCCGGCGTTTGAGGGGGCGAACATCCGGTGCGGCTGCGCGGCGGTTCCGGGCGCTGTCTGCGGTGTGAAAAAATCAGAAAATTCTGTTATTTTTGAAACGATTGACAACGCGCCCGCCGTGGGCATTTGCGGCTCGGGGCTGATTGATATTGCAGCGTTTTTGCTGGAACAAGGTTCCATTGACGCGACAGGGCAACTGCGCTATGATGAATATAAGATTGATGGCGGAGTCGCCGTTTATCCTGAAGATATTCGTGAGCTGCAGCTTGCAAAATCCGCCGTTTGCTCGGTGGCGGAGCTTTTGCTGGACAAGGCGGGAATCGGGGAAACCGAAGTGGAGAGGCTTTGTCTTTCAGGGGGGTTCGGGCACTACATAAACGCGGAGAATGCCGCCTTTATCGGCTTGTTTCCCAAAAGCCTTGCGGGCAAAGCCGTTGCTGTGGGCAACACCTCGCTTGCGGGCACGGCGCTGTTTGCGGCCGATGAGACCGCGCGGGCACGCGCGCAGCGTTTTGCCGCAAATGCACAGGTGCTTGACCTTTCGGCCGGCAATGATTTTTATGAGCGGTTTGTTGAAAACATGCTCTTTCTTCAGGATTGACTGCGGTTGCCAAACGGGATGGGATGGTCGCAGTGGGTCTTGAGCGCGTGAAGCTTGTCAACTACACAAAAGGCGAGGAGATTGTCAACACCGTAACCCACAGCCTCGGCGCGCTGTTCGGCGTGCTGGTGCTGTTTTTGTGTTATCTGAAGGCCGAGATACTCGGCTCCTCTTTTATGCTTGTTTCGGCGGTAATTTACGGCATGTCGATGATCCTTCTTTATCTTGCTTCCTCCGCTTATCATGCCGCGCCTTACGGGCGTATGAAGCAGGCGCTGCGGCTGCTTGACCACGCCATGATTTATTTGCTGATTGCCGGCACAGCCACGCCCTTTGCCCTTGTGAGCGTTTATAGTCTGAACCCCGCCATCGCCTGGGTGATCCTTTTTATTGCCTGGGGGGGATGCCTTGCCGGCGTGCTCGCGATCATCTTCGGTTTTGAAACCACAAAACTGCTGCAAATGGCGCTTTATATCGGCCTTGGGTGGCTCATGCTGCTTGCAGGGCTGCCGCTTCTGCCACAATTTCCCAAAATGGGGTTATTTCTCTTGCTTTTGGGCGGCGGAGCGTATATAATAGGGAGTGTGTTTCTGGGCCTTGGCAAAAAGGTGAAATATATGCACAGCCTGTTTCACCTGTTTGTGCTGGCCGGCAGCGCAATCCACTTTCTTTGCGTGTTTTTATATGTGCTGGCATAACGCGCGGCTGTTTTGCGCAAAGAAAAGAATCGGGGCTTTGTGTGATTCTTGACGATGTAAAGTTGATTCAATATTCAAAAGGCGAAACGATTTTAAATTCCCTCACCCACGGCGCGGGAACCCTGTTCGGGTTTGCCGCGTTCTTTGCATGCCTGATTAAGGCCGCGCGCGTCGGCGGCGCCGTGACGATTGCCGCGGCATCGCTCTATGGCATTTCGATGATTATCCTCTACTCCTCGTCCACCATATACCATGCTTTTCCCGACGGAACGGTAAAAAAGATTTTGCGCATGGTGGACCATTCGATGATTTATCTGCTCATTGCCGGCACGATGACGCCCATAGCCCTGCTCACGCTGATGAAATATTCCCCCGCGCGGGCGTGGCTGCTGCTCTTTTTTGCGTGGGGCGGGCTGATTGCCGGGGTTCTCGCCACGGTGTTCAGCTTTGAAAAAACAAAGGTGCTGCAAATGGTGCTTTATATCGGCATCGGCTGGGTTTCGCTGATTGCGGTGCGCCCTCTGATTCGGTCCTTTGACCGTGCGGGCTTCTGGTTGATTCTCGCGGGCGGGGTTGTCTACACCCTGGGTGTGATTTTTTATGGTTTGGGCCGCAAGGTGAAATATATGCACGCTTTGTTTCATGTGTTTGTTTTGGGGGGCAGCGTTCTGCACTTTATCGCGATTTTTCAATATGTGATCGTTTAGGCCTTGTTTAAAAACTCTCTAAACGCTGAAAATCGGATGTTTTTCCGCTACTCTGCGTTAAATTTTCTCACAAGCCGCCTAGGATTGCTTCAAAAATTTGCCTTGATTAGCGAAAAAACCTCTCGATTTTCATTATTTTGCTAATTTTTAAACAAGGCCTGATATCACCGCATATTTTAACATTAAAATCCGTCATCATTATTTTATTTGCATTGTAAGGCGCCGCTTGCAAAAGGGGGATGCTTGTGAGTGTCATTGATTGGTTATTAGACGGCGATACCGTTATTCAGCATTTGACGAACCGATATTTGCTGGACCGTTCTTTTGATCATAATAACGGGGGCTATATCGCTCGATATTTGGATTTATATGATGCGCAAAAGCAGGAGTGGGGCGGCAGCATCTATTCCGGCAAATGGACGTCAAGCACCTACACTTTGCTGGAGCTAAAGTATATGGAGGTTCATCCTGATCATCCATATTATCGGGACGCCGCAAAAAAAGTGCTGAACGGGCTTTGGGTGGACCACGGCAAAGTTTCAAAAACCCGATATCAGGATATGTGCATGTCCGCAATGCTGCTCGGCCTTGTCTGCTATGGCGGAATCAATGATTGCAGGACAGATGAAATCGTTGATTACATCCTGGCGCATCAAATGGAAGACGGCGGCTGGAATTGCGCCTGGGATTCAGTGCATAACCGCTCCGCTGTGGGTTCCGTGCATACTACGATTTCCGTGTTGGAAGCGATTGCCGATTATGAAAAGAACGGCTATTCTTACCGTTTGGCTGAAATGAAGCGGCAGGCGGCTTCGGGGCGGGAATATCTGCTGAGCCGGCAACTGTTCAAGTCGTTGAAGACCGGTGAGGCGATCCATCCGGAAATGATGCAGTTTCATTACCCCTGCCGCTGGAAATATGACTGTTTTCGGGCTTTGGAATATTTTGTCCATATTGGGCATCCATATGACGACCGTATGCGGGATGCGTTGGATCTGGTGAAAGAAGCGTTGAAAAAGGGGTATATCAATCGGGGAAAAAGCTATGCGGGCAAAACTCATTTTCCTCTTGAGTCAGGCGTAAAGGGAAGGTTCAACACATACAGAGGCCTGCTTATTCTGAAGCACTATGCTCCTGGAGCTTACCGGGAGGTTATTTGTACGGATTTTATTTATAATTCATTTTATTTATAAAGAAAAACCGGCAAGCACCGCTTGCCGGTTTTGTTGTATTATTTAGACAAATAAAGGACCGGCGAAAATATCGGCGGCTATAATACGCGCGACAGAAACTCGCGTGTTCTTTGCTCTTTGGGGTTGTTGAAAATCTCGCCGGGGGTGCTGTCTTCCAAAATAATGCCGTTGTCCATAAATACCACGCGGTTTGAAACATCTTTTGCGAACGCCATTTCGTGGGTCACGACCAGCATCGTCATGCCCGAAAGCGCAAGCTCGCGCATAACGCCGAGCACCTCGCCCACCATTTCCGGGTCAAGCGCGCTTGTGGGTTCGTCAAACAGCAGCACCTCAGGGTCCATAGAAAGCGCGCGCGCAATGGCAACGCGCTGCTTCTGCCCACCCGAAAGCTGCGAGGGCCTCGCGTTGATAAACGGCAGCATGCCGGTCAGCTCAAGATATTTCAGGGCGATTTCTTCAGCCTGTTTTTTCTTGCGTTTCAGAACCTTGATTTGCCCCACCGTGCAGTTTTGCAGCACGTTGATGTTTTCAAACAGGTTAAATTGCTGAAACACCATGCCGACGCGCGCGCGGTATTGCCGTAGCTTGAATTTTTTATATAAAATGTCTGTGCCGTGAAACAGAATACGGCCGTCTGTGGGCATTTCAAGCAAATTGATGCAGCGCAAGAGGGTGGACTTACCTGAGCCCGAAGCGCCGATGATGCAGGTGACCTCGCCTTTTGAAACAGAAAAATCAATGTCCTTGAGCACTTCATTTTCGCCGAAGTTTTTTTTGAGGTGGTCGACCTGAATGATGGTTTCGCTCATACGGCAACCTCCTTTGCTTCCCCGGTTTCCTGTTCCATCAGGCGGCTTCTGCGGGTGGTGTTAAGCTTGTAGCTGCCCCGTGTGCCCATTTTCTTTTCCACCAGCCGCAGCAGGCGTGAGGTGGTGAAGGTGAGAATCAAATAGAGCACCGCCGCGATGGTATAGGTCGGGAATGCGGCGAAGGTCGTCGTCGCCACCGTTTTGGTTTGAAAAAACAGCTCCGTGATCGAGATGACGTTCAAAACAGAGGTGTCTTTCAGGTTGATGATGAACTCATTGCCGGTCGCGGGCAAGATGTTGCGCACCGTCTGCGGCAGAATCACTTTGAGCATTGTCTGCGTGTGGCTCATGCCGATCGCGTGCGCGCCCTCAAACTGGCCCCTGTCGATCGACTCGATGCCGCCGCGCACCACCTCGGCCATATAGGCGCCGGTGTTGATGGAAACAATGATGAAAGCGGCCAGCATGGGGGCGAGCTTTCTGCCGGTTATGTAGGAATAGCCATAAAAAATCATGACCGCCTGAATCATCATGGGCGTGCCGCGGAACACTTCAATATAAACAGAAAGAAGAAAGTTGATGAATTTTTGCAGCAGCTTTCTCGGGGTGCGTCCCTTTTGCGGCATGGGGATGGTTTTGACGACGCCGATCATCAGGCCGATCACAAAGCCGATGATCGTGGACAGAATCGCGATCTGAACCGTTGTGACAGCCCCCTGCAGCAGCAGCGGGTAATACTCCTTCAAAATTGCAAACGTTTTGTCAAAAAACAGGGAAGCCCCGCCTGCAGAGAGCAAAATGAATCCGTTCAAATGGGAACATCCTTTCCGAGATGGCCGCGAGACCATCTTTATGTCTGTCCATAAAAACCGCTATGCCAACGCCGGTGTTGGCATAGCGGCAAAAGGTATCAAATTTTAACCGGTTTGCGCAACGCCAAAGGCTTAAGCCGCCGTGGTGCCCGCAAGCGTGGTTTCCGCCGCAGAGGTTTCTTCTGCGGGCAGGTCTTCGTCTTCAACCGCGGAGCCCTGACCCTGAACGGCATTGTCCATAAAGGTCTGGCGCTGCTCGGCAGTGATGCCGGCAAGGATGGTGTTGATCTGGTCGACAAGCTCGCTGCCCTTTTTGAGGCCGACTGCGATTTCCTTGTCCTCAGGTTTCACGTCGAAGCCCTTGCCGTCTTCAAAAACGATCATCTTGAATTTGGAGTTTGCAAGCTCGGCGCTCAGGCCTTCGGGATATTCTGAAACATAGCCGTCAATCACACCGGATTCAAGCGCAATGCGCATTGCCGCGAAATCTTCCATTGCGGTCTCTTTTTTCACGCCTTCGATCTGGTCGATCAAATCGTAGTGCACCGTGCCAAGCTGGCCGGTGATTTTCTTGCCGGCAAAATCCGCAAGGCCGGTTGCGTTCGCCAAAGCACCGTCTGCGTTCACAATGATAACATGCTTGGATGTATAATAGCTGTTCGTGAAGTCGATTTCCAGCTTACGCTCCTCAGTGGGCGACATGCCCGCGATCACAAGGTCGATCACGCCGGACTGCACTGCGGGAATCAGGCCGTCCCAGGACGTTTTCACAATCACAAGCTCACGGTCGAGCTTCTCCGCGATAATTTTCGCGATTTCAATGTCGTAGCCTGCCGCATAGGCGCTTGACTGGCCGTCGATTTTCACGGCGCCGTTGCCGGAGTCGAGCTGTGTCCAGTTAAAAGGCGCATAAGCGCATTCAAGGCCGACGCGAAGCTGTTCTTTTTTTGCGCCCTGCGTTGTTGTTGTGTCGTCTTCGCCGCCTGTGCAGGAAGCAAGGCCGAACAGCATCACAAACGCCATGGCAAGTGCAAGAAATTTTTTCATAAAGACAGACCCTCCTAAAAAATGTGCCAAGTATGCAAGCTTGGCCGATCTCAACATAAAAATTTTTGTGAAACAAACACTTTACACAAAAATCATACACAATTAACCTAGCACAACGCAGGCATTTTGTCAAGGGATTCATCGCATCTTTCAAGCAAAAACGGCAAAAAGAGTAGGATTTTTCACAGCGTTTTTGGCATGGAACAAAAATGCCCGGCGTTTTGTTTTTTGCGTCTCTTCTTTCTTTTTGGGGCTTTGCGCAAAAAATTATTGCATTCCTCTTTTTTCGTGGTATACTATAAAGAACAAACTGGCAAAAAATATTATTTTTTATGAAAGGAGAACGTGGAATGGATACAAATTCAGGCTGTCCCAAAAAGAAGTATTACATTACCACCGCAATCGTCTACACCTCACAAAAGCCGCACATCGGCAACTCTTATGAAATCGTCCTCACGGACGCTATCACGAGGTTTCGGCGAATGCAGGGGTATGATGTGTTCTTTTTGACAGGCACGGATGAGCACGGCCAGAAAATTGAAGACAAGGCCCGCGCCGCCGGGGTTTCACCCAAAGAGTATGTTGACCGCGTTGCCGGTGAGATCCGCGCGATTTGTGACCTTTTCAACACGTCCTACGATAAATTTATCCGCACGACTGATGACTATCACGAGAAAGCGGTTCAGAAAATCTTTAAAAAGCTTTATGAGCAGGGAGATATTTATAAGGGTGAATATTCGGGGCATTACTGCGTGCCCTGCGAAAGCTTTTTTACCGATTCGCAGCTTGTCGACGGCAAATGCCCCGACTGCGGGCGCGAAGTGAATCAGACGAGTGAGGAGGCCTATTTCCTCCGCCTGTCGAACTATCAGCAGCGGCTTGAGGATTATATTGAGCAGAACCCCGACTTTATTTACCCCGAAAGCCGCAAAAAAGAGATGCTCAACAACTTTATCAAGCCCGGTTTGCAGGATTTGTGCGTTTCCCGCACGTCGTTCAAGTGGGGCGTTCCTGTGGACTTTGACCCCGGCCATGTGGTTTATGTTTGGATTGACGCGCTGTCAAACTACATCACCGCGCTCGGCTATTCGCCCGACGGCAGCGGGGAGCTTTATCAAAAATACTGGCCTGCCGACGCGCATATCATCGGTAAGGATATCATTCGTTTCCACACGATTTATTGGCCGATTATGCTCATGGCGCTCGGTGAACCGCTCCCAAAGCAGGTTTACGGCCACCCTTGGGTACTGATGAGCGGCGACAAAATGTCGAAATCTACGGGCAACGTGATTTATGCGGACGACCTCATCGACCGCTTCGGCGTGGACGCCATCCGCTACTATCTTCTCTCGGAAATCCCCTTTGCGCAGGACGGTTCGCTGACTTATGAAACCATTATCGAACGCTTTAATTCAGACCTCGCGAACACGCTCGGCAACCTTGTGAACCGCAGCGTTGCAATGGTCAACAAATATTTTGGCGGCAGCCTTGTGTGCAGTACCGCTTCGGGAGAGTTTGACGACGAGCTGAAATCGGTTGTGCTGGCCTGTTTGCCCGAGGTGGAGAAGCAGCTTGACGCGTTTCACATGAGCGACGCGATGGAAGCGATCATGAATGTCGCCAAGCGCAGCAATAAATACATTGATGAAACCGCCCCCTGGGCGCTCGCCAAGGACGAGGCGCAAAAAGACCGGCTCGCAACGGTGCTTTATAACCTCATTGAAAGCATCCGTTTCATTGCGGTGCTGCTCAAGCCCTTCATGCCCCAGACGGCGGATGAAATCCTGCGGCAGATCAACAGTGACCTCAATTCTTTTGAGAGCCTGGAAACATTTGGGGCGATTCCCGTGGGCGCTTCAGTCGGGCAGGCAAGCCCGTTGTTTGTGCGCATTGAGGCGGAAAAACTGCTCGCCGAAATTCAGGCGGAGCTGGAAGCAAAGAAGCAGCCCGCCGAAAAAGCGGATGTTCCCGGCGTTGCGCAGATTGGCATAGACGACTTCGGCAAGGTGGATTTGCGTGTTGCAACAATCACCGCCTGTGAGCCGATCAAAAAAGCGAAAAAGCTGCTCAAGCTGACGCTGGACGACGGTTCCGGCACACCTAGAACGGTTGCTTCTGGCATTGCCCTTTGGTATGCGCCTGAGGATCTGATCGGCAAAAGTGTGATTATTGTCGCCAATTTAAAGCCCGCCGTGCTTTGCGGCGTGGAGAGCCAGGGCATGATTCTCGCGGCGGACTGCGCCGAGAATGACGTGAAAGTGATTTTTGTGGAAAACATGCCTGCCGGAGCAAAAGTACGCTGATTTTACAATTTTGTAATTGACGATATAAGCCGCCGCTTCTTCTGCCAACAGGCGGGGCGGCGGTTCTTGTCTTTCATACGAACTCCCGATTCAAAACCTCTGAAAATCAAGCAAGAAGCTCAAGTCCTGCTTATATGTGGTTTTGTATAGATTTTTACTAAAGTTTTAGTATTACAGAAAGGGGCTTTATGCACAATATTTTTGATTCCCACGCCCATTATGATGATGAGAGCTTTGACGGCGACCGCAACGAGGTGCTGGCCGCGCTGCCCGAAGAAGGCATATGCGGTGTTGTAAATTGCGGTGTGGACATCGCGACAAGCAAGCGTTCGCTGCAGTTTGCCGAGCAATATGACTACATCTATGCCGCCTGCGGCTTTCACCCCCACGAGAGCGCGCAAATCACAGACTCTGACTGTGCGGATTTATATGAGCTGCTTTGGCATAAACGCTGTGTGGCGGTGGGGGAGATCGGACTGGACTACCATTATGATTTTTCACCGCGAGAGGTGCAGCTGCGGCTGTTTGAAACGCAGCTCAAAATTGCCAAAGAGCTTGACAAGTGCGTGATCGTGCATGACCGTGAGGCGCATGAGGATACGCTGCGCTTGCTGAAACAATACCGGCCCAAAGGAGTCCTGCACTGCTATTCGGGCAGCGTGGAAATGGCGCGGGAAATCCTAAAGCTTGATATGTATATCGGCCTTGGGGGCGCGGTCACCTTCAAAAACGCGAAAAAACCATTGGCGGTCGCGGCCTTCGTGCCTGAAGACCGCCTGTTGGTGGAAACGGACGCGCCCTATATGACACCCGTGCCGTTTCGGGGGCAGCGGTGCGATTCGCGCCACATCCGCTATACTGCGCAAAAGCTTGCGGAGGTGCGCGGCGTGGAGACACAGGCGCTGCTTGACATAACACACAGCAATGCGCGGCGCCTGTTTTTTGGGCAGGAATTATAGAATATATACAAAACCGCCACGAAGGAGTAATACTCCTTTGAGGCGGTTACTTTTTTGTGTTAAAGTTCTTTAAGGGGAAAGCTTGTTGACATTATTTATTGGCAATGCTACACTGAAGATAGGAAAAGCTCCCGATGAAGGAGGGTGTTTTATGAAAAAATCCATTGTTTTGCCGCTGACGGAGCCAATGTGTTATGTGTTGCTGGCTCTTACGGGGCAGTGCCGCGGAGTTGACATTGTGAAACAGGTCATAGAGCTTTCTGATGGCAGGGTGGTTGTTGGGCCGGGAACGGTTTACCGGCTGCTCAACGAATTTTTGGCATACGGGCTGGTTGAGGACGCACTGGCGGGTGGGGTTGCGCGTTCATTTCGGATTACTGATAAAGGGTTTTCTTTGCTGCAACAGGAGCTCGCACGCTCGCCTCTTTTGGCTTCTGACGCAAATGATTGCTGGAGGGATTTTGATGAAAAACCGCAATAAGCTGAAAAGGCTCCACTGGTTTCAAATCTATGAAAGCGAGGCCATGGGGGTGTTTCTTGAAGAAATGGCGCAAAAGGGCTGGAAACTCAATAGAATTGAAGGGAACTCCTTCTGTTTTGAAGCCATTGAGCCGCAGAAGCTTCATTATGCGGTTGAAGTTTTTGCGAAGGGCTCTATGCTTGACTCTTCCCCAACGGCGGCGGGGCTGGAATATATTGCGTTTTGCCGAGAGGGTGGGTGGGATTTTGTTTGTATGACAGGGCAGCGGTATATCTTTGTTTCTAAGGAAAAAGCCCCCGTTCCGATTGAGACGGACGAGGTTGCAAAGCTGAACACAACCATAAAGGCCACGTTCAAACAGAATGCCGGGTCGTGGTTTGTCTTACCCCTTGTGTGGTTGTTACAGATTTTATTTCCTCTGACAGATTCTGATTTTTTTTCGGGGTCAAATTTTACACTGGCGTTTTATTCTTTTCTTGTGCTTGCTTTTGCCGTCAGTGGCATTCAGGCTGCACAGTTTTGTGTGTGGGCCTTGCGGCAAAAGCACCGCCTCAAAAAAAACAAACACCCCAGACAAATTACCAGAAAAACGCACACGGCAAACCTTGTCATCTGCCTGCTCCCTTCAGGCGGTGTTGCAGTTGCGGCGGTCGTGATTGCAGCGCGGTCTTTTTTCGAAGGGAATTGGCTGACCGGCTTTATTCTCGGCGGCTGCTTCGCGCTTGTGTTGCTGTCTGTTTTTGCAGGGCGGCAAATGCGAAAAGCAAGGATGGAGCGTAAAAAATTTATTTTGATTTCTGTGCTGCTCGGTCTTGGGGGTGCCGTTTATTTAACGGGCTTTTCTGTTTTTATGGCGTCTGTTTTTTCTGCGAAACCGCCGCAGCCTGCCTATCCTATTGCATCATACACCAAAACAGTTTTGGCGGACGAAGCGAGATGCACATACTTTTTTGAGACCGGTGGGGATGTGTATTTCTCTTTTTTCAGAAGCAAGCATCGTTTAGTGATTACGCAGTATTTATTTGCCAAAATGCATTGGTTTTCAGGTACAGACTACGAAGAAATCGCGCTGCCGGAATGGAGCGCGAAAAGTGTCTATTATTCGGATTTTTTTATTTTTCTTGAATATGAGGATTATGTGCTGTCTTTCTCAAATCATAACAACGTGTTTTTTGAAGACAGGCAGTTCACCTCCGAGCAAATTGAAGAGCTGAAAAATTTTGCCCGTTCATTTGAGATATAGTTAATGAACTTAGAAAACATCCAGAAAACACGTGTAAAATCCTTAGATACATGGGGTTTTGCACGTGGAGGCTGGCTTGTTTTCAAGTTGATTTACTGTAGCCGATGCCGGATTCGAGCATGAAAGCCTGGGCCTTGCTTAAAATGCGCTTGTCGTTTTGAAAATTCAGTGTTTCCATGGCCTGCTCATAGGTCAGCCAGATATAGTCCTCAATCTCCTCCTGCTGAATCTTCGTCTGTGTGTCCGGTGTGGTGGCGAGGAAGATACGCACCTCTTTTTGCACCTTGCGCCCGATGATATATTCGGATTTTGAAGAAAAACCTTCCATGATCTCAATGCGCAGGCCCGTTTCCTCAAGCACCTCGCGTTTTGCCGTGTCATAGGGCGTTTCGCCCCGCTCCATGTGCCCTTTGGGAAAGCCCCAGTGCGAGCTGCGCTGGTTTTTGATCAACAAAAACCGGGGCGCGTTGTTGATGATTCGAAACACCACCGCCCCGCAGGAGTTTTCATATAAGCATTCGAGTCTGTATGTTCCGGCTTTTTCGGCAAACTCAATTGCATCCGCAATGTCATAGTTCACAAAACGAATATTCTTCGGCGCCGCGACAATTGCGGCCGTGCGGCCGTCCGGCCGTTTTATCAGGGCAATCACCTTGCCCACAAAATAGGTCACAGGATACGAAATTCCCATAATATAGGTTTTGACGCCTCGCCCGTTGGGAATTCCGCTGATATCGCCAACCCCCGTGTTCAGCATGCGTCCGCCGTTTTTTATAAATTTGGGGTCAATCGGTTTAGTTATCCTGACCTTGACAGTCTTATTTAACATTCTTTCTTCTCCTAAACCAAAACTACACTTATTATATAGTTATAGATAGGTCTTTTCAAGTCTTTTTTATAGAATAAGCAACATACTGCCCTAAAATGTAACATTTTCCACACACTATATAAATTGTTAGCAAAAAAAGGGCAAAGGTTATCTTTTTTCACAAAAGGGATTGAGATTTGGAGTGGTTTCATATAAAATAATCAGGAAGTAAAAAAATAAATCAAAACTGTTGGGGGAAATTGTAAGATGAGCTTGAAAATCGCTTTTATCGGCGCAGGGTCGATCGGCTTCACGCGCCGGCTGATGACCGATATTTTGTGTGTTCCCGAATTGAGAAACAATGTGACCTTCGCTTTCACAGACATTAATCAAAGAAACCTCGATATGGTGACGTCTTTGTGCCAGCGTGACCTTGAGGCAAACGGCGTCAGCACAAAAATTCAATCGACGCTTGACCGCCGCGAGGCGCTCAAAGATGCAAAATACGTGATTTGCTGCGCAAGAATCGGCTGCCTTGAGGGCTTTGTGACGGACGTGGAAATCCCCCTCAAATATGGGGTCGACCAGTGCGTGGGCGACACGATCTGCATCGGCGGCATCATGTACGGCCAGCGCGGCATTGCCGCAATGCTCGATTTTTGCCGCGATATGCGCGAGGTTTCACACCCTGACGTGCTGCTGCTCAACTATTCAAACCCCAACGCCATGATGACCTGGGCGGCGAACGTCTATGGCGGCGTTCCCACACTGGGGCTGTGTCACGGCGTGCAGGGCGGCGAGCACCAGATTGCCGGGGCGCTCAAAATTCCGCATGAGGAGCTGGATTTTATTGTCGCCGGCATCAACCATCAGACGTGGTATTTGCAAATCAAGCACAAGGGCAGGCTGATTTCTTCTGAGGAGCTTTTGGCCACCTATGAGGCGGACGAGCACCTGTGCAAAACCGAAAAGGTGCGCATCGACATTCTGCGCAGGTTCGGCTATTATTCCACGGAGTCAAACGGGCACCTCTCGGAATATCTCGCGTGGTACCGCAAACGGCCGGACGACCTGCTCAACTGGATCGACCTCTCCAACTGGCATCACGGCGAGACGGGGGGCTATCTGCGCGTTTGCACCGAGGGGCGCGACTGGTTTGAAACCGACTTCCCGAACTGGCTCAAAGAGCCGCCTTATGAGTACAAGCCCGAAAAGCGTTCGCATGAGCACGGCTCGTTTATTATTGAATCCCTTGAAACCGGCAGGCGTTACCGCGGCTGCTTTAATGTGATGAACAACGGCTCCATTACAAACCTGCCCCAGGAATGCGTTGTCGAGGTGCCCTGTTATGCCGACGGCAACGGTATTTCTGTCACACAGGTGGGCGACCTGCCGCTTGGTTGCGCGGCCGTTTGCTCGCAGAGCGTTTGGGTGCAAAAGCTTTCTGTTGAGGCGGCGGTATACGGCGATGTGATGCTGCTCAAGCAGGCCGCTATGATGGATCCGCTGACCGGCGCCGTTTGCAACCCGCCGGAAATTTCGCAGATGGTGGATGAAATGCTCATTGCGGGCGAGGAGTGGCTGCCACAATATGGAGAGGCCATCGCCGACGCAAAGGCTTATTTCGCAAAAGGCGACGTCATTGCGCCCAAAAACTATCAAGGCGCCGCACGGCTGCACACAAGAACGGCGGCGGAGCTTGCGAAAGATAAAAAAGCCGCCACAGAAACCGCCGCCAATGCAGACAAATAATATAAAATGATTATGCGCCGTATTTTATAAAGCATGTGAAAGTAAATTTTTACAAGGTGCAGTTTATTGAAAATTTATCTTGTCCGCGTTCAAAATAAAACAACAAGTGTTATGATATAAATAGAGTCAAAATCTTTGATTTTGACTCATTAGAAGAATGCTGACGGAGCTGAAACCCCGTCTGTCGGGGCTTTGCCCGCGCCACCGCATTCTTGATTTGGTTTAAGGATATAATAGATTCAAAATCTTTGATTTTGACTCATTAGAAGAATGCTGACGGAGCAGAGACCCCGTCTGTCGGGGCTTTGCCCGTGCCACCGCATTCTTGATTCGGTTTTATGATACATGCCGGGCAGGCAACGGCAGCAAGAACAGTGGGGGAGCGCTATGAATTTAAGAAAGCAAAATTTTAAAATGAATGTGCAGATGCTCATTGTTTCTGTTGTGGCGATTACGTTTTTGATCAATTTTTATTCAACGGCATATTCCTATATTGTGGAGCCCTATTTAAGCAGCCAAAGCCTTTCCAAAATTCCTACTGAAACAATTCTCTTGATGTTGGATGAATGCGATGTTGCGCGCCTGCATGAAGCCGATTATCAAAAAGAGCTGCAGGATGAATTTGTGAAGCTGGGCTATACCCTCATTGCCGCGAAAGACTCTGAGCTGATTATCGGCTCACCCGACGACGGCATTGTTTCGGTGATGCAGCAGCTCAAGGCGGACGGCGGCGGCAGGCACGATTTCAGCATGATTTTTGAAACCTCCAGTTTAAAGGCTGTGAGCAAGGTCAAGGGGGCGGAGGGCTCCACCTATCTGCTCACCGCCATTCAGCTTTCGCCCAATTTTTTGATCAGCTTTGAAATTGATTACCGCAACCCCACAAGCGTGGTTTATATCTTTTTCATTATTGAGGTCTTTTTGCTCATTTGTGCCGTGCTGCTGGCCGGCATGTATTTCTCGCGCAGAAACAATTCGATTGTTTTGAAGCCGCTGCGCCTGCTGCGAAACGCCGCGAGCAAGGTGCACCGGGGCAATTATGACGCGCGCATTGAATATGAGGGCATCAGCGAATTTGAAGAGGTCTGCTCTGCCTTCAATGAAATGCAGGCGGAGATCAAGGCGAATATCACCCAGATGGAAAGCTATGAAAAAGGCCGAACGGAAATGATCGCGGGCATTTCACACGATTTGCGCACCCCTCTGACCTCAATCAAAGGTTATATCAAGGGCATTAAGGACGGCGTTGCAAACACTCCCGAAAAGCAGCAGAAATATATTGACACGATCTATGAGCAGTCCGAAAAAATGAGCAGGCTGCTTGACAGGCTCTTTATGCTCTCAAACCTTGAAACCAAAAGTGTTCCCTTTACGTTTGAAAACATCAAAATCAAGCCGCATATGGAAAAGTTCTATGAATATGTGGCCGACGACATGGAGCACGCGGGCGGCAGTGTGACCTTTGCAAGCGACTGCTCCGATGATGCTGAGATTCGGGCGGACACCGTTCAAATCAACCGCGTGTTTGACAACCTGGTGGCCAATTCAAGGCTTTACAGCGGCGTGCCTGACCCTGTGATCGCTTTGTCACTGAAAGAAACGGAAAACGAGATCATAATAGAGTTTCACGACAATGGCCGCGGTGTGCCTGAGGAGAATCTGTCAAAGCTGTTTGATTCGTTCTACCGCTCTGACGATGCGCGCCAAAGCCATGGCAACGGCCTTGGCCTGACCATTGCAAAGCAAATTGTCGAGCGGCACGGCGGCGCCATTTCTGCCACGAACAGCGGCGGGCTGCTGATTACGATTCGCCTGCCCAAGCTGCCGCGGGGCGAGGGCCAGAAGTAACCGCTGAGTGAGTGCGCTTTGTGCGAGCGCACTTCGGAAAGGACGGGCGAGTAATTATGGAAAAGAAAAGAATTTTAATTGCGGAGGACGACGCGGCCATCGCCGCGCTTGAGCAGGATTACCTTGAAATCAATGGGTTTGACAGTGTGATTGCCGCAGACGGGAACACGGCGCAGAATCTTGCCCTGCATGAGGACTTTGATTTGATTCTTCTTGATATCATGCTCCCGGATAAAAACGGCTATGACATCTGCCGTGAGGTGCGCGAGCGCAAGGACGTTCCTGTGCTGATGGTCACGGCCAAGCAGGAATCCATTGACAAGATCCGCGGCCTTGGGCTTGGGGCTGACGATTATATTTCAAAACCCTTTGATCCTGCGGAGCTGGTCGCGCGCGTTAAGGCGCATATTGCGCGCTATGAACGCCTGACGGGCAGGCAGAACGAGGCGGATAACGTGATCGCCTATGATGGCATCAAAATATTTAAAAACGCATGGAAGGTATATGTGAACGACCATGAAATCGAAATGGCCAACAAGGAGTTTGAGCTGCTGCTGTTTTTGATGTCGAACCCCAACACTGTTTTCTCAAAGGAATATCTGTTTGAGCGCATATGGGGCTTTGATTATATGGGCGACAGCGCGACGGTGGCGGTGCACATCAACCGCATCCGCGACAAGATCGAGCCGGACAGAAAAGTGCAGTATTATATCTCAACGATCCGCGGGGCGGGCTACCGTTTCAATATGAAACAAAAATAACATATGGCGAAACGGCCGGCCTGTATTTAAACAGGCCGGCCGTTTCGCCGGAGAATATATACACAAATGAGGTAAAGCAAGAAAGGATATTTTCAGAGAAGGAGTCAGGAGCCAACCGTTGCCTTCAAAAGCCCTTCGGCCGAAAGGCAGGCGTATACCTCTGAAGCGATGCCCCATTTTGTGGTTTCCGCCGCCGTTGCCGGCGAAACACAAAGCACTTCTTCATTATCGGGCACCAAAAGATAAATTTTGTCAAAAATATGCATGGCAGGGTACTGGGCATAAGTAAAAAAGCGTTCAAACGGCTCGCCGCCGCGCTTGCCCCTGAGGGATATGCCCTCGCTGTTCAGCTCTGCCGTAACTGTGCCGGTTTGCGAAAGCTGGGCCTCGTCGTTCACATGCTCCATGAGCTTCATGGTGGTTGTGAGCTTCGCCTCGGGTGCGCGCAAAACACGCTCGCGTTCCTCCGCTTTTATAAACCTGCCCCATTCGCTGATGGTTTTGGGGGCGGTAAAGCCGTTTTCGCCCGTTAAGCGGAAGCGATTGTCCATCGTGGCCGAAAAGCCGCACTTTGTGCAAAGAATACGGTTTGGGCCGTCGGTTTTCATGGTATAGTCCGTTTTGCAGCTGGGGCAGATATAGGCCATGTCGTCAAGGCCCGCAATGATGTTTTTGCTTTTGAACTCCACGTTATTGGTGGATGACGCAAAATCGTCATGGCAAAAGGCGGCGTTGAGCTTTGCCTTGCCCTCTTGGGCAGGAAGAGAAGCAAGCTCCCCGGGCGTAAACAGAATGCTGAGCTTTACGTCCACGCGGCCTTTTTTTGTTTCAATATTATAACGCGGCGCGGTGCGGTAGCTGCCGTCCACCTGAATGAACACAACGGGAACATTCAGTTTTTTGATCAGCTCATAGGTGCCTTCCAGCGGTTTTTCGTCCTCACCGAACAAAGAGAGTTTGCCTGAGGGGTAAATGCCGACGATACCGCCGCGCTTGACGGTGCGGATGATCTCTTTCACTGCCGAAGCGTCCGAGGTGAACTGGCTTTTCGGGATCGCGCCCATTTTTTGCAGGATCGGGCCGGTTTTGGGATTTAAAAACTGATATCTCGAAACCACAAAACGCACCTTGTTGGGCATGAGCGCCTTCGCCGCATACACCCAGTCATAATAACCCTGATGGTTGCAAAGAACAACAAAGGGGGGCTTCAAATCTTTGATTGCCGCTTTGTCGATTTTTACATTATGCCCGCGGGATTTCGACAGCGCAAGCAGCCCGCCCACTCCGAAATACCAAAACGAAGTTTTGTCTTTCTGCTGTTGTTTTTTTTCCATTGGGATCTTCCTTTCAGCCTTGGAGGAATTTTAATGTGGATCGAATACAGGTTTATTATGCTCAGGCGATTGCGTCGACATACTCATAAATATCGTGCACGGTTTTGATTTTCACAAGGTCTTTTTCAGGGATCTCGATGTCAAATTCATCTTCAATATCGCAAACGATTTCGGCAAGGTCAAGAGAGGTCAGGCCAAAATCGGTGAGCAGGTTGCTTTCGGGGGTGATCACTGTCACCTTCGGGTTCGATGTTAAAATTTTCAGGATTTTTTCTCTCATTATGCATACTTCTTTCTGATAATTTTTTGTGTTGCGGTTTTTTCAAAACAGGTGTCGCGAATCTTGACCTTTGCAATGCTCTTGCCCGCGGGCAGCTGTTTGTTCAGCTTTTCAACTGCAGCCTCCAGGTGCTCTTTGTGGTTGTGGATGCCGTCTTCGGTGAGCAGGTCGCAGTCGGGGAATATCTCTGCCGTAATGGTCCTGTTTTCTTCATAGACAATAACTTCTTTGACGCCGGGGATGCGCATAATCTGCTGCTCAAGTTCCTCGGGATAAAGGTTTTTGCCGTTGCTGAGAATGATAATGTTCTTTTTGCGGCCGGTGATGTAAATAAAGCCGTCTTTGTCAATGCGGCCGTAGTCGCCTGTTTTGAACCAGTCGCCGTCAAAGGTTTCTGCAGTGGCGTCTTCGTTTTCAAAATAGCCCTGCATCACAATGCGGCCCCTGACATACAGCTCGCCTTCGCTTTTGCCGTCCGCCGCGTCGGTCTTGACCTCAACGCCGTGCAATGCCTGGCCCACGCTGCCGTCGCGGTAGTGCGCGTTGCGGTTGGCTGCGATAACGGGCGAGCATTCTGAAATGCCGTAACCCTCCATCACATCGACGCCGAACGCGCGGAACGCTTTGAGATACATCGGGTCGATCGGCGCGCCGCCGGAAAGCATGGCGTTCAAATTACCGCCGAACTCCTTGAGCACGGTTGCGAACAGCTTGCGGCGGATGTCGATGCCCATGTTATAAAGCCCGAGGCTGACCTTAATGAGCATTTTGATTTGCTTTTCTTTGCCTTTTTGTTTTGCGGCCTCCATAATTTTGTGATACATGGTTTCCACAAACAACGGAACAAGATAGAGTTCCGCAGGGGCAAATTCCTTCACTTCCTGCGAGAAGCGCTTGATGCCCGAGCATATGTATGTGGTCTGACCCTTGTTCAACACAACAAGAATGGTCATCATCGCATAGCAGTGGTTGAGCGGCAAAACCAGCATGTTCGAGCCGTTGCTCTGCATGCTCATGCTCACGGCAATGAGCTCGGCGCAGAGATTATCCTGCGTTAATGCCACGCCCTTCGCAACGCCCGTTGTGCCGGAGGTGTAAATGATTTCCGCAGTCTGATTTTTGTCGATGTTGTTCGGCACGCGTTTTACATTGCCTGCTTTGAGCAGCGCGCGGCCGGCCGAAAGGCGCTCTTCAAAATCTGATTCGACGCAAATAAAAGACATCGTGTCATATTTTTCTTTAAAGAAAGCAGCCTGCTCCTGATATTGTTTTGAATAAATCAGCGCAGAGGCGGCGGTGCTGCTGATGATGAAATGCAAATGCTCGGTGTCAAGCATTTTGTCAAGCGGAACGGCGATGTTGCCCGAAAGCACAATGCCGAACCACGTCACGATCCACTCATAGGAGTTTTCAGCCAAAATGGCGATTCTTTTTCTTTCGTAGCCTTCATTGGCGATATAAGCGGCGAAAGCATGTGAGTCCGCAACCAAGTCGGCATAGGTCTTTTTTATGACCGCCTTGCTCTTTTTGAAAACATACGCCTCTTTTTCGGCATAGCGTTTTTCGGCAAGATCCAAAAGATCCCAAATCGTGTCAAATGTTGCGGTTTCATAATACGCATAGGGTTTGTTTCTCATGTGTGACCGTCCTTTCGGTAAAAGCGAAAGCGATGTCCCCCCGGCAGAAGCGGGGTGCATATTCTCGACATTGAGATGCAAACAGACAAATTCTCTTCTCATTCGCGCTATAAACAAAAACTATTGTTTTCTTCATTATAAAGTGTCAAAATTAACTATGAAGAGGAGAAGTTTAAACTCAGGTTAAACTTATTATAACGGCAGGGATAAGGAGCTGTGAACAATTTATGAATCAGTGCGCATCCAGATGTTTAAAAGACAAAACAAAAGAAAACGTCCATCTGCTTTGCAAAATAAACGTTTTCTGTATAATTTTTTCATTAAAGAACTAGTAGTTTTTGGTCGAATTGTAAATGCTTGAATGCGTTATTCATATTTTATTAATAAATATAAGTCAGCGGACAGCAGTGAAAAACAGGCGCGGAAACCGAAAAATAATCTCACCGTTTGCCTGCTCAGGGTATGCGTTGCGCAACTCTTTCAAGATATCATTTTCAAAGTCGGGCTTTTCGTCGTCCCGCAGGCTGTTTAAATAAGGCCGCAGGCCGGTGCTGCGATACCACGCGATAATGTCCTCATGGGAACGCATTTTGTGAAAATATATGGTTTGCCAAACAGAGAATTCAGAGGAAATTTCAGCAAGCAAATCATAATATTCACCGGGGGTGAGGTTATAAAAAATTCTTTGAACGGCGATTTTTTCTGCCCATTCGGGGCGGACCGCCACTTCAAGAATAATTTTGTGAATCGGCTCTTCATGGTTCATGGGTGTCTGCACCGCAAGCATGCCGCCGGGATTGAGCAGCCCCAGCATTTCACGCAGAAGCTTGTGGTGGTTCGGCACCCATTGTATGCAGGCGTTGGAAAATACAAGGTCAAACCCGCCGCCCATCGCGGCGAGGTCGCGGCTTGCGTCGCAAAGCGAAAATTGCAGGTGCGGGTACGCCAGCTTCGCGCTTTCAATCATGTTCGGCGAATTGTCGATCCCGATAATTTTCGCGGCGGGGAATCGCTCGAACAGCACCTGTGTGCTGTTGCCCGGCCCGCAGCCGACATCCAGCGCTTTTTTCACGGGCAAATAATGGCGCACCCGGCCTGCCAGGTCAAGGGCAGGCTGGGTGCGCTCGGTTTGAAAGGTCAAATATTGGGCGGCGTTCCAGTCTGGCATGACGATTCTTTCTCCTTTCAGTATAGCCCATGATTATTTTAAATGGATTCCCCGCAGAACATCAAACGTGCTGATTCCGGTGTAAGAATAGCGTAACTCATCCAGAGAAAAGGGCATTGCAGCCGTACCGTCGAGCCGAATCAGTTTGTAATTGGTGCGCAGGCGCTCGGTATTGCGAAGAATGGATTCTCTGATGGACGGTCTGGATATCTCCCGAGCATGAAGAATAATATTTTCAAGATTGCCGAATTGTCCGATAAGGTTTGCAGCGGTTTTTGGCCCAACCTGTTCCGCGCCTTTGATGTTGTCGGCGCTGTCACCTGCCAGAGCTTTGAAATCGGCATAATAACAAGGAGAAATGCCGTATTTTTCTTGCAAAAATTCTGGGCCGCAGATGACGGTGTTATCTCCACGGTAACGGAGCACCGAAACGTTCCTGTTCATCAACTGAAAAAAATCGCTGTCGAAAGAGGAAATCACAACCTGCGCCTGATTTGCGTATTGCAGGGCATAGCTTGCAATTACGTCGTCCGTTTCACAGTTTACTGCTTCCTGATGCTGAATGCCCATATAATCCAGCGCGTGATAAATATCCTGCAATTGAGAGAAGGGATTGTCCTCTTCGGGCACTGCGGAATAATCAATGCGGTTTGCTTTATAGTCCTCAAGCAGCTCGGTTCGCTGATTCTGTTGCTCTTTGTCAAACAGCACGGCAAGGTGGGTGGGAGCGGTCATTTTGATGATTTTAATCAACGCGCCGACAAAGCCCAATGTGCCTTGAATGGCTTTGCCGTCCTTATTGATAATTCTTGACGGCATGCCAAAAAACATCTGAAACAGCAAATTGTGCCCGTCAATCAAAAGCAGCCTGTCCTGATTGTTGTTTTTCAAAATATCACCGCCTCTTGTCAATGAACTTTAATCCGTGATAAAACAAGAAAACCGCCGAAGCATAACGCTTCAACGGCTTTGCATGGCACGCTGGAAGGGATTCGAACCCCCGACCTCTTGGTTCGTAGCCAAGCACTCTATCCGACTGAGCTACCAGCGCATATTAACCTGTGAAAATTGTTTTACCGTTTGGGCGGCGCGGCAATTCTTTTTTTGCCGGTCACACTGCCCCGCGGAGCTGCAAGTGCCCGCTCTTGCCAAAGTATAGTAACACCATTTGCCCGAAAAGTCAAGGAGTTTTTCTGCCTGTCCGCAAAAAATTTACCCTGCGGGACAAAAACCGCAAAACTGCAGGCTCCCGCTTTACTTTTGGATTCTCGTGTGTTAAAATCAAAGCGTATTTTTGAAACTTTTGGAGGGTTGAATATGCATAACAGCAAAATCGCCGATCAAAACACCGATTTTCTTTTTCAAGCCATTTTGAAACTTGAAAATATGGATGAATGTTATGCCTTTTTTGAAGATTTATGCACCGTTCCCGAAATCAAGGCCCTTGCGCAACGCATCGTAGTCGCCAAAATGCTTACGGAGGATAAGGTGTATAACGAAATCGCCGCTCTCACCGGCGCATCAACCGCCACCATCAGCCGCGTGAAACGCTCTTTGAAATACGGCTGCGACGGCTACACCGAAATATTCAACCGCCTTGACAACGCGAAAGCGCCGGAGGAATCCTGAAATGGCTTATGCGGCCTTCGCGCAGGTGTATGACAGCCTGACACAAAATGTGGAGTATGAAAAAAGAGCGGAGTATCTCTGCTCTTTGCTTTCGTTTGGCGGCGTTTCGGGCGGCATATTGCTCGACCTCGCCTGCGGCACCGGCTCACTGAGCGTGGAGTTCTGCCGCCGGGGTTTTGAAGTGATCGGAGTTGACAGCTCGCCGGACATGCTCAGCATTGCCCGCAACAAGCTTTGTGACCATGAATGCGGCGCATTGCTGCTTTGCCAGGATATGGCCGAGCTGGATTTATATGGCACGGTGAACTGCGCCGTGTGCGCGCTCGACAGCCTCAACCACATCACCGACGAAAAGAAGCTGCGCAGGGCATTTGAGAGGGTGTCGCTGTTTCTTGAGCCGGGAGGGGTGTTTGTGTTTGACATGAACACGCTTCATAAGCACGAATCGGTGCTTGCCGACAACGCCTTTGTGTATGAAGCCGACGGTGTTTTCTGCGCCTGGCGCAACGCCTATGCGGGGCGGGGCAGGGTTGATATCTGCCTTGATATTTTCATGTGCGGGCGCGGGGGATATGAGCGATTTACCGAAGAGTTCTCAGAGCAGGCATATTCCGAAGAATTTATCAAAGACTGTTTATGCGGCGCGGGGTTCGAGCTGCTTGCCGTTTATGACGATATGACGCTTGCCGGCCCCCGCCCTGACAGCGAAAGAATTTATTACACCGCAAAAAAGTCAGGGTAATTATTACATTATATAAAGGATTGAACAATTTTGGCTCATCTTGTGAGATGCATCGCGGATGACGGCTCGCTGGTTGTCATAGCGGCCGACACAACCGATATTGTGCGCGAAGCGCGAAAGATTCACCGCACCTCGAAAGTCTGCACGGCGGCGCTGGGCAGGCTTTTGACGGGCGCGTCCATTATGGGCAGCCTGATAAAAGAGGAAGAGGGCAGCATCACGTTGCGCGTCAACGGCGGCGGTGAAACCGGCTCGGTGATTGCCGTTGCGGACTATCGCGGGAATGCGCGCGGTTATATCTCGAACCCCGTTGTGGATATTCCCCCGAAATATGAGGGCAAGCTTGACGTTGGCGGCGCTGTGGGTGCGGACGGTTATCTTTCCGTCATGCGCGACTTCGGCGTCGGTGAGCCGTACATTGGGCAGGTGCCGCTGGTTTCGGGCGAAATTGCCGAGGACATCACCTCTTATTATGCGGCGAGCGAGCAGGTGCCCACGGTCTGCGGCCTTGGGGTGCTGGTTTCCAAGGACCAGGGCGAGGTGATCGTCGCGGGCGGCTTTATGGTGCAGCTGCTGCCCTTTGCAAGCGAAGAAACCGTCGCGGCGGTCGAACAGGCGCTTTCGGGCCTGAAACCCGTCACAACCATGCTCACAGACGGCCTTTCGCCCATTGAAATCTGCCGTGCGGCGCTGCCCGGCTTTGCGCTACGGCAAATGGACGAGTTCTTCCCCGAATACCGTTGCAACTGCTCACGCGAGCGCGTTGTCCGCGCGCTGCTTTCCACGGGGCGCGAGGGGCTTGCGGAAATGGCGCAGGACCCGGTGACCTCTGTCAACTGCCACTTCTGCAACAAGAAATACCGCTTTACGGCGACGCAAATCAAAAAGCTGATGGGATAAGGGCAGAATCAGAGTATCCGCCATCTTTTTCTTGCTCTTTTTTGACTTATATGATATTATTCTATTTAAGCCTGATTTTCAGGCCGGGGCACAAAACAGAAAATTGCCCAATTTGAACAGGAGGGATATGCATGCCTATTAAGGTTGACAATGCGCTTCCGGCGCGCGCACTTTTGGAAAAAGAGAATGTGTTCGTAATGACGGAGGACCGTGCGATGCACCAGGATATCCGTCCTTTGAAGATTCTTCTTTTGAACCTGATGCCCACGAAAATCGAAACCGAAACGCAGCTTCTGCGCCTGCTCGGCAATTCGCCCCTGCAGGTGGATATTGAACTGATGCACATGGCGACGCATCAGTCCAGAAACACTTCTGCGGAGCATTTATTGAAGTTTTATAAGACCTTTGAAGATATTAAAAATGAGAAGTTTGACGGCATGATCGTCACCGGCGCGCCCGTTGAACACCTGCCCTTTGAAGAGGTGGATTACTGGCCCGAGCTTTGCTCTGTGTTTGAGTGGGCGAAAACGAATGTGTATTCCACCTTCAATATCTGCTGGGGCGCGCAGGCTTCGCTGTATTTCCATTACGGCGTGCAGAAATACAACCTGAATGAAAAGATGTTCGGCGTGTTTGAGCACCGCTCGCTGGACACGCTGCATCCTCTGATGCGGTGCCTTGACGAGGTGTTTTATATTCCTCATTCCCGCCATACCGACATCCACATGGAGGACATTGCTAAGGTGCATGACCTGCAGGTACTTTCTTATTCCGACGCGGCAGGTATTTACCTGCTTTCAGACATGGCCTGCAGAAACTTTTTTGCCACAGGCCACGCGGAATATGACGCGGACACGCTTGCAAAGGAGTATTTCAGAGATAAAAACAAGAGGTTGCCCATTGCGGTGCCCTGCAACTATTTCCCGGATGACGACCCGGAAAAAACGCCGCTGGTGCGCTGGCGCTCGGCCGCAACCCTGCTGTTCACAAACTGGCTGAACTATTTTGTTTATCAGCAGACGCCGTATGACCTGTCGCAGCTCTGAGTGGGCTGCTTCGTGAGCGCGAAACAGCAAAAGGGGGGGGATTTTCGGTGGCAAGTGCATATGACGCTTTTTCAGAAGGCATTGAACTCGGCGGCCTGCGCAGCCGCAGTGAGATTCGCCTCTTGATTTGCTATCTTTTAAAAAGCCTTGACGCGCCCGTGCCCCGCGCGTTGCTCAATGACGCCGTGCTGCAGGAGGGGCTTGCGAACTATTTTGAGCTGAATCAGGCGGTTGAAGAGTTGCTGGCAAACGGTAATGTGCGTTCGTTTGAGCAGGACGGCGAGGAACTGTTCTCTGTCACCGAAACCGGCCGGGATATCGCCGAGCTGCTGCAAACGAACCTCACGCGCACCGTGCGCGAAAAGGCCGTGCGCGCCGCGTTGAACCTGCTCACGGTGTATCGCCGCGAAAAAGAGAACCGCATCGAGATTCAAAAGACCGGGGCCGGCTATAAGATTGACATCGGCATGTTCGCCACGGCGGCGGACAAAGAGCAGGGAAACAGCTTTCTGTCGCTTTCGCTGTTCACCTCTGACGCCATGCAGGCCGAAAGCATTAAAAAGGGCTTTTTGAAAGACCCGGTGAAGCTTTGCGACGTGATTATGTCGACCCTGTTGGGTGGCGAATAGCGTACCGATACAGGAATATTGCAGGCCAAAGAGAGAACGCTCTCTTTGGCCTGTTTTTATGGTCGCGCAACTCCAGAACCGGCTCGTCTTTGCGGTCTTTTTTCTGATACTAAACACCGTTTAAAAAATATACAAAAATCAAACAAGAAGCTTAAACCCTGCTTTGCAAATCATCTGTGTGGTTTTTGCAGATTTTTTATCTGCTTTTTAAACAAGGCCTATATTTATTGAAAAGATACCCCGGAAGAGAAAGCCGACTCTTCCGGGGCCTTTGATACGGGCAAAGCAAACTCAGTGTGAAAAAGGAGCGGATTGCCCGTATGCCGCCCGCGGCAATGTAAATGGCATTTAACCCGGGCAGCATATGTATTATATATTATAAATCATACGATTTCAAATATAATAAATAGATTTTATAAGATTTTTTTATTTTTTTTATTATATAGCATAACTTATTTTACATAATAATAAAGGTTTCGATGATTTGAATTTTATATAAAGGATGGTTTTTGTGTTTCATCAGAAGCTTGCCGACTTGCGCAGCGACAGGGATCTCACCCAACAGGAGCTTGCGGACGCTTTGAATGTGAATGTGAACACCTATGGCGCATATGAGAGGGGAATCAACCGCGCGCCGGACGAGTTCAAGGCGGACGTTGCCGTTTTTTTCAATGTGAGCCTTGATTATCTGCTTGGACTCATTCCGCACCCCCGCCCGCTGCACGCAAACACCGGTGAATATTTTCGCCTTCCCGCGCCTCTCGGGAGCGATTCGCTCAGGGAGCTGGGGCAATATGCCTATTATCTTGCCGACAAAGAGAAAAAACAGAGAAAGCAGCAGGCGAAATGAACGCCTGCTGCTTTTTTGATGATTTCTGATTATAAAAGTGATTTGAAGGTGTAACCCTTCGCGCGCGCCCAGTCGATGATGTCGCCCAGTGCCGCGGCATTGTCGGGCGACACCGAGTGCAGCAAAATCACCGCGCCGGGGTGCAGGCGGGCGGTCACAGTGCTCACGGCGTAGTCCTTGCCCTTTTGATTATCGAGATCCCAGTCACCGTAGGCCACCGACCAGAAAACGCTTTTATAGCCGAGCGATTCCACAAGGTCGAGCGCGCTTTCGGAGTATTCGCCCTTCGGGAAGCGAAAGACGGGCGCTGAGTAGCCGAATTTTGTGCGCAGATAATCGTCATAATCCTGCATCTCTTTTGCCATTTGGGTGCGGCTGATCTCGGCAAACGAGGGGTGGGTGTTGGAGTGGTTGCCCACGATGTGCCCCTCATTGATCATGCGGGCGATCAGTTGGGGGTATTGTTTTATCTGCGGTAGTGTGCAGAAAAATGCGGCCTTGACGCCTTTTTCTTTCAGCGTATCAAGGATTTTTGCGGTGTAGCCGTTTTCGTAGCCCGCGTCAAAGGTCAGATATAACACCTTGCCCTGCGATTTTGTGTCAAGCGCGAGGGCATCATAGCCCTTTTCGTCAAAAAACTTCTGGTTGTTCACCGAAATGCTGTGAGGTTTTTCATTTGCCGCCACTCCATAAGCATGGGCGATCTTGGTTGTGGGCAGGCCTTTTTTGTTGTTTGGGTCAAAGCTTTTAAAGTCGGCCAGCGGCAGCGGGTCGCGCCCGGTGAAGGTTTTGCCGTCGCCGTTGGTGGGGGTGTCAACGGGCACATTCGGCTGCGTTTCTTCCGTTGTTGCAGGGGCTGTTGTGGTTGCGCGATTGGTTGTCTGCGGCTCTGCGAGCGGGGCGGTGGTCTCTTCCGCCGGCTCGGTGGCGGATGCCGTGGGTTCGGTGGTGCCCGGCTCGGCGGTATCCTGAGAAATTGTGGTGAGCAGTGATTCCGGCCCTTTTTTACAAGACGCCAGAGAGAGCATAAGAGAAAGCAGCAACATGGCTGCGATGAACCGTTTCATAGTTTCCTCCCTTTTTATACAGCTTTTTTCTCAAATAGTATACCTCTCAATCGCCTGTTTAATCCCGCCCGCGCGAAAATTCGGCTATCAAAAAGATTCGTTCAAAGATCAATGCGATAGATGCGTTTTTGACGCTCGCCCTCAAGATACATGTCATTGTCCGTGGGCAGGTCGATGGTGCATTCCAAAACACCGCCGACGGCCCGGCAGGTTTTATTGGATGCGATATTGTCAGGGGTGCAGGTGATGTGCAAGTGCCGCATGCCATGCTTTTTGGCGAGCTTAAACAGCAGCAGGCAGGCTTTCGCGGCATAATGGTTGCCGCGAAACGGCTCATCAACGGTGTAGCCGATGTTGCCGCCAAAGAAGAGCTTTTCGGTGTTACCCACCCGAAAATTGCATTCGCCGACCTCTTCGCCGCTGACCGCGCGGCAAATTTTGAAGCAATAGACAGGCACCCAGCGTTTTTCAGGCACCGCGGGCAAGGTTTCGGTGAGCTTCAGAAAAATTTCGTCTGTATGCAGGTCTGCGGTGTCAAAAAACATAATAATGACCTCTTTTAAATAGGATTGTTTTGCGCTTGTATTGTTCTATCATTTATTTTCATTTTTTCAAAACCGCTTTTTTATGGCGGGGCACTCAAGGACAATCAGCGGCACAGTCAGCTCCGCTTCTGTCAGCCCCGCGTGGGCACCTTTGAAATTCTTGGCTCCTGTGTTGATGTCCCGATACCAAAGCGCCGCGTCAGCCACGGCAACGGCCACAAAATCACCCACAAATTCTGCGGTTTTGCGATGGGGCTGACCGTTGCCCAAAAAGCCGCCGTCCAGAAATTCATTGTGCGTATAAAGCCTGAATTTTTCGCCGAAGGCTTCTTGAAAAATGCCCGGGAAATCGGCCATATGGGTTTCTTTCACAAAAAATGAGCAGGCGCGCGGCTCGACTGAAACGGGCTTTCGCAGGCAGCCGTGCAAGGCGGGGTAGTCCTCAACGCAGTGCATGGTAATGTCTGCCATGCCGTGATCCGCCGTGATCAGGAGTAACGTGCCAGAAAGCTTGGCACAAAGCTGTTCCAATTGACGGTCATACTCTTTGAGCAGCCCGCCGATTCGCGGCGCGCTCACGCCGTGGTCGTGCATGTCTTTGTCCGGCTGAAAATGATAAGCATAAATATATTTTCGCCCCCGTTTTTTGCCGAGCTTTTTGATTTGTGTGCAAATGCCCTCCATCGTGTCTGCGAAAGGCTTTGAAAACGGTGAGACGAAAAAGGTTTTGACCTTTTTGTTTGCCGCCTGCTCAATTTGCTTGAAAATGCTGTCATATGCAAGAAGCCTGTTCGGAAGATGCTCTTTCGCGGCGGGCCGCCCCGTGCCGCTTTCATTGCCGCTGAACAGGTCGATGCATCTGTCAACCTCCTGAAAATAGCACGACCACCCGAGCCACCCGTGCTCCGCCGGGGTCTTGCCGCTCAAAAACGAGGTGGTCGCCGCCGTGGTGGTGCAGGGATAGACGCTTGAAAGCTCCGTTTTGATATGCGAACGTAAAAATGAGCTTTCAGGCAAGTTGCGTTCGAGCACATTCACGCCCATGCCGTCGAGAACCAGAAGCACGACGTTTTTGTGGTTTTGGGCGAGCAAATCTTCCAAATATGGCAGGGGAGAGTGATGCGGCGCCGCGCCGTAATGGGCAAGGATCGCATTGGTCAAAGACACAATGCTGTTATCATAATCAAGCTGCATAGCAATCCCCCTAAAAATAACGGTGCGGAAAAGGCGTTTGTCCTTCTCCCGCACCGTTGTATTTATGACATTTTATGTTATAAATGCATTTTGGGTATAGGAGAACAGACCTCGTGATACGGCCACATCGGCATTGCAAAGGGGAAAACAGATTGTTTACCATAAAAAGTCATGCCGGAATTCTCCTTTTATCGATTTTTATTCATTTTAGTATATGAAAACAGAAAAGTCAATAATCAAAGAAAAATTGACCTGTAAAAGTAAATTTGCTAAAATGCTTATATTCAGTATGGGGGGATCGTTGTGAAACACCATCAAAGACGTTTGTTTCATGTGAGTGAAGAACCGGGGATTTCTGCGTTTGTTCCCCGAAGCCCGGCCCGGGCGGATATGAATTCGGAGATCGGCCTTGTTTGGGCGCTGTGTGAGCGCACCTTGCCGAATTATCTCACCCCGAGGGATTGCCCGCGCGTGACTTATCATGCCAGAGCGGAAACACGGGAAGAGGATATTGCGGCCTATATGCCAAAGGGGTATCGCCATGTTGTTATCATAGAAACCGGCTGGTTGAAACGGCTGGAGGAAACAACGCTTTATGTTTATGAATTTGAACCCGGGGGATTTTATTTGCAGGATGAAGCCGCGGGGTATTATGTCAGCGAATCAACACAGGCGCCGATAAAAATAACGGTTGTGTCTGATCTAAAAGCCGAGCTTGCGCGGAGGAACACCGCGTTGCAGACAAGGGACAGCCTGTGGGGCATCAGCGAAGAAATCAAAAAAACAAGTTTTTATTGGTCAATTTGCCGTATGGGCAACGCGAAAGGTGCGTAGCCGTTCTGACAAAACTGCGCAGGCAAAATCGGGAACGCCGCGGCGGAAAATGTTACACTCAAAACAGCCGCACAACGCGGCGGGCAGGAGGCAAGGGAAATGGACTGGGTAACAGGCTTGCAGCGCGCGCTTGACTTCATAGAGCTGCATTTGCAAGGGGAGCTGGATTATGACGAAATCGCGGCCGAGGCCTATGTTTCAGGCTTTCATTTTCAGCGGGTGTTCAGCATTTTGTGCGGTTTTTCTCTGGGCGAATATATCCGCAGCCGCAGGTTGACCCTTGCCGGGGCGGAGCTTGCCGCCGGGAACGCGAAGGTGATTGACGTTGCGCTGCGCTACGGCTATGATTCGCCGGACAGCTTTGCAAAAGCGTTCACGCGGTTTCACGGTGTCACGCCGTCGGCCGCAAGAAAGCCGGGTGCCGCGCTGCGTTCTTTCGGCCGCCTGTCAATTTCAATTTCATTGAAAGGCGGTAACAGTATGCGGTACAGGATTGAAGAACGCCGCGCGTTTTCTCTGGTGGGCTACAAACGGCGCTTCACGGGTGACCCCGGCGCGCGGTTTGAGCAGGAATGTGATTTTTGGATGAGCACAAGGGAGGAACAGGAGGTTTTGCGCTCACTGCGCGACACGCCGGAGCAGGACAATATCTGGCATAACGTCAGCAAAAACTTCGGCGACGACGGCTATGACCATTATATTGCGGTCACAACCGGGCATGAGCCGCCCGAGGGGTTTGAACGCGTGGAAATTCCCGCCGGATTCTATGTTGTCTGCGAAACGCCGCCAGCGAAATTCTCAGTCGAGCTGTCTACGGAAGTGCGCAGAAAAATGGCGGAGGAATGGCTGCCGTCCTCGGGTTATCAGTTTGCCGACGCGCCCGAATTGTCGGTGATATACTGGTTTCGGAAACCGAACGCCGAGCGCAAGTATTCGGAGTTGTGGATGCCTATTGAAAAGGCAGAGTGAGATTCATGGCAGTTGGAAAAGGACGCCCGCCCCGCACAGTGGCGGGATGAATTGTTGCGGTATGCGGCTGCTGCCATGCCCCCGTGTAGGTGGGCAAAAGATATTAGCGGCATATCGCGAGTCAAAAGAATATCCCGAATTGTTATTGTTTATGATAAGTCCAAAGATTCTTCCAGCTATGCCCCAAAGGCCTTCTGCACAAACGGGTGGCAGAAGGCCTCGGAAAAGCCAAAAGTAGTATGCTTTGGCAAAATTACGGTTCGAGATAGGTTATGCTCAGGTTTGCGGTGGCGGCCAGAGGGTCTAAGAACACCGAATCGCCTGAGGTATTGTTCAGTGTGATCAGTGCCGGCGTCGTCGTTATGTTAATGAAGTCAGAGCCGCTCAACTGCGTGATTGAAATGGGCGCTGTGGAACTGGAATGCGTAACGCCGTCTATTTGCAGCTCAAACGCGAGTGTGGAGGCCGTGGGAGACCCGCTGACGCTGATCCACCAGCTGATGTAATAGTTGCCGGGCTGATCGATTGAAATCTCACCTGTGCCGGCATTAAACGAAATGTAGGTACCCTGGGTTTCGACCGAGGTGTTAAATGCAAGAGCGGCATCATCAGCCAGTTCTTCTGCACCTGCAATAACATATTGAACCTGAAGGCCAGAAAATGCCACGGCGGGGCCGGTTGAGCCAGTCGGGCCGGTCGGGCCAGTTGGGCCGGTCGGACCTGTGGGTCCGGTATCACCGGCTAAGCCTGCGGCTCCTGTCGGGCCGGTCGGACCAGTTGGACCAGTGGGGCCGGTATCACCGGCTAAGCCTGCGGCTCCCGTCGGGCCGGTTGGACCAGTTGGACCGGTTGGGCCGGTATCGCCGTCCAAGCCCGCGGCTCCTGTTGGGCCGGTTGGGCCGGTTGGACCAGTTGGACCGGTTGGGCCGGTATCACCGGCTAAGCCTGCGGCTCCGGTCGGGCCGGTCGGGCCGGTGGGACCGGTTGGGCCAGTGTCGCCGTCCAAGCCCGCGGCTCCTGTTGGGCCGGTTGGACCAGTGGGACCGGTTGGGCCGGTATCACGCTACCGGTAAATAAAGACCACCCCGCAAAAAGCTAGGAAAAAAAAGAAAATAAATGCTTATTAATCATAATTCATGTAATGAACCTATAGAATTAAGTATCAAAGAATATAGGGTGATGACATGAAAAAGGATGAAAACAAAAGGATTGTCTTGCCTGAAAAACTACAGATTAATATGATGAATTTCTTTCTTAGAACATCAATTCCTAGAAGTGCTGAAAAAAAGAATCTTCTATCAAATCAAAAAGATGATAGGAGAGAAGAATGAAAGAGATAGTCGATTATGAGACAGATGAAAAGATATTATCAAGGAATGTTGCTATATATGTTAGAGTTTCAACAGAAGAGCAAGCAAAACATGGTTTTTCAATAAAAGGACAAATAGCAAAGTTAAAACAATATTGTGAGGCAATGGATTGGCATGTCGTTGATGTTTATGTGGATGATGGAATCAGCGGAAAAAATGTTGTTGACCGCCCAGAGATCAACCGAATGTTAAGCGATATAAAAGCAAGAAAAATTGATACCGTTTTGATTTATAAAGTGGATCGTTTAACAAGGAATCTAAAAGACCTGATAGAACTGGTCGAGTTTTTCAATCAAAATGGTTGTGATTTTTGCTCTTTACAAGAAAGTATTGATACCAAAACCGCTACCGGACGAATGTTTTTAAAAATTGTCGGTATTTTTGCCGAATTTGAACGAGAAAACATAGCGGAGCGAACAAGGTTTGGACTTGAAAAAAAAGCAAGGGATGGATATGCATTGATTACAGGAATTTCAGCTTTAGGATACGAC
>JAISXG010000088.1 GCA_031270605.1 Oscillospiraceae bacterium | reverse complement strand
ATTTTGCAACAAATAAACAAACGACTCGTCGTTTTTTGTCACAATAATAGCATTATGGCGATAATATATCATATATATGAATACGATGTGAATAAAAGGGAAAAGATTTCACAAATCTATGTATAAAATGTTGGCAAGATGTTAATGTGCTATATGATCAAATAATATTAATATTTATGTCATTTAAAAAATGCATAATGATAAATTAATGTTTTGTATCAGGAGAGTTTACAAAATATGGTTTTGGGTTGACAATATGGCATGTTATAAATTATGATGCTTACGAAACCATTTTTTGGGGGATTTTTATGAAAAGAAAAATTTTCAAGTCGGCCTTAACATTTTTGTGTGCTGCGGCGATTGCGGGTACAGCTGTTTCTGTTTTGCACACCGAGCCCCCTGCGGTTGCCGCCGCTGCGCCTGCGCACTTGAATTTTGATGTTTATAGGTGGGGTAACATTGTGTCTGACGCTGATTTTTATGTTGCGGTTGATGGAAACGACAAGAACGACGGCTTGTTTGCGTCGCCCTTCGCGAGTATTGAACGTGCCCGGGATGCGGTGCGCGCCATGGATAAAACCGGAAAAAGCGGCATTACCGTGGCGATCATGCCGGGCAACTACCGTGTTTCGGGGCTTGTTTTCACAAAAGAAGACAGCGGCACGCAAGACTGCCCGGTCACCTATTGCAATTATGGCGGCGGCGAGGTCGTCATTAACGGCGGGGTGGTGCTTGAGCCCGGCGATTTTGTGCCGGTGAGTGATGAAGCAGTGCTCGCTAGGCTTGATAAGACGGCAAGAGAACAGATCGTTTGCGTTGACCTCAAGCGCTATGGCCTTACCGGGCGGGACTGGGGCGGCATCAACGCCATCGGCCAATATCACACGGCTTCGCAATATGAAGAAAACAAAACCGGCCCGATTTATTGTGAGCTGTTTTATAACGGGCAGGCCATGAGCCTTGCGCGCTACCCCGATGAGGGGTGGTTGTATACCGGAAAGGTCCTGGAGCAGGGGGAGGGCAAGGAGCGCGCGGGTGACCGGCTTTATCGCAACCCGGATTGGGACACGGCCAAAAATCCCAAGGGGGATACCTATAAAATCAGCGGCGGCCTTGCGAAACGCATGGCTTCGTGGCAGACTCTTGAAGACGTGTGGATGTTCGGCTTTTTTATGTATGACTGGGCGGACGCATCCACCCCCATCGGCGCGTTTGACGCGAAAAGCCGCACCCTGCAAAACCGTTATGTCAGCCTGTTTGGGGCAAAAGAGGGTGCGCCTTATTATTTTTTCAATGTGCTTGAGGAGCTTGACCATGAGGGTGAATTTTATCTTGACAGGGCAAGCGGTATGCTCTATTTATATCGTGGCACAGGCTTTGAGTTTGCGCAAATCGATTTATCGCTCACTACAGACAATATTGTTCGGGTGGACGGCGCAAATCACCTGACCTTCAGCGGCCTGACCTTTCAGGGCACCCGCGGCGACGCGCTTGTGTTCAAGGGGGATGATAACCGCGTGGAGAACTGCCTGATTCAAAACGTCGCGGGCTGGGGGCTGCGAATGGAGGGCTGCCGCAACACGGCTCAGGGCAACGAAATCACGCAGACAGGCAAGGGCAGCATCTTTTTTGACGGGGGCGACAAAGAAACGCTCACGCCATCTGAAAACACCGCTATCTATAATCTGATTCACCACTGGTCTAGGATTTATCAGACCTATCAGCCCGCCGTTTCACTCAACGGCGTGGGCGCTGTGTGCAAAAACAACGAGATGCACGATTCGCCCCACGAGGCAATTCAATACGGCGGCAACAATCATCTGATCGAATATAACCGCATTTATGACGTTTGCCTGCTTTCGGATGACGCGGGCGCCGTCTATTCGGGCCGGCACTGGGATTGGTACGGTACGGTCATCCGCTATAACAGCATCTATAACCTCGGTTCGGGTGAGCACAAGCCCTGCGGCATCTATATGGATGACGCGCTTTCGGGGCAGACGATTTACGGCAACCTGCTCGTGAACGTGCCGGGCATTGCGCTGCACATGGGCGGCGGGCGCGACATCGTTTTAAAAAATAATATTGTAATCAATTCCGGCACGCCGATCTCCTATGACGAACGCGCTCGGGAGGGTGCGAAAGAAGCGGATTCCCCATGGACGGAACATTTCGGCGAAGGCGGCGACGTTTGGGAGTGGCTGCTTGCGTCACCCTGGCAAAACGACGCGTGGCAAAAAGCTTTTCCCGCTTATGCGCGGTTTTCTTCTGATTTCAATGACACCGACAGCCCGAATTTTGTGCCGAACGCCGCGTTTTCGGATGTTTCCCTGAATCTGATTTTTGATGACGAAGAGAGCCTCGGCAAAATTGCCGAAAGTGTTTATGTCTTCAGTACCGTTGAAAAGAACGGCATTTATGCGCTCACGCAGATGAATGATTTGTTCACCGCTCCCGGTTCCGGGCATTACACACTCAAAAGCGGTGCAGCTGTGCCCGCGGGTTTTGAAGCCATCCCGTTTGATTTAATCGGCAGATTTCCTTCAGACAGCGCAGAATAAAAGCAGGATTTATTAAAAAGCAGGCAAATATTTGCCCTGCCGTTCTGCATAGAATGGACAGAGGTGATTGCGTGTGGACCCCTTTGAGCTGACGCTGTCCGTTACCGCGCTTGCAAATGCGCTCGCGGGCACGATGTCCGACAATGAGCTGAATCTTGCTTCAGCGGTGTTGACGCAGCTGGGCGACACGCTTGCCACAATTTCGGTGCAAAGAAGCATTGCAAGCCGGCAGCCCGCAACCCCTCCCGCGCCGTCCGCACCGGCAGAAGAACCGGAATCGGTTGTAGTTGTTTGAATTTTTTCTTTTTTCATCGTCTGAGGTCAATTTTTTTTGAAAAAGATGCGTTTTAGGCGTTTGTGCATAGAATAATCTGAGGTGATGCACATGGACGCCTGTGAGCTTTCTTTTCTTGTGAACGCAATATCCAACGCGATTGCCTGCGATTTGAATGACGATGATTTGGATTTGGCGGCTATTATTTTTACGCAAATCGGCTATACGCTCACAACAATTGCGATTCAGAGAGATTTTCTTTCAAAAAGAAACGGCGGGACATCTCTCGCGGCCGACGCGGCGGAGGAGGGCATCGCCGCCGAGGATATCGGCTTGACGGCCGAACGGATTGCAACCAGGGGTATCGCCGCAAGAAATATTGTGGGCAGAGCAGGAAGATAGGCCTGCCGCAAAGATATACACAAAAAAGAACAAAGGCTTCATTTGCCTTTGTTCTTTTTATAGTCTATAATCGCGTACCCCTGCGAATGCGAACATACTGTGTCCAGTTGCGTTCAAAGGTTTCAGAGCGCAGCAGCTCTCCCCATTTTCTTTTGATTTCTGAAAAGGAATCTGTGCTGGGGTCGACCTTTTCAAGGTCTTTATAAATCCACGTCCACCCCTCGATACCGGCGCTTGCCCCCTTATAAGTCCATGTGGACCAGCTGATGCCGTTGCGGTTGCAATAGGGGATGGCCTCCGTTGTACGGAACTCGCCGATATAAGCCGCAACGCCGTTTTTTTTGCAATAGTCCGCAAGGCTGTTGCCCAAAACGCGAAACATGAACAGCGGGTCATAAAGATGCATTTGGTACATCATATTTGTCCATCCCTCAGCCTTTGGGTCAGGCAGGTTCTCAACGCGCCAGATGCCTTCCAGTGTGATGATATGCTCCGGGTCCGCCGCACGTATGACAGGCACGATTTTGCGGTAAATATCGTTATACATATCCCAGGCTTCCTGTACCCATGGGCTTGTGTAGCGTTCATCATCTTTATGAATGTCATTATTGTTTTGGGGCTCGTTCATGATGTCATAGGCCGCAACAACAGGGTTCTTTTGATATCGTTCCGCTATCGCCGACCAAAGCGCTTTCATGGCCTCTTGACAGCGCCCGTCATAATAAAGCATGTTGCCGCCTATGTGGCCGGTGGAATGGTTCAGGCTCTGCGCCCCCGGCGCGCCGTGCATGTCAAGAATCACATAAAGCCCGCGCTCACCCGCCTCGCGAATCACCCAGTCAAGGCGCTGAAAGCCGGGGTTGTCATCGGGGTTTTCTGTGATCCATGCGCCGTATTCGTCCGTCATAAAATTGCGGTACCAAAACGGAACGCGAATGGAGTTGCAGCCGCTCGAGGCGATCGCGTCAAGGTCATATTCGGTGAACCAATTGTCCATATAAGTGTCAAACAGCTCCCGCACCTCTTCGGGTGAAAAGCGCGCTTCAAGGGCTTTGAGCGTGTCCATGTGCGCCCAAGAATTGTCTTGCCCCTCAACAGGGCACATCCATGTTTCTTGAATCAGCCAGCCGCCGATGTTCACGCCCTTGAGGATTACCTGCTCACCCCGCGCACTCACAAGGCCCGCACCTTCCACGTGCAAAAAATCCTCGTCTGTGATGGGAGAGAACGCTGTGGGGGCCGATGCGGCCCGATCCCTTATCAGGGCGGGATATTGCGCGCAGAGCGAAACGAGCAGCGAAAACAGCAGGGCCAGCAACCGCCTGTAAAGCATGGAGCATGGGCGCTCCTCCTGCTTCCTGATTATTATAAAATTAAAACAGGCCTGTAATCGCGTTGGTCCCGTCGATGTCAATGCTCTCGGCCGCGGCCTTTTTTGGCAGGCCGGGCATTGTGATGATGTCGCCCGCATAGGCGACGACAAAGCCCGCGCCGGCGCTGAGCTTCGCGTTGCGGATGCGCAGGGCAAAGCCCTCGGGCGCGCCAAGCAGTTTCGGATCATCGCTGAACGAATACTGTGTTTTCGCAACGCAAACAGGGAAGTCGCCCAGCGCGTTGATTTCGGCAAGCGCGGCCGCGGCGGGCGGATCAAAGCTCACACCCTCCGCGCCATAAATGCGGCGGGCAAGGGTCGTTATTTTTTCCTGCAATGGAATATTGTTCTCATAGGTAAAGTGCAGCGTGCTTTCGGTTTCCGCCAAGGCGACGACCTCCTGCGCGAGACTGACCGCGCCCTCGCCGCCCTTGCCCCACGCTTCGCTCAGGCAGACGCTCACGCCAAGCGCACGGCAATGCTCTGTGATGAGGGCAATCTCGGCTTCTGTGTCGCTCACAAATCGGTTGATTGCCACAACGGCGGGCACCTTGAAATTTTCGGTGATGTTTTTGATGTGTCGGTCAAGGTTTTGAAGGCCGGATGCCAGCGCGTCAAGGTTTTCGCCGCCAAGGTCCGCTCTCGCGACCCCGCCGTGATATTTGAGGGCGCGGATGGTTGCCACAATCACGACCGCGTTCGGGGCAAGACCCGTCATGCGGCATTTGATGTCAAGGAATTTTTCCGCTCCGAGGTCCGCGCCAAAACCCGCCTCTGTGACGGCATAGTCGCCGTACTGCAAAGCGGTTTTTGTTGCGATGACGCTGTTGCAGCCGTGGGCGATGTTGGCAAAGGGGCCGCCGTGCACAAACGCGGGCGTACCCTCAAGCGTTTGCACAAGATTCGGATAAATCGCCTTTTGCAGCAGCGCCGCCATGGCGCCGTTTGCGTGAAGCTGCGCGGCACGCACCGGCTCGCCCGAAAAGCTGTGGCCGATGATGATATTGCCGAGGCGCGCCCTGAGGTCGCGTAGATCACGGCAGAGGCAGAAGACAGCCATGACCTCGCTCGCGGCGGTGATGTCAAACCCGTCCTCCCGCGGCATGCCATTTGCCTTGCCGCCAAGCCCGCAGGTGATAGAACGCAGCTGGCGGTCGTTCATGTCCATGCAGCGGCGGAAGGTGATGCGGCGCGGGTCGATGCCCAACTCATTGCCCTGCTGAATATGGTTGTCTATCATCGCGGCAAGCAGGTTGTTCGCGCTCGTGACGGCGTGCAGGTCGCCGGTGAAATGCAGATTGATTTCCTCCATGGGGATCACCTGCGAATAGCCGCCGCCCGCCGCGCCGCCTTTTACGCCGAACACGGGGCCGAGGGACGGTTCTCGCAGCGCCAGCACGCTTTTCTTGCCGATTTTGCGCAACGCGTCCGCAAGGCCGATGGAAACGGTGGTCTTGCCCTCGCCCGCGGGGGTGGGGTTGATTGCCGTCACAAGAATCAGCTTGCCCTTTTGCGCCGAAGTTTCATCGGGCCGGACCTTTGCAATAAATTTGCCGTAAGGCTCCACGCGTTCTTCGGGAATACCGAGCGCGGCGGCAATAGCCGTAATGGGCCGGGGCGTGGCCTCGCGGGCGATTTCTATATCCGATTTCATAAAATTTGTCATTCCTTTCTGTGTCTTGAAGGGGTTTTAATCGTTTTTTAACAAAAGCAAACAGCCTGCAATCAGAACACCATATACAGTTATTTCACTTGAAAACGAGCCGGCCTCCGCGCGCAAAAATCCATATACGCAGGGCTTTTGCGCGTGTTCTCCGGACGTTTTTATAGTATAATTCCTTTTACCTGCGTTTGCAAGCGCTGTGTCGGAAAAGATACCGCTTCATTTATAATTCAAAATATATTGAATTCCATTTTGAAAAGGAGTGTCGTTTGCGAACCTTACCGAACAGCCGGAATGCGGCAGCACAGTGAGTTTGACGCCGACAGGCTGCTCCGGGCTGATTTCCTGCGGAAGCGTGACAGTCACAGCAATGCTTTTGCCGGGCTGCAGCGCGGTTTTATCATAGTCCCCGACCGCATATTCATCTTCCCCGATAAAGACGGACAGCGCGTTAAAATTGTTCGGCGCCGCGAGGCCGTAGTTTGTGATGGTGAAAGAAACCTCTTTGTTCTCCCGCCGGATGTTGGACAGTACCAAGTGATAGCCCAGATGCTGCTGCAAATATGTGAAGGCGGAAACGTTGGCCGGGGTATTGTCGCTGTTTTGGTAAAGGTTCGGGTTTACGGGAAGACCCATTGCATGAAGCTCTTCGGGCGAATAAAATATGGATTTCCATCGCTCGAGGGTATAGGGTGTGTTCGGGCCGTCCCCCTCCCGGTAATTGTGTTCCAAAGACAGGGTGGACAGGCCGTAACGCGCGATTTCCGGCAATAGCTTTTCCGGTGGCAGGTTATTTAACGGCTCAAGCGCGGGGTTGTCGTTCATATATGCCCGGCCCCAGGGCAGCTCGCCGTCGTTCACCGTTGTCTGAAAGTGCGCGAGAGCTTCCTCTTCTTTGCCGTCTGGGAACACATAGCCCCAGGGGTGCGAGAGGTCTCCGATGATATAGTCGTGGTGCATGCCGAGCCTTTTTTGATATTTTTCCGGAACAGTTTCCGCAAGCGTGAGGGTGCGCAGCTGCACATAAAGGTGCTCCGGCACAATATCGCAAAGCTCCGCAAACGCTTTTCCGATATGTTTTTGTTTAAAATTTTTATAACCATGCCCTTCACCCCAATAGCCAATCAGGCCGCCCTGCACGGCATAGACGGTGTCTTCAACAAGCTGTTCATTTTCTTGAAACCATGCGCCGATCTGCTTCAAATTCTTTGAGACCCATCTATAAGGCGCGTCCTCAAAACTCTCGGTGGAATACGCAAAGCGCAGAAGGATGCGGACGTTGTTCTGCCGGCAAAGCTCAAAAAACTGTTTCATTTGCGAGAGTGCGGTCGCGTCCAATTCTTTGTTTCTGTATCGCGTCAGGTAAACGTAGCCCTGCACAACCGCGGGACTTTCTTCTTTGTATTTTTCAATCAGGCTCCGGAGCTTTTCATAAGGGTCCGCCCCGGTGCCCGGATAAGTCTGAACCGGATCCCCAAGCGTGATATAGGTTTCCATCCTCAACCCGCGGTCAGGGTTTTTGAGCAGAACGGCGCTGTTGTCCGCATAAAGAAACGGCAGGGATTGGTCAAGCATTGTTTCACACGGTTCAACCTTGGCAGGGATAAGCGGCAAATCCATAATCATTTCTCCTTGATGTCTGGTTTAAAAAAACAAAAGGGAAAGAAGGAGCAAGAGCACAGGAAGGAGAATGATAAGCAGGCGGCGGTAAAAAATCAAGCGTTTGATGCGCATAAGCATCCCGTCCTCCTTTTGGTATATTTAAGGAAATTCCATCATATTATACCGTTTCACCGGTGCTTTTGCAAGCTTATTTCATGCCTGTTAAAAAACAAAAAAACGGACCATATCAAGGTTTTCTGTTTACTTATCATCGGGTTTCCCTGGATAAATACCAAAAAGCCTGTAGTTCGTTGCACGACAGTTTAACAATCGTATGGTGAAGCGGGCACATATTCAATGGCTTCAATTTTTTAAAGGGATTAATTGTTGTAATGTTGAATAAAATATGTTATATTGTGTTTTAGATTTTATTTAAATATTACAATGAGGGTGATCGGAATGCATACTGAACCGTTGGTGCTGACCTTTGACATGGGCACGCAGAGCGCGCGCGCCCTGCTTGTAAATGCAAAAGGTGAAATCGTTGCAAAAAAACAAAAATATTATGAGCGGCCATATTTCTCATTGAATCCCGGTTGGGCCGAGCAAAAGGCAGAGTTTTATTGGGATGCCGTTTGTGAAACGAGCCAGGCGCTAAAGGCGGAGCGGAGCGATTTGTGGGGGCAAATCGGTGCCGTGACCTGCACCTGCATCCGTGACACCTGCCTGTGCGTGGATAAAGAAGGGGAGCCTCTGCGCGACGTGATTTTATGGCTCGACAACCGTGAGGCCACAGATTTGAGCACGCTGCCGAGGGTGAACAGTCTGATGCTGCGTTTGGTGCAGCAGAAAGAGGTTGCAGAGGCTGTCAGAAAGGCCTCGCCCTGCAACTGGATCATGAGGCACGAGCCCGAAATCTGGAAGAGGACACACAAATTTATTCTCATTTCAGCTTATTTTAATGTTAAATTCACCGGCAGACTCGTGGATTGCGCCGCAAATATTATCGGCCACATCCCCTTTGACGTAAAAACGCGCACCTGGTCAAAGGCGGGCGATTTAAAGCGCAGCTTATTTCCCGTTCCCGATGAAAAGCTTTGTGATTTGGTGAAACCGGGCGCGATTATTGGTGGTATTTCAAAACAGGCGGCCGAAGAAACCGGTATTCCGGAGGGTATCCCGCTGGTGGCGACGGGCTCTGACAAGGGTTGCGAAACCCTCGCCCTGACCTGCCTGCAGCGTGAAACCGCCGCGGCATTGAGTTTTGGCACGACCGCGACCATTCAAATTTCAACCGACCGTTATTTTGAGCTTCTGCCCTATGTGCCGCCTTACGCGGGGGTCGTGGGCAAATTCAACCCCGAGCTTGAAATTTACCGCGGCTATTGGCTGATTTCGTGGTTCAAAAAAGAATTTGCCGCAAAAGAGGTTGCCGATGCGGCGGCCCTCGGCGTATCCCCCGAGGATCTGCTGAATAAACGCCTGCAGGAGGTGCCGGCGGGCTGCGACGGACTGATGCTCCAGCCTTATTTCACCCCCGGTATCAGCATGCCCCACGCAAAGGGAGCAATGATCGGCTTTTCGGAGGTGCACACCCGAATCCACATTTATCGCGCGATTGTGGAGGGCATCAATTACGGCCTGATGGAGGGGTTGTTTTTGATTGAAAAACGCGGCAAGCTGAAAATAGAAAAAATATTTGTTGCGGGCGGGGGCGCGCAGAGCGGCGAGATTTGCCAGATTACGGCGAACATGTTCGGCCTGCCCGTGTGCCGCATTCACACGCACGAGGCCTGCGGCGTGGGCAGCTCTTTGGTTGCGTTTGTGGCAAACGGTACATATCGGAGCTATGAAGAAGCGGCAAGGAACATGATTCACATAAAACAGGAATATCAGCCAGATGAGAGAGAGCACCGCCTTTATAAAAAGCTGTATGGAAACGTGTATGCAAAGGTGTTTGATTTGCTGACCCCGCTTTATAAAGAGCTGAATATGATTCTGGAAGAAAACTGATTGATAAAGAACGGCCGCCCAAGCAGCGGCCGTTCTTTATATTGCTGACAAAAGAATATCCGTCAGCAATACCACTTGATTTTAGCAGGATTTGGTTCGTTCTCAACCGCGACTGCGCGCAGGGCGGATTCCATTTTTGCGGTTTCTTCGGCCGCAATTTGCTCATAGACCACATCAGATTCATTCAGCCCAACGCGCGAATATGCGATTGCCGCAGCGCCGTAAAAAGAAAGGCCCAGAGAATGTGTGGGGGTGTGAACGCATGCCGCGGCCTGCCCGGCGGTTCTCGCGGCGGCCTGCGCGGCGGGGTGGTCTTCGGCCTCTCTCGCAGCCGCATGCGCGTCTAAAATCAGCTTTTTCACGGCGGGCAGCTTCAGGTTTCCGGCAAGCCATTCGCGCGCGGCGGTTATGGCGTCGCGCGGGCGGGAGTCATCCGGGAAGGCCGTTTCATAAATGGGCAGAATCTCTTTTTGTGCGTAATCAATGCACCAGTTCGCAATTGTTGTTTTGCTTTGGGTTTCAATTAAGCGCATCAGGGAAAGAATGTGCGGCGAGTCGGCGCTGCCCAACATTTTTCTCAGCTTTTTCATGGCTCCGCTCCTTTGTTTTTTACAAAAAGGCTGCCGCTCATGACAAAAGTCTTTTGGCGGCAGCCTTAATTTTTATATAGCTTAAAATACGATTGTTTTGCCTGTTCTTGCGGACTCATAAATCGAGTTGACGATGCGCACGCTCTTGATTGCTTCAAGCGGAAGAATCTGCGGGTCCGTGTCGTTCATCACGGCCGAGATCATATTTTCAACCATGGAGGTGTGCCCCATGCAAAGTGTGGGGTCGTTCGCCACAGCCGCGCCGTTGCCCGCATATTTTTCGAGCATTTCGGCTTCTTCGGTTTCACTTGCGTCCATGAACTTCCATGTCTGTAATTTGTCGCTGTCCGCCTCAATGGAACCGTTGGAACCATAGATGCGGATAGCTGTGCCTGTTTGGGGCTTATAAATGCAGGTGGAGCTGATGAAGTTCGCAACAGCGCCGGACTTGAATTTGACGATGGACATGGTCAGGTCTTCGGTTTCAATGTCGTGATTATAGATACCCATATGGGAGGTGACGCTCTCAACGTCACCCATGAGCCACTGCATGAGGTCAACGGTGTGAACGGCCTGGTTCATCAAAGAGCCGCCGCCGTCCATGCCCCAGGTGCCGCGCCAGCCGCCGTTGTCATAATATTCCTGCGTGCGGTGCCATTTGACCGCGAAGTCGCCGAGGATGACCTTGCCGATTTTGCCGCCCCAAACAGCGTCATAGATGGGTTTCATGTTGGCGTTGTTTCTATTCTGGTGAATCACGCCCGCCTTTTTGCCTGTTCTGACGCGCGCTTCTTCAATTTTTTGCGCCGCCTCCACGGTGATGTCAATGGGCTTTTCAACAAGCACATTCTTGCCCGCTTCCATTGCCTTGACGGCAAACTCGGCGTGCATGGCGCTTGGTAGGGCGATGCTGATGATATCAATGTCTTCATTTTTCAGCATTTCGTCAAAGTCGGTATATGTAAGCACGTCGGGCGCGAACTCCTTCACTGCGTCAAGACGGTCCTGCAAAAGGTCGCAAACTGCAACCAAATCCGCATTTTTTGAAGCGTGAGCCGCTTTTGCATGGTTTTTACCGACACCCAGGCCGACAACGGCATAGCCGATTTTTTTACTCATGATAAAACAATCCTTTCTTGGCGGCTTGCCGCCGCCCTTTTGTTTTTGCTTTTCAGTTTGATATTTTATCACAAAAGCCCTGTCAAGTCAAAGCATTTTTAAAAACATCCATCCTTTTTGTTCCAAGAATTTTCAATAGCCCGTAATCATTCCATATAAAAAACGACAAAAAACCGGCGTGATAAAAGAGCCGGTTTTTTGTCGTTTCGTAGTTTCAGATTGCATATACGACTATTTGGAGGCACGAACCGTGTTTGCATATTTACAGTATACATGTAAATATCCTATTTGGGAGAATGACGATATTTTTCTTTGGTTGCAAGACCGCCCCGTATATGACGCTGCGCCTTATTCACATCTAATATTTCTCTGACTTCATGATACAATGCAGGATTCACCTTCCGCAGCCTTTGTGCGACGTCCATATGTACGGTTGATTTGCTGATTCCGAATTTTTGGGCTGCTGCTCTTACAGTCGCTTTGTTTTCAACAATATATTCGCCGAGCTCAACGGCTCTCTCTTCAACGAGCATCTTCAAACTAAACCCTCCTGCTTCATATATCGTCATACGGAATTTATCCGCCTGTCAATACATATGCGCAAAAAGAGGAGTTTATACTATGCCTGTTCTGAAAACTCGGCCACGGACACGCTGAAAAATTTGCAAAAATAAAAAGAGACAGGCCGCACAAGCCTATTTTAGGTGGCCTGCTACTTATTGTTGTTTTGGGCGGCAGGCCGCTACAGGCCTATTTTCTGGGTGGTCCTAATGAGACTGTCTGCGACCTGAATTGTTTTTTGAGGCGGCAGAGCGTATTTCTTAATGGTTTGAATGTTTTGCCTCGCAATAAATACAGCGATAGACCTGCTTTTCAGGGTCTGTCAATTTGAAAACGTGGGGGATCTCCTGTTCTGAAGAGGTGATGCAGCGGGGATTTTTGCAATAGAGCACATTCGTAAGCTGCTGCGGCAGTGCAAGCGTGAACTTTTTGGCAACCGCGCCGTCTTTGATGAAGCTCACGGAGATGTTCGGGTCAATATATCCTAAAACGTCCAGATTGATTTCGAATTCACTTGCGATTTTGATGATGTCTTTTTTGCCGAGCTTTGTGCTGCGCACATTTTGGATCATCGCAACACAGCAGTCAAGGCTTTCAAGGCCCAAAAGGCGATAAATCTGATTGCTTTTGCCCGCCGTGATGTGGTCGAGCACAATGCCGCTTTCAATGCCGTCAACTTTCATTTGCGTTCATTCCCTTCTCTTTATATTTAAACCTTTGAATTGGTAAAGGTCAAAGTCACAGCCTGCACCAGATCAAGCCCGGCAAGCCCGGAAGGCTCAGAAAAGTCGTTCAGCAGGGCGGCCATGCCCGCGCTTGTGTCGGCGCTGTTGAGAATCATGGCAACGGGAACCTCTTCATTCAGGCCTGCCTGCTGAAACTGCGTTAAAAAAGCGTAGGCGGTTGAAAGGCCGGGGCCGTCGGTTTCGCTTGTGTTTGTCGCGACGGAGAATCTCCCGCCCGCCGAAATATGGCATTCTATCGTATGGTCTTTGTACAGCCGCATTGCAAAGACGCCGCTTCTCTCATTTTTGCTGTTGGTATTGTTGATAAAATCAAGACCCCCGCTGTCAATTCGGCTCCATTGGCCGTTGGCGCCCAGACGATAGATGTTTACCCACACCGCCGTAGCTTCTTTGGGCGCTTTGAAGGAAAGAAGCTGCGAGGTGTTTTCTATTGCAAAATATTCAAGCAATTCCGCTTCCTCTTTGCTCAACGCATAGGGGGCAAAGCCATATTTGTTGGCGGGAATCGCGCCGCCGGCGCTGCCCGAACACGCAAGACTCAGCAGAATTGCGGCGCAGAGAAAAAATGCGAGAATCTTTTTTTTCATAATAGACTCCATCCTTCCAGTCTCGTAAACATCAGAAAATGCAACAAAACCCATCGATATGCCACTGTTTCTTTTGCGCTAAACCTTCTTTTTTCTATAAAAGCTATTACCGCAGTCCCAACAGTTTGAGCATCAGCGCCATGCGCACATATTTGCCGTTTTGCACCTGACGAAAATATGCCGCGCGGGGGTCTTGGTCCACCGCGTATTCAATTTCGTTGACGCGGGGCAGGGGATGCAGAATGCGCATTTCCTCCTTTGCGTTCTTCAGCTTATCCGTCGTTAAAATATAGCTGTCTTTCAAACGGATATAATCCGCCTCATTGAAAAAGCGCTCTTTTTGCACGCGGGTCATATAAAGAATATCAAGCTCCGGCATAACTTCGTCGATTTGCTCGGTTTCTTTCCACGGGATATTGTTTTTCTCAAGAACATTCTCCTTGATATAGCCGGGCACGCGCAGCTCGGCGGGCGAAATCAGCGCAAAGCGTACATTGCCGTAGCGCGCCATGGCGGTGATGAGCGAATGCACCGTGCGGCCGAACTGCAGGTCGCCGCACAGCCCGACGGTGAGGTTGTCAAGCCGCCCCTTTTCTGTGAGGATGGTCAACAGATCGGTGAGCGTTTGCGTCGGGTGGTTGTGACCGCCGTCGCCCGCGTTGATAACGGGCACAGAGGCGTTCAGTGAGGCGATCAGCGGCGCACCCTCTTTGGGGTGGCGCATGGCGATGATGTCCGAATAGCAGCTCACGGTGCGGATGGTGTCCGCCACGCTCTCGCCCTTTGCGGCGGAGCTGGACATGGCCTCTGAAAAGCCGAGAACGCTGCCGCCAAGATCAAGCATGGCGGATTCAAAGCTCAGGCGCGTTCTGGTGCTTGGCTCAAAAAACAGGGTTGCGAGCTTTTTACGATTGCAGTCGTCCTGATACACCTCAGGATGGGCGATAATGTCTTTCGCGAGAGTCAGAATGTCGTCAATCTCTTGAAGAGAAAGCTCGGCAATATCAATCATGTGTCGCATTGATTACCAGTCCTTTCTTTCACTTGTCGTCATGTTGCATCAGAATAACAAATCTATAATAAAATCCGCCGCGCTGCCTCCGGTAATAGTCGAATCGACTATGAAACCTTTCACAAGCAACGTGGGGAAGAAACCTGTTTATGTTTTACTCATCCACGATTCGTCAGATGGGTTGTTGCGGAACTTGAGCAGCCGCGCGACATCCTCGGGCGCAATGTATCTTTCATCCGCCGCGACCTGCACCAGGGTGTCAAGATCGCAGAGGCTTGTGTTTTCAATATTTGCCTCGGCAAGACGGTCAAGGCCTTTTTTCATGCCGTAGGTGAAGATGCTCACAATGCCGAGTACCTCTGCGCCCGCTTCGCGCAGGGCGTTCACAACTTCTATGACGGAGCCGCCGGTGGAAATGAGGTCTTCCACCACAACAACTCTGTCGTCTTTATTCAGTTTGCCTTCGATCAGATTGTTTCTGCCGTGGTCTTTCGCGGAGCCGCGCACATAGCCCATGGGAACATTGAGCAAATGCGCGGTGATGGCCGCATGGGCGATGCCTGCCGTGCTCGTGCCCATGAGTGCGTCCGCTTCGGGGTATTTCTCTTTTATAAGGTCCGCAAACGAGGATTCCACCAAAGTGCGCACCTCGGGAAACGAGAGCGTGAGGCGGTTGTCGCAGTAAATCGGGCTTTTGATGCCGCTGGCCCATGTAAAAGGTTCTTCGGGGCGAAGGAACACTGCCTGAATCGAAAGCAGGGCTTTCGCGATTTCTTTATTCTTCATATTAAATGCCATTCCTTTCATCAACACGGAAAATAGGGATTTGAAAAGAAAACTTTTCGCCGTCAAGTTTTATCCCACAAATTCTTTTACACAGCGTTCATATGCCGCGACGGGATCGGCGGCGGCAGTGACCGGGCGGCCCACCACAATGTAGTCGGAACCGATTTCTTTTGCCTTTTCAGGGGTGGTCACGCGCACCTGGTCGCCTACGTCCCCGTCCGCAAAACGGATGCCGGGGGTGACTGTAAGAAAGTTGTTGCCGCACACGGTATGCACCTTGCCCGCTTCGAGGGGTGAGCATACAACGCCGTCCACGCCCGCTTCGGCTGCGTTTTTCGCGTAGTGCATCACGGTTTCGTCAAGGGGCGCTGAAATCAGCAGATCCTTCTGCATGCGCTCTTCGCTGGTTGAGGTCAATTGTGTCACGGCAATCAAAATGGGGCGTGTGCCGTTGGGGCGGGTCAATCCCTCGACCGCGGCCTTCATCATTTCAACGGTTCCCGAAGCATGGAGATTGCACATGTCAACGTCCAGCCTTGCAAGCACGGCCATTGCCTTTTTGACGGTGTTCGGAATGTCGTGTAGCTTTAAGTCCAGAAAAATTTTATGCCCGCGCGCTTTGATCTCACGCACGATCGCGGGACCTTCGGCATAATACAACTCCATGCCGATTTTGACATACGGTTTTTGCGCAATGCCCGAAATCTTGTCTAAGAACGAAAAGACCTCTTCTTTGCCGCTGAAATCCAGCGCTATGATTACATCCTTGCCCATTGAATCATTCCTTTCCTTTACTTTACAATTCCGATGATATCGTTGATATTTTTAATTTTTAACCGCTCCATCACTTCGGGCAGGTCCTCAATGATGTTTTTGCAGGCGTAGGGGTTCACGAGGTTCGCCGCGCCGACCTGCACGGCCGTCGCGCCCGCCATCATCATTTCAATCACGTCTTCGGCCGTTTCAATGCCGCCCATGCCGATGACGGGGATGTTGACCGTTTGCGCCGCTTCATACACCATGCGCAATGCAATGGGGAAGATTGCTTTGCCTGAAAATCCGCCCATTTTGTTGGCGATGATCGGCTTGCGGCGGCCTATATCTATGCGCATGCCGAGCAGGGTGTTGATCAGGCTGATGCCGTCCGCCCCCGCGCTCTCGCAGGCTGCGGCGATTTCTTTGATGCTTGTGACATTGGGGCTGAGCTTCATATAAATCGGTTTTGTTGTAACTGCCTTGACCGCCTTTGTGACCTCCGCTGCGCTTTCCGCAGAGGTGCCGAAGGCCATGCCGCCGTGGCGCACATTTGGGCAGCTGATATTCACTTCAATTATGCCCACATTGGGAGCGGAGTCAATTTTTTGGCAGCAGGTCACAAACTCCTCAACCGAAAAGCCGCTGATGTTTGCAATAACTGGTTTGCTGTAGATTTTTGCAAGCTGGGGCAATTCAAAGGATATCACTTCGTCAATGCCCGGGTTTTGCAGGCCCACGGAGTTGATCATGCCCGCGGTGCACTCCGCGACGCGGGGTGTGGGGTTGCCGAAGCGGGCGCTTTCGGTCGTTCCCTTCGTGCAGATGGAACCGAGGATGTTGATGTCATAATATTCCGCGAATTCCCGCCCGAAGCCGAAAGTGCCGCTGGCCGGGATGATTGGATTATCCATCATAAGACCGCTTAATGTAACTTTCGTGTTTACCATACAATCTCCTCCCGAAACAGAATGGGGCCGTCTTTACAGATGCGTTTGGGGCCGTATTTTGACTCGCAGGTGCAGCACATGCACGCGCCGAAGCCGCAGCCCATGCGCTCTTCAAAGCTGAACTGTCCGTCTGTTGACACACCGTGCACGGCCTTGAGCATGGGCATAGGGCCGCATGTAAAGACATAATCATAATCAAGGTCTTTCATTTTATCTGTCACAAAGCCTTGAGTGCCATAGCTGCCGTCATTCGTGGTCACATAGACATCTAAGCCCAGCGTCCTGAACTCCTCTTCATAAAACACATCATCTTTTGAAGCGAAGCCCAATACAACATCGGGCGTAAAGCCCTTTTCGATGATTTTTTTTGCAAGGCCAAAAAGGGGAGGAGTACCCACGCCGCCGCCTACGATCAAGGGCTTTTCATAAACATCGTCAACCATAAACCCGTTGCCGAGGCCGGAGAGAAGCTCCACGCTTTCTCCCACGGGCAGTTTTGCAAGCGCCGCGGTGCCCTTGCCCAATATCTTATATATAATAATTAATTTGTCGCCCGCAACATCGCACACCGAAATCGGGCGGCGCAGATAAAAGCCGGGGATTCTTATTTGCACAAACTGTCCCGGGCGGGTGATCGCGCCGGTGTCGCCCGTGAGCACCGTTTCATAAACATCCTTTGCGATTCGCCGTGACGCGGTGATTTGCAGCAGCGGCATTTTGCTTGTCATTGTTTATTTCATCCTTTCATACACGATCTTCCCGTTGCAAACCGTCAAGACGGTTTCGCCGAACACATCCATACCCGCAAAGGGAGTAGATTTGCCTTTTGAGAGGAAGGTCTGCGGGTCGATTTTATATTGCTTTTTAAGATCAAGCACCGTGAAGTTTGCCGGCTTGCCCTGTTCGTAGGGATTTCTCAGGTTGAAAATTTCACGCGGGCGCACAGCCATATGATAAATCAGTTTTTCAAGGGTGATGGTGCCTGCCTTTACAAGGCGGCTGTAAAGCACCGGGAAGGCGGTTTCAAGCCCCGCAATGCCAAACAGGCTGCCGCGAAGACCCTTTGATTTTTCCTCTGCCGTATGGGGCGCGTGGTCAGTGGCGATCACATCAATCGTTCCGTCGCAAAGCCCCTCAACGAGCGAGCGCCTGTCCTCCTTTGAGCGGATGGGCGGATTCATCTTAAAGCGGCCGTCATCCATAAGGTCTTCATCACAAAATACAAGATAATGCGGCGCGGTTTCGCAGGTTACGGGCAGCCCCTCCGCTTTTGCCTGCCGCACAAGATCCACCGTCTCTTTTGTGGAAATGTGGCAGATGTGATAAGGGCAGCGGGTTTTTCGAACAAGACGGATGTCGCGCTCCACCTGAATCCATTCGCTTGCGGACGATATTCCCGCAAGGCCGTTCTCTTCGGCATAGGCGCCGTCATGGACGCAGCCGCCCGGCAAAAGCAGGCTTTCGTCCTCGCAGTGCGCCACAATGGGCAGCGAGAGCTTTCGCGCCGTGTTCATGGCGTCTTGCATTAACTCATCGTTTTGCACACCGCGGCCGTCGTCCGAAAAGCCGGCGACAAAGGGCGCCATGGCCTCCATTTCTGAAAGCGAGCCTTTGCCCGCCTGCCCGACCGTGATGGCGGCATAGGGCAGGGTCTGTACCGCCGCGTCGCGTTCGATGATTGCGAGCATTTCACGCAGGTTAGCGAGAGAGTCCGGCGCGGGGTTTACGTTCGGCATGGCGCACACAGCGGTGTAGCCGCCCCTCGCGGCGGCCATGGTGCCGGCCTTGATTGTCTCTTTCACAGAAAAACCGGGCTCCCGCAGATGCACATGCACATCAGCAAAGCCCGGAACAATGAAATACTTATTGCAATCGATTAATTTTTCAAAAGAGGAATGGGCGGTGCCTCTGTTTTCAAAAGAAAGAAGCGAGGAACCGTCACCCACCACATCCAGTGGTTGAAACACGCTGTTCAAAAAGACCTGCGCGCCATAATATAGCGTTTTTTCAGCATGCATCTTTTTTATTTTTCCTTTCCTGTGCCGCCTGCCCGGATTGTTGAATAAGCCTGCCTCTACAAGCCGTCCCGAAACAAGGCAACCGTATCTTTTCAGGATATTCTAACAAATCCGGAAGAAAAAATCAAGATGTGAAGCAAAGATTTTTGCATTTATTTGTCATTATTTTTTTTCGTTGTTACCAAAAAAATGTGGACGGGCATAGACGGGCATGGGAAAACGTGTTATAATATCCGCAATGCATGCCGCAGGTTTTGGCTTTCTGAGCCACCGCAAGGGGCGCGGCCATGTTGCAATATCCACAACGCTAAGGAAAACGCCCCGCGTTTTCGTATTGCCGCAGGTTTTGGCTTCTGAGCCACCGCAAGGGGTGCGGCTATGTTGTAATGGATAAAAATAGGAGGAGGACTTTTTTATGTGGGAATCCATATTGTCAAACGGCCTTATGCAAGGAGTACTGCGGCTGGTTATGGCGGTTTATATGGCGATGATGTCTGTTGCTGCGCCGATGTATTCCAATACCCGGACAGAAGCGCCGGTGAGCACCGCGCCGCAAACCGTGCCGGTCTATGACGGCAACGAGGAATTGCTCACGCTGGCCGAGGGCGGCGAAACCGATTATGTGATCATTTATGCTGAGAGCGCCGCGCGTGCGGAGATCACCGCGGCGCAGGAGCTGAAAAATTATTTTGATGAACAAAATGGGACGGACATTCCGCTGCTCACCGCAGAAAGCACGGCCCCCGCCGCGAAGGAAATCGTGGTGGGCAAAACAGGCCGTGCCATTGACGCGCTGATTGACCGTGAGGCACTCGGAACGGACGGCTTCACCATCGCGGCGCAGGGCGAAAGCGTCATTATCTCCGGCGGCGAGGTGCGCGGCACCCTTTACGGCGTATATTCTTTTCTTGAAACCTATTTCGGCTGCCGCTGGTTTACGCCGGAGCTTTCGGTTGTGCCCGAGCTTGCCCAGGCGCTTTTGCCCGCAACGCTGAACGACACGCAGACGCCGGCCTTTCTGTTCCGCGACACGTCCTGGATGTGCAGCTGGAACGCCGAGTGGCGCGCGAAACAGGCGCTCAACGGTTCTTTGACGCCCTGGCACAGCCCGCTTGACGAAACCTACACAGACATTCTGAACTTCGGCGGCGGCGACGCGGGCCATACCTTCCGCTTTTTTGTGCCCGAGGAGGTCTATTTTGAAAGCCATCCCGAATATTTTGCATTGGGCAAAAACGGCAAGCGTATGCCCGGTCAGGTCTGCCTTGCGAATGAGGATGTTTATCAGCTGACGCTTGCCCATGTTCTGCACTGGCTGCAGGAAAATCCCAATGCCGAATATATTTCTGTTTCTCAAAATGACAATCAGGACTATTGCCGCTGCAGCCAGTGCGCGGCGATCGACGCGCGCGAGGGCAGCCCCGCAGGCTCGATGCTCACATTTGTGAACCGTATTGCCCGCGACGTGAAGGCCGCCGGTTATAACGACGTTTTGATTCATACCTTCGCTTATCAATACACCCGCACGCCCCCCAAGTATATCGTGCCCGAAGACAACGTTATGGTGATGCTCTGCTCGATTGAGTGCAACCACTCCGAGCCTTATCAGTATTCAGACCCGGAATTTTATGATGATTTGGCAGGTTGGGCGGCCATTTGCGACAGGCTGTTTATTTGGGATTATACCACAGATTTCGGCCATTACCTCACCCCGCTGCCGGATTATAATAACCTGCAAACAAACATTCAGATGTTCTATGAAAATAATGTGGAGGGCTGCTTTATGCAGGGCAACTCCATGAGCGTCAACGGCGAGTTTGGTGAAATGCGCAGCTATTTGATGGCAAAGCTGCTTTGGGACCCTTATTGTGACATTCAAAAGCATTGGGACGAATTCATGTATTACTACTATGGCCCGGGCTGTCAGAATATTTTTGCATATATTGACGTGCTGGCAGAAAACAAGAGCAAGTTCTATGATTGTTTTGAATCCCCCGAGGACATTGTCTGTTTGAGCTATTTTGACCTTGAGCGCTGCGACGCCCTTTGGGACGCCTGCGAGGCAGCCGCCACAGGCGACGCGCAGCTCGCGCGCATTCAGCGCTCCCGTTTGCAGGTGCAATATTACAAGAGCGTTGCCAGAAAAGGGGAGTTTATCATCATAAATTCTTATGATGAGCGCGTTGCCGCAGGGCAAAAGCTCTATGATGACCTCACGCGCCTCGGCATTACCCGCCTGCGGGAGAGCCGGGATTTGATGGAAAATCCGAATTTTTGGGATAAGGCAAGCACCTGGAACGTAAAATCCTAAAGATATCCGAACAACGAAGACCGTATGCCTGCCCTGATTTTTGTTCGGGGCAGGCATTCCAACAGCAAAAATATGAACAGGAGGATATTATGCTCAAGATCACGAACCTCACAAAAACCTATGGCGCCAAAAAGGCGGTTGACGACCTCTCGCTTGAAATCCGCGCGGGTGAAATTTATGGCTTTATCGGCCATAACGGCGCCGGCAAAACAACCACCATCAAAGCTTGCTGCGGTATTTTGCCGTTTGAGTCGGGTGAAATACTGGTCAACGGCATCTCAGTGAAAAAAGAGCCGCTCAAATGCAAGCAGCAGATCGCCTATATTCCCGATAATCCCGATATATACGATTTTATGACAGGCATAAAATATTTGAACTTTATTGCGGACGTTTATGGGGTTTCAAAAGCGGACAGGGAGTCTCGCATCAAAAAATATGCCGACCTGTTTGAGTTGACTGGCGACCTTGCCCAGCCGATCAACAGCTATTCTCACGGCATGCGGCAAAAGCTGGCGGTCATCGCCTCGCTGACGCATGAGCCGAAGCTGATGTTGCTTGACGAGCCGTTTGTCGGCCTCGACCCGAAAGCCGCGCACATTTTAAAAGGGCTGATGCGCGAGCTTTGCAACGCCGGCGGCGCGATTTTCTTTTCGACCCATGTGCTTGAGGTGGCCGAGAAGCTGTGCGACAAAATTGCTATTATCAAAGAGGGCAGGCTTGTCATCTACGGCCCCACGGCGGACGTTACCGCGAACCGTTCGCTTGAAAACGTGTTTTTGGAGCTGGAAGAGGAGCGCGATCTTTGAGGTTGCTTTTTCAGGCAATATCTTGGAAAGGAGAGATTTTCAACAGCTCTGCATGTTGAAAATGATACGATATATGCTCAAACAATTGATTTTGATCCGGCTGTCCGCCTTTTGGGATTCCATGATGAGGGGGCGCAACAGATCGCAGGCAAAAAAAACTTCGGGCATGGCCGGCGCCGGCAAAAAGCTTCTGATTGCCGTTTTCGCTGTTTATATCGTTGCCTCGCTGGGTTTTTCAGTTGGGATGATGTTCAAGCAGATGGCGGACCAACTGGTGCCCATGAATCTTGGGTGGATCTATTTTTTATATCTTGCCGTCGCCGTGCTGCTGTTTAACTTCGTGGGCAGCATTTTTGCCGTGTATTCACAAATTTATGACGCAAAAGACAATGACCTTTTGCTTTCCATGCCGATTCCGCCACGCTATATTCTGCTGAGCCGGATTTTGTCGGTGCTGGTGCTCAACTATATTTATGCCGCGATTTTTGCACTGCCCGCGGGGATCGTCTATTTCACGACCGCAAGGGTAGGTGTGCTTCATGTGGCGTTTTTCGTCATTGCCACACTGGCGCTGCCGCTGCTCGCCGTTTCTGTCAGCTGCCTTGTGGGCTGGCTGATCGGCCTTATCACAATTCATTTTAAGCGCAAAAATCTGATCTCCTCATTCTTCATGTTGTTATTCTTCGGCTTTTATATGGTGTTCATGATGAACTTCAACACCTATTTGCAGCGCCTGCTTGCAAACGCCGAGGACATCGGCCGCACGCTCAGCCGGGCCCTTCCCCCGGCTTACAGCTACGGTATGGCAATCGCGCAGGCGGATGTTATGCATTTGCTGTTGGTGCTGGCGTTTTGCGTGATTCCGTTTTTGATTGTCTATCTTGTTTTGTCAAAATCCTTTGTGAAGGTCGCAACCACCAAAAAAGGTGGCGTGAAGGTCGCCTATGTCGAAAAAGAAATGAAAACGGGCACGGCGCAGACCGCCTTGCTGAAAAAGGAATGGGCGCGTTTTTCTTCACTGCCCGCTTATATCATGAATTCGGCGCTGGGTGTTTTGTTTGAAATCCTTCTTGCCGGCTATGTCCTGATCAATGCAGACAAGGTGCTTTTGATGGTTTCGCAGGCGATTCCTTTGAATTATGACGGCAGGGACATTCTGCCTTTGGGTATTTGCCTGCTGCTTGGCCTGCTGTCTGTCATGAATTTTACCACAGCGCCCGCCCTTTCGCTTGAGGGCAAAAACTTGCAGTTGCTGCAGTCGCTGCCCGTGCGGCCGATCGATATTTTTAACGCGAAAATCAAGCTCAACATTTATGTCGGCCTGCCCTCAATTGTGATTTCCGGCGTCGCTTGCTGGATCGCTTTCGGGCTGACCCCGGTTCAGGGGCTTTTCGCAGTTTTGCTGCCCGCCGCGGTGCAGAGCTTCATTGCGGTGTTCGGCATGTTCGCGAACATTCTGCTGCCCCGGTTTGACTGGCGCAACGAAACCGTGGCCATCAAGCAAAGCGCAAGCGTGCTGCTGACCATGTTCGGCGGCGTGGCCGTTTTTGCGGCTCCCGCGGTTTTGGGGCTGTGGCTGTTAAAGATGCTTTCTGTCGAGGCGATTCTGGCAATTTTATGCGCTGTGTTCGCGCTGCTGACGGCAGGGATTTATCAGTTCATCCGCACAAAGGGGCAGGATAAATTCCGTTATATGTAATATATAACAGATAATATAAAATAAAAAAGGGCCATTCCCCCGCAGTTCTGAGAAAGAACTGCGGGGGGCTTTTTTGTTGTTCTAAGCGCGGACAAGTGGTCATACACTTGTACAAAGCACGGGAGCTTTCCCATGCAATACGAATCTCTCGCAAAACTTTACTAAAAAAAACCTGCACAAAATCACTTATACAAAACTTTTTGCTTATTTTTTTAGAGGTTTTTTAATCGGGAGTTAGTATATAGGATAAAAAAGCGAGGGATCAAACGAAACTTTGTTTCGTTAGGGAATTTTGACCTTTCGCGCGAACGCAAGGCGCAAATTTGCATGCCGAACAGGTCCGGCAGCAAATACGGTCAAAATATCCCGGATTCTGCGAAAGGACGGTCATACACATGAAAAATGAAAGCATTAAACGGTTTGACGAAGCGATCGCCCCCGTCAGCAGCGACATCAAAGAACTGCTTGCAAAGGTGCCTGACCAGATCAAGGCCCAGTCGCAGGAAATCCGCCTGCGGCAGGGGAGGCCTCTGATTCTTGTCGGGCTATACGGCACCTGCTTCGTGGGCAAAAGCGGGCGTGTCTCGCACCTGTCGCCGGAGCTTGCCGTCACCGTGAGCGAGCTGGATGTTTCAGACACGCTCAACAAAATCTGTTCTTATTCCGTTTATTCCCATCAGGATAGCCTCGCAAAAGGCTTTGTGACCTTCGGCAGCGGCTTTCGCGCCGGCATCTGCGGTACCGCTGTGATGGACAACTCCCCGAACGCCCGCGACAAGGGCGTGAAAAGCGTGAAGGATGTCAACTCCATCAATATCCGCATTGCGCGAGAGCATCCGGGCGCGGCAGACAAACTTGTTTCGCTTCTTTTTCAGGACTCTTTGAAAAATGTGATCATCGGCGGCCCGCCAGCCAGCGGCAAAACCACCATGCTGCGTGACCTCTCGCGCCAGCTCTCATCCGGCGAGACGGGCACGTTTCACAAGGTGGTGCTGATCGACGAACGCTCGGAGCTTGCGGGTGTGAGCACAAAAGGCGGCAATGACGTGGGGGTTTGCTGCGACGTGCTTTCCGGCTTTCCGAAGGCCGAAGCCATCATTCAGGCGGTGCGCACGCTCTCGCCGCAATACATTATCTGCGACGAAATCGGCTCTCTTGACGAGGTGTTCGCCATTGAGCAGGGGATTCATTCCGGGGTCAAATTCGCCGTCACCATCCACACGGGCAGTAAGGATGAGCTTTTCTCACGCCCGCAGGTCAGGCGGTTAATCGATCTGAATGCATTTGAGTTTGCGGTGCTGCTGAAAAACAGCGAGCACCCCTGTGAAATCGAAGAAATTTTGAATATGGATGATTACAATGAAAAAAGTGTTTGCGGTGGCCATTATTATGATTTCATCAACGCTCACCGGCGTGCATTTGTCAAAAGGGCTCCTCTTAAGAGCAGCGGAGCTTGAAAAGGCGCGCGTGTTTATTGTGTATTGCCGCACGCAGATACGCTATGCCGCACGCAATGTGGAGGAGATTATCCGCTCTTACATAGACGACCACAGGAGCGCCCTGCCCCTGTTCATCCGGCAGGATCTGCAGCTGCCCGGCGGCGTTTCGGTGCAGGAGCGGATTGTGGAAGCGCTGGAAAGCCCACGGATAAAAAAGGGGCTGAAGGCAACGGACATTGCCTGCCTGAGGGCTTTTGTTTCGTCGCTCGGCGAGGGTGATGTGGAAAGCCAGACGGCGTTGTGCGATCTGTATGAATCCCTGATTAACGAGCGCCTTGCGGACGCGCGCGAACGGGCTGAAAAATACGCGGGGCTTTACACCGCGCTCGGCGTTTTGGCGGGGCTGGCGGTTTCGATTTTATTAATATGACGCAAAAAAAGCGAGAAGTTTTGCCCGAAAGGATGCAAAGAAACATGGAAATTGCAATTTTGTTTAAGATTGCGGCGCTCGGCATTATTGTTGCCGTGATTAATCAGGTGCTCGCACACCTTGACAAAAAAGAATATACGATTATCGTAACGCTTTCGGGTCTGATTATCGGGCTGATGATGGTGCTGCCCGCCATCAGCGACCTGTTTGATTATATTAAGTCTATTTTTGATTTGTAATGCTGGCGTAAAGGATAAGGACGTATGATAGAGATAAGCGCGCTCGCGATTGTGGCTGTGATTTTATATATGTTTGTCCGGCAGCACCATCCGGAATACGCCATTTTGGTGCAGCTCGGCGCAGGGTGCATCTTGCTGCTGCTGTTGCTGCCCGAAATCAAAACCGTAATTGATTTCGCTGAAGAATTTTTTGACGAGTCGCTCATTGACAGAAACCTGTTTATCCTGCTTGTCAAGGCCTTGGGCATCACCATTCTCTCTCAGTTTGCGGCGGATATTTGCCGTGACAACGGCGTCAACGCACTTGCTTCTAAAATTGAGCTTGCGGGAAGGGCGCTGATTCTTGTGATGACGCTGCCGATGCTCAAGACGCTTGTGCAGCTTGTTTTGGGATTGATAAAAGAATGAAAAAGAAAAAAGTTGCGTTATTCCTATTATTTATAACACTCCTCGCCATGATGTTTTCTTTGAGCGCAAGCGCAAAGACGCAGGAGGAACAGCTTGACGAGCTGATGGACGCCGCCTCGGTCGACGGCCTGCTCGGCTCGCTTGACAATGAAACCGCGGATTTGCTCGCCCAACTCGGGCTTGATGGCATCAGCCTTGACAAATTACTCGACATCTCGCCCCACAAGGTGATTTCACTGATTTTTGACATCATCACGGGCAAGTTTTCAGAGCTTTTAAAATATGGGTTTATTCTGCTGGCAATTTTGATTTTGATTGCGCTGATCGACACGTTTGTGGATGAAACACAGGCGTCTTCCGCCCAGTTTGATTCTCTTTATACTATCTTTTTCGCGGTCGCGGTGAGCGTGCCTTTGGTTTCATGCATTTCAAATGTGCTCAGCGCCATCAAGCTCACGACCGATTTTACGCTGTTGCTGATTCCCGTTTTTGCGGGCATCATCACGGCGTCCGGCAGCCCCGCGCTCGCGCTTTCTTATCATTCGCTTGCCTTTTCCGCCGCGCAGGTGATTTCGCAGGGCACTTCAAAATATCTCTCCGCCTTCATGGGCGTGAATCTCTCCTTGTGCATTACGGGCGCAATCAATCCGCTTTTGAAAACACAGAATATCGTCACGAGCATCAAACGGATATTCACCGTCACCCTGAGCCTTTGCGGCACGCTTTTTGTCGGGCTGTTGTCAATAAAAGGGCTGCTCGCCGGCGCCACGGACTCCCTGACTTATAAGGGCACAAAGTTTTTGATCGGCACGTTTATTCCCGTTATTGGCAGCTCTCTGGGCGAGGGGCTGGCCTCTGTGCTCGGCAGCCTCTCGCTTTTGAACACCGCCGTGGGTGTGATCGGCATCATTGTGATTGCTCTGATCAATCTGCCTGTAATCATTGAAGTGCTGATCTGGTGGTTCATTTTGAATTTGTGCGCCTTTGCGGCGGGCATGCTGGGCAAAGACACGATCGCGAACCTGCTCAGCGGTCTTTCGGGTGTGATCGTAATGCTGAACGTGTTGCTGATTTTTACGGCATTCGTGTTTATTCTTTCCATCGGTCTTACGCTCGGCCTGAAAAAAACAGGATGAAAGTTTGAAAGGATGACTCTGCGATGGATTTTATCAGAAGCTGGGCGCTCACGCTCTGCCTTTGCTCTCTCGGTTCCGCACTGATCTATTTTCTGGTGCCGAAGGGCAGCATGGAAAAGCCGATGCGCACGGCCATCAGCATTTTTTTGCTTGCCGCCGTCATCAGCCCGCTTTTTAAGGTTCAGGGGCTTGACCTTGCCGATTTGCAGTTGGACGAATGGATGGTTTCTGACAATGTCAGCGAACAGGCCGACGCCGTTCAAAACGCGGCCGAAGCGCAGTTTCAGACCATTGTTGCGGATTCCCTGCACAAGGCGTTGCAAAGTGCGGGATATGCCGCGAGGAAAATAGAGGTCAAAACAGAGCGCAATGAGCAGCTGCAAGTGTCTGTCAGTGAAATCACCCTGTTTCTAGACGACGCGAATTTGCTCCAAAAACAGGCAATCAGCGAGCTTGTGCATCAAGAGACAGGGATCACACCAAAGATTGAAAAAGGAAGTACGCAGCGATGAACGAAAAAGAGAAAAAGACAAACTTCTTTGAGCAGATAAAAGAAAAGTTCATGGCCGACAAAAAGGTTGTGATTTTGATTGTCTGCGGCATTCTCGGCATGCTGGCGCTGCTTCTCACAGAAAGCCCGAAAGAAAGCAATGAGCCGCAAACGCAGCAGGAGAGCGGTACGGCGACGAATTTTTCACAGTATGAAGCGGGGCTGACAACAAAAATTACCGCCCTGCTTTCTTCGGTTTCGGGCGCGGGCAATGTGCGGGTGCTGCTGACGCTTGAGAGCTATGAAGAGTATGTTTATGCGCAGGACGAGGAATATTTTGAAAACAAATCCACCGAAAACAGTAATATTGAGCAGAAAAAATCATATATTGTTATTGATAATGACAAGCTAGGGGGCAAAGGGGGTATGCTTGTAAAAGTGATCACGCCGCGCGTGCGCGGAGTGGCGGTTGTGTGTGACGGCGGCGGCTCGGCCGTCGTGCGGCAGCAAATGACAGCTATACTTTGCTCGGCGTTGGACATCGGCGCGTCAAAAGTACATATAGCGAGCTGAACATGAATCGTAAACAAAACTTGGAGGTATGCAGCATGAGTAAAATATTGGGAAAAAGACAATTGGTTCTGGCTACATTGGTTTTGGCGCTGGGCGCCGCGGTTTTTGTGAACTGGTATTATACAAAGCCTGAAAACGCGGAGGGTGTTTTCGGCGGCGAAGAAACCAGCGTGCAAACAGACAAAAATCTTGGCGACGCAGAATATGTCAGTTCCAGCAAGGCTTTGCAGGAGTATTTCGCAAATGCAAAGCTCAACCGCGACGCGGTGCATGACCAGGCCATGGCGACTTTGCAACAAATGGTTTCGTCCATCAATTCAGAAGATGGCGTCGCGGCCGCGAACCTGAGCCTTGAGCAATTCTCACAGGTGATCAAGCAGGAGACAAACATTGAAACCCTTGTGACGGCAAAGACAGGCAGCGAAAGCGTAGCCATCATCAACGGCGACAAAATCGAAGTGATCGTGGACAATAAAGTGCTTGATGATAACGTTGTGATGCAAATAAAAGATATTGTTTTGAAGAATACAAGCATTTCTTCGGATAATATTACAATAATTGGCGCAAAATAGTTGGTATTTTTCAAATCATGTGTTATAATATCCACAGAATCAAGGAAAATGCCCCGCGTTTTCGCATTACCGCAGGCGCCGGCACAAAAGCTCTGCTTAACGTCATCGCAAAGTGCGTTTTGAGGTTGCTTTTTGCTCACTTTCTTTTTTGTCGCACGCATTTCGCGATACAAAGTTAAAATAATGATACATAACATACCTTTGGCAAAACGGCAAAAGCGGTTTTACCAAAGGTAATGTTTGCATCTGTTGTGGGACAAGCTGAGGATATGGCAATTAACGAAAAACGCCTTTTCAGAAAACATTGTATAGGAACGGAGAAAAACCATGACCAGAAGGGAACAGCGCGAACAAACCTTCATTCTGATTTTTGAAAAAATATTTCATGAGGACGCAAGCTTTTCCGAGCTGACAGAGGCTGCGGCGTTTGCGCAGTCCCACAAGCCGGATGCTTATGCGCTCTCTGCGGCCGAGGGGGTTTATTCGCACCTTGAGGAGCTTGACGCAGTCATTTCGCAGAATGCGCGCGGCTGGAAGCTTGAACGCCTTTCAAAAATTGCCCTCTCAATATTGCGGCTTGCGATTTATGAAATCAAGTTTTGCGACGACATCCCTGAGAGTGTTTCCATCAACGAAGCGGTGGAGCTCGCAAAAACCTATTCCACCACGGAGGACGCCTCGTTTATCAACGGCCTGCTGGGCACCGTGGCAAGGGCTGCGGGCGAGCAAAGCTGATGGCGCTGTTTATCGGGGTCGACACGAGCAACTATACAACCTCCGTTGCCGCGTTTGACAGCGAAAGCGGGCAGGTGGTTCAAAAAAAACGCCTGCTGCGCGTCAAAGAGGGCGAGCGCGGTCTGCGGCAGAATGAAGCGGTGTTTCAGCACACGCTCGCGCTGCCGGAGCTTGTGCGGGAGCTGTTTGCCGAACTTGGCGACGCACCTGTGGCCGGGGTCGCCGCATCTGTAAAACCGCGAGATGAAGAAGGCTCATATATGCCGTGCTTTCTGGTCGGCTCCGGTGCGGCAAGCATGCTTGCGTCTGCGCTGCGCGTGCCGTTTTATGAAACGACCCATCAGGCGGGGCACATTCTCGCCGCGCTGTATTCGGCGGGCAAAACAGATCTTTTACAGGAGCCGTTTCTTGCCTTTCATGTTTCGGGCGGCACGACCGAGGCGCTGCTTGTCTCGCCGGGCGAAGAGCGCATCGTGCGCACCGAAATTGTTGCCAGAACCCTTGACCTCAATGCGGGTCAGGCTGTTGACAGGGTCGGTGTGGCGATGGGGCTGGGTTTCCCCGCCGGGGCGCAGCTTGACCGGCTTGCAGCGGAAAGTAATAAGAAGTTTTCCATCAAGCCCGTGTTAAAGGGGAGCGACTGCTGCCTTTCGGGCCTTGAAAATATTTGCCAAAACAAAATTGATGCGGGCGAGGCCAAAACCGATATTGCGAAATACTGCATTGATTATCTTTCAGAAACCCTTGGCGCAATGACAGACACGCTGATCGACGGCTTTGGTTCTTTGCCGCTTGTGTTTTCGGGCGGCGTGACGGCAAACTCGATGATCCGCAAACGCTTCACGGAGCGGTTCGGCGCATTCTTTGCCGAGCCGCAGTTTTCGGCCGACAACGCGGCGGGCGTTGCGCTGTTTGCCTGGCTAAAGGACGGTGAATATGGACTATAATCAAATCATATTAACCGTGTCACAGGTCAATACTTATATTAAATCCGTTATCGAAAGCGATTACCGGCTCGCTAAAGTTATTGTGCGCGGCGAGATTTCAAACTTTACAAACCATTACAGAACCGGGCATTATTATTTGACGCTCAAGGATGAAGGCTCGGCGCTGCGCGCGGTGATGTTCAAATCCAGCAACGCGCGCCTGCGCTTTGTGCCCGAAAACGGCATGGCTGTTATTGCTTTTGGCAGGATCAGCGTGTTTGAGCGCGACGGGCAATATCAATTGTATCTTGACGATCTGCAGCCTGACGGTGCGGGCGCGCTTTCGGTGGCTTATGAGCAGCTGAAAGCAAGGCTCACGCAGGAGGGGCTGTTCGACAGTGCCCGCAAACGGCCGGTTCCCCAGTTCCCTCAGAGGGTTGGCGTGATCACATCCCCCACGGGTGCCGCGGTGCGTGACATTTTGCAGATTCTCGGCAGGCGCTACCCTTTGGCTGAGGTGGTGCTTGCACCTGTGCTGGTGCAGGGGAACGAGGCGCCGGGGCAAATGATTGCGGCGCTCGCAAAAATCAATGAGCTGCGCTGCTGCGATGTGATTATCATCGGGCGCGGCGGCGGCTCGATCGAAGAGCTTTGGGCTTTTAATGATGAGGCGTTGGTTCGGGCGGTTGTAAAGTCTGCTATTCCTGTGATCTCGGCCGTGGGGCACGAAACGGATTTTACGCTCTGCGACTTCGCGGCGGATCTGCGCGCTCCAACCCCCTCTGCGGCGGCGGAACTCGCCGTGCCGGACATGCTTGACCTTTCCGCCTCGCTTCTGCGGCTGCGTCAGGTGCTGCAATCACAAATCCGCCAGCGTCTTTCAGACGAAGCGGCGTGGCTGTATGCGCTGCGCCAAAACCGCTATCTCAAAGACCCGTTGTTTTTCATCAACCACCAAAAGCAGGTACTGGATTTTCTGCAAAATTCCATGCAGTCCGCGTTTGCGAGTAGCCTTGGGCAAAAAACAGCGCAGACAAAGCTGCTGATCGCGAAGCTGGATTCGCTCAGTCCGCTGCGGGTCTTGAGCCGCGGGTATGCGATCGCCTCAAAGGACGGCCAGGCATTGACCGACACCGCCCATCTGTGCAAGGGTGACAGGGTTTGGGTGAAACTGCAATCAGGCTCTTTTGGAGCCAATGTCGAAGAAATAGAAAATGATAATTTGTGATATAAATATAAAGGATAAAAAGTTTGAAAGATAAATCTTTCAAACAGGAAGTTTTCTCCTTTCACATCGTAGAGGAAGATGTGAATCGGCTTCGGCCGACCGGCCAAAACTTCCACCGCGCAGAGAAAGGATGCTCATAATCTTGAAACAAATGACTTATGAACAGGCAATGAAACGCCTTGAAGAAATTGTGAAGCAGCTTGAAAACGGCAGCTTGCCGCTTGAAGACGCTATGGGCTTATTTGAAGAGGGCACAAAGCTCAGCGGTTTTTGCGCCGAGCGTCTCAGCGTTGCCGAACAAAAAGTGACCGAGCTTTCACAGCTTTCTTCGGGAGGATCCGCAAATGACTTATGAAGCACAGTTTCAAGCGTATCTTGAAAAAGCAAACGCGGCGGTATTTGACCTACTGCCCAAAACCGACCGCGCCTATTCTTATATTTGCAAGGCGATGCAATACTCTCTCGAGTCCGGCGGTAAACGCATCCGCCCCGTTCTCACGCTCGCGTTTTGCGAGCTGTGCGGCGGCGATCCCGAGCAGGCGCTGCCCTTTGCCGCGGCGGTGGAATACATCCACACCTATTCATTGATTCATGACGACCTGCCCTGCATGGACGACGACGACCTGCGCCGCGGCCGGGCGGCTTCACACATCCGCTTCGGCGAGGCAAACGCCCTTTTGGCGGGTGACGCGCTGCTGACCCACGCATTCTCGGCAATATGTGAAGCAGCGCCTCTCGGTGTTCCCGCAAATCAAATTGTCAGGGCTGCGCACGCGCTTTCTTTGCGCGCTGGTGTGCTCGGCATGGTGGGCGGGCAATATCTTGACCTTGAAGCCGAACAAAAAAAAGCCACTGAGTCCGAATTGCAGGAGATTGACCTTTTAAAAACCTGCGCATTGATTCAAGCTGCCTGCGAGCTTGGCTGCCTTGCCGCGAACGCGGGCGAAGAAGAGATCGCCGCCGCGATCGCTTATGCCGAAGCGCTCGGCATGGCGTTTCAAATCACAGACGATATTCTGGACGCACCCGCAACCACCGAAACCCTCGGCAAACCGGTGGGCAGCGATGCCGAAAATGAAAAATCAACCTATTATTCCACGTTAGGCCTGCAAGGGGCGCGTGAGCGCGCCGCGCAATACACACAGAAGGCACTGCAGGCGTTAGACCTTTTTGAAGGGGACACCGCATTTCTTTCGCAGCTGACCAACAGCCTGCTCAACAGAAACGCATAATTTCTCATCCTTCTGAAATCGGTTTTTGCGGCAACCAAAGTAAAAACCGCCGGTGAAAGGACTTTTTTATGGACGAAAGCAAATCAGAAGCCTTAAACTATCTGCCGAATATCCACTGCCCGGCAGATGTGAAGCAGCTGCCGCAGGAGGCTCTGCCCGAATTAGCAAAAGAAATCCGCCAGACCCTGATTGACACCGTTTCAAAAACGGGGGGGCACCTTGCCTCGAACCTCGGCGTGGTGGAGCTGACCATCGCACTCCACAAAACCTTCAACTCCCCTTATGACAAAATTGTTTGGGATGTGGGGCATCAGGCCTATGTGCACAAGCTTCTCACAGGCCGCTATCATGAATTTTCCACCCTGCGCACTGAAAACGGTATTTCGGGTTTTCCCCGCCCCTGTGAGAGTGAGCATGATGTTTTTGCGGGCGGCCACAGCAGCACCGCGCTTTCCGCGGCGCTGGGCATCGCGCAGGCAAATCAAATCAAAGGCAATAAGAATTATACGATCGCAGTGATCGGCGACGGTGCGTTCACCGGCGGCATGGTGTATGAAGCCATGAACAACGTCGCGAACTCAAGCTCCAGGCTCATTGTAATACTCAACAACAACGAGATGTCCATTTCGAGAAATGTGGGCAAGCTCGCCGAATATCTTGCCGTGATCAAATCCCGCCCCCAATATTTCAGGCTGAAAGCCACAACCGATAAAGTGCTGAAAAAAATTCCGATTATCGGCAGGCCGCTCGCTTCCAGAATTGTTCGTATCAAGACATTCTTTAAAAATCAAATTTACAGCAGCACGATCTTTGAGCATTTCGGTTTTCGCTATATGGGCCCGATCGACGGGCACAATATCCCGGTGCTGTGCGACGCGCTGCAAAGTGCGAAAGAATCGAATTACCCGATTTTTCTGCACCTTCGCACGATAAAGGGCAAGGGCTATGAGCACGCCGAAAAAGACCCCTGCGGCTTTCACGGCATTTCGAGGTTTGATATCAACTCAGGCGAGCCGATTACAAGCGGCCCGAATTTTTCAAAGGAGTTTGGGGACTATCTTGTGGAGGCCGCCGCGAAAGACCGGCGCATATGCGCGATTACCGCGGCGATGACCTCGGGCACCGGGCTTTCAGCCTTTGCGGAGCATTTTCCCGAACGGTTTTTTGATGTGGGCATTGCGGAGCAGCATGCCGTCACGTTTTCGTGCGGGCTTGCAAAAGCGGGCATGTTGCCGGTGTTTGCGGTGTATTCCGCTTTTTTGCAGCGCGCTTATGACCAGATCGTGCACGACGGCACACTGCAGGAGCAAAAAATCATTCTGGCCGTTGACCGCGCGGGCTTTGTGGGCGACGACGGCGAAATGCACCACGGTCTTCTGGACGTGCCGTTTTTGAACACGATTCCGGGCGTGACGGTGTATTCACCCTCGACTTATGCGGAGATGCGCAACGCGTTTTATAAGTCGCTGTATCACCAAAAGGGCGTTGTTGCGGTGCGCTATTACAGGGGGAAAGAGTTGCCCCTGCCCGGGGATTTTTCGCCTTCGTTCCGCGCTTTTGACCTCTACGGAAGCGAAGATGCGCACGTTTTTCTTGTTACTTACGGCAGGTTGTTTTCTTATGCCTGCGAAGCCCAGAAACGCCTTGCAGAAGAGGGTATTTCATGTGCGGTGCTCAAGCTTAACAGAATCAAGCCCATCAGTCAAAAGGCGATCGACGCGGTGCAGACGGCCGAGCAGATTTTCTTTTTTGAAGAGGGTGAGCAGCTCGGCGGGGCCGGCGAGCATTTTCTTTCTCTTCTTAATTCTCACGGCTGGCAGGGGGGCTACACGCTCACCGCCGTGCCTGACAGTTATGCCGCCCACGCGAGTGTCGAGCGTCTTTTGGAGCGCTTTTCGCTTGACGCAGAGGGCATGCACCGCGTCGTGAGAGAAAAAATGCAGATAAAACAGAAAAAGACATTTAAGGGAATACTGTATGATTGAAAAAACGAGGCTCGATGTATATCTTTTTGAAAACGGGCTTTCTGAAAGCCGTGAACGCGCCCGCGCGCTCGTTATGGCCGGGCTGGTTTATGTAAACGGCCAAAAAGCGTTGAAGCCAGGTACTGTGCTCAAAAATACGGATGAGGTCACGGTGCGCGGCGGGATAGAATTTGTGAGCCGCGGCGGGCATAAACTGAAAAAAGCCGTCGAAGCCTTTTCGATTGATTTAAATGATAAAATCTGCATGGACGTGGGCGCCTCAACCGGCGGTTTTACGGACTGCATGCTGCAAAACGGCGCGCGAAAGGTTTATTGTGTGGATGTGGGTTACGGACAGCTCGCATGGAAGCTGCGCAGTGACGGGCGGGTTGTGAATCTTGAACGCACGAACATACGATATGTGACGGAAGAACAGATTCCCGACAAAATTGATTTTTCGAGCATTGATGTTTCATTTATTTCTCTTGAACTCGTGCTGCCGATTGTGTATAATCTTCTTAACGAAAATGGTGAAGTCACCGCGCTCATAAAGCCCCAGTTTGAGGCCGGGCGTGAAAAGGTTGGAAAAAAAGGCGTCGTGCGCGAAATGTCCACGCATATTGAGGTGATTGAAAAAATCACCCGGTTTGCGCAGTCCCTCGGTTTTGCGCTGCTGGGGCTGACGTTTTCACCAATCAAGGGGCCTGAGGGGAATATTGAATATCTGCTCTATGCCTCAAAAGATTCTGAAAGCACCGCCGTTTGCGAGATTGACACGGTTTCTGTTGCGAAAGCCGCGCATGACGCGCTGGACCATTAGCGTTTGCATGCGCTTTTGACTGTTGTTTGATAAAGGTGGTTTTGTGCGTGAAAATTGCGCTGATTCCAAACTTAACAAAAAAAGATTCATTCCCCGTGGCCACGGCAATTTATGAAAAGCTGTGTGCCCTCGGCGCGGAGTGCTATTTTGAAGATACCTATCAAAGCACCTTTTGCTGTTGCGGGGATTCTTTTTATTTGCCCCACAGCGAGATATATAAAGCCTGCGACGCGGTGATCGCCATCGGCGGCGACGGCTCGATTCTGCATGCGGCGAAGCATGCAGCGCTCAATCAAAAGCCTATTTTAGGCGTGAGTACCGGTTTTCTTGCGTTTATGGCGGACCTTGAGAAAACAGAGGTTGATTTAATTACTTCGCTTGTGGCGGGGGAATATACCTTGGATAAACGCATGGTTTTGAAAGCTTCGCTCTTTTGTGAAAATAAGCTTGTGCATACATATTATTGCGTCAACGACGCGGTGTTTGCCCGGGGGCAGGAGTTGAACCTGACAAATCTTGTCGTGGAGTGTGACGGCAACCTTGTGAACGAATACCGTGCCGACGGCCTTGTGTTTGCGACCCCCACAGGCTCTACAGCCTATTCGCTCTCTGCCGGGGGCGCTCTTGCGGACCCAAGCGCCGAGTGTGTGCTTGTCACGCCTATTGCGAGCCACTCGCTCACCTCACGCCCTTTAATTTTCAGGGCGGACAGTGTGCTGAAAGTGTTCCCTTCGCCGAATGTGATCTATAACGCATATTTTTCATGCGACGGCGAGGGCTCCGTGCTGTTTGGCAAGGGCTCCCATGCCGTGATTGAAAAGGCTGACATCACCGTGGACTTCATCAAGATCAAACAGGACACTTTTTGGGATACCCTTTATAAAAAATTCTTTAAAAATTAAAGCTTTGCGGAGGACAGATACTATATTTTGCGGCGAAAGGATGTGCAATCTTGCGACGGGAAAGACAGTCGTTGATATTAAAGCTGATTGAGCAAAATAACATCACCACACAGGAGGATCTTTTGAACAAGCTCCTGGAAGGCGGCGTGAGCGTGACGCAGGCCACCGTTTCGCGCGACATCAAGGATCTGGGTCTCATCAAACGCCCGGCGGCAAACGGCTCTTATAAATACTGCGTGAGCACCGAAGCGGCGGATGAGACCACCCAAAAATATCAGGCCATCTTTGCGCAGTCGGCGATTTATGCGGATAACGCGGGGCACATCTGCTCCATCAAATGCCATGTGGGCACCGCACAGGCGGCTTGCGCGGCGCTCGACTCCATGAACTGGACGGACATTGTCGGCACCCTTGCGGGTGACGACACGATTTTTGTGCTCTGCCGCACCACGGACGCGGCCGTCAAAGCCAAGGATGTTATCGAAAAGCTGTTAAAACAGGGGTAGTCACATGCTTTCGAATTTAAAGATTGAAAATATTGCGATTATTGAATCCGCCTCCATTGATTTCACCGAAAAGCTCAACTGCTTTACGGGTGAAACCGGCGCGGGCAAATCGATCATCATAGACGCCATCAATGCCGTTTTGGGTGAAAAAACCTCGCGGGAACTGATTCGCACGGGTGCGCAGTCGGCAAAGGTCACCGCCTTTTTCACCGGCATTTCAAAGCAGGTACGTGACGCTCTTGCATCCTATGACCTGCCCGCCGAGCCGGACGACTCGCTGCTCGTACAGCGTTCCTTAATGAAAGACGGCAAAAATGTTTGCCGCATTAACGGTGAACCTGTCACCGTTTCGATTTTAAAGGCTGTCGGCTTGTGTCTTGTCAACATCCACGGCCAGTCAGACAATCAGGCGCTGTTCTCTTCTGAAAAGCATTATCAATACATAGACAGCCTTGCGGGCAACGACGCGCTTTGTGCCGATTATTCCGCGTTGTTTTTGCAGCTAAAGCAAATCAAAAAGCAAATTGCAGACATGACGGCGAACGAGCAGCAAAAAGAGCAGCGCATGGATATGCTGCGCTTTCAAATCAATGAGCTGGAGGCCGCAAATATTGCGGCGGGCGAGATCGCGGAGCTGCAGGCGAAGCAAAAGCTTGCCCAAAATGCGCAAAAAATCACGGAGTCCCTGCGCTCCGCCTATGATTATTTGAACGGCAATTATGAAACGCCCGGCGCGGCAGACCTCGCGGCCCCCGCTGCGCACGCGCTGCAGAACGCGAGCCTCTTTTTGCCGGAAGCGGAAAAGCTTTATAATATTGTATACGAGGCGTCCATCATTCTTTCTGATGTTACAACAGAAATTTCCACCCTGCTTTTAGAAATGGACGGCGAGATTGCTATTGACGATGTTGAGGAGCGGCTTGACCTGCTGTATCGCCTGCGCAAAAAATACGGTGACACAGAGGAAGAGATGCTGGCTTTTTTAGAGGCGGCGAAACGGGAATACGATTCCATGGAATCCTCAGAACATACCCTTGCAAAGCTTCATGTTCAGCTTGAAAATGTGAAGGAACAGGCGCTTTATGCCGCAAAAAAGCTTTCGGCGGCAAGGCAGAAAGCGGCGCGCCAGTTTGAATCAGGCGTCGCCGGGCAGTTAAAATTTCTTGACATGCCCAACATTACTTTTCTTGTAAAAACAGAGCAGGCTGCACTCAGCGAAACGGGCATGGATGCGATTGAATTTTTGATTTCACCAAACGCCGGCGAGCGGCCCAAACCGCTTTCAAAAATCGCGTCGGGCGGCGAACTTTCGCGCATTATGCTCGCGATCAAAACTGTGCTTGCGGGCAAGGATGAAATCGAAACCCTGATTTTTGACGAAATCGACACAGGCGTCAGCGGCCGTGCGGCCGAAAAAATCGGCCTCAAGCTCAAAGAGGTTTCGGCGCACCGGCAGGTGCTGTGTGTTACGCACCTCGCGCAGATCGCCGCTCTGGCGGACACGCATTTGTTTATTGAAAAAGAGGTGCGCGACGCAAAAACTTTCACCCGCGTCACAAGCCTTGATTTTGCGGGCAGGCGCAAAGAAATCGCCCGCATCACCAGCGGCATAGACATCACAGACCTGCAGCTGCAAAACGCGGAAGAGATGCTGCGGCACGCGGGCCACACACCCGAGTAATTTGTTAGCCTTCCTCTTGTTTGGTTGCGCTATCAATATATTATTTCCCCAAGATCGCTTGGGGAGAATATAAAAAAGGAGTTAGAAGATATGAAATTGGGAGCATGTGCAGGCTGTACGGCGCTTAAAAAAATTGAAATTCTGGCAAAAACCGGGTTTGATTATGTTGAAATCGGCTTTGGCGACATGGCAAAGCGTTCAGAGGAGGAATTTGAAGCCTTCTTGGCGAAACTTGAAGAGCTGGACTTCAAGTGCGAAGCCGCAAATTCCTTTGTGCCGGGCGAGATCAAGCTGACAGGCGACGTGGTGGACTATGCGGCGGTTACCGAATTTCTTGAAAAGGGGATGCAGCGCGCGGCGAAAATCGGCATTAAATCTGTTGTGTTCGGTTCCAGCGGCGCAAGAAATGTTCCTGAAGGCTTTTCTCACGAAAAGGCCTATGAGCAGTTGGTGGTGTTTCTGCGCGACTACTGTGGCCCCGCGGCGAAAAAATACGGTGTGAATATCGCAATCGAGCCGCTCAGCACAACCGAAACCAATATCATCTTCTCGGTTGAAGACGGCGTGATGCTCGGCCGTGCCAGCGGCTGCGACAATGTAAAGGGCCTTGCGGATTTATATCATATGTATAATAACAGCGACGACGTGGATAATATCAGGAAATTCCCGGGCGAAGTGATCCATGCGCACATTGCCTGCGGACCCACCCGCAACTATCCCACGCCCGACGACGGCTTTGACTATAAGCCTTTTATGGACGCACTCAAGGCCGCCGGCTGCGAGCGCCTGTCTATCGAGGGCCGCAGCAAGGATTTCGCGGTTGACGCGCCCATCGCGTTTTCGCTCTTAAAAAGCCTCAATTAAAAAATATCCTTGACAACGGGAAGTGTTTTGTGTATAATCCGTTTCAACAGCCATGATGAAAAGAAGTAATGAAGCCGTTCGGGCAAAGAGAGTTTTCGGTTGGTGCGAGAAAACGCCGGCGCTTTATGAAATACATTTCGGAGCTGTGCCGCTGAACGTACGAGCAATTAGGCGGCTCCGGGTGCGCCCGTTATTGCGCAAGGGCATAAGGATGTATTCCCGTGCCCCGTGAGGCCGTGTTTTTCACGGCAAATAGAGGTGGTACCGCGGTTGAAAAGTCGCCCTCTGCTTTTGCAGGGGGCTTTTTTTATTGCAAAACGGGTATTCTAAATCGATGAAAGGTGGTGTGCGGGCAGAGACGCGCTGCGTTTTGCCCCGAATCATGAATGTTTTTGAAGAACTGAAGGCAAGAGGGTTGCTTGCCCAAACTACAGACGAAGCAAAAATCGAAGAACTCTTAACTAAAGAAAAAATCAAATTCTATATCGGCTTTGACCCCACGGCGGACAGCCTGCATGTGGGCCATTTTATCGCCGTTATGGTCATGGCGCACATGCAGCGCGCCGGCCACACGCCCATTGCCCTGTTCGGCGGCGGCACGGGAATGATCGGCGACCCGTCCGGCAAAACGGATATGCGCAAAATGATGACAACGGACGATATTCAGCATAACATCGACTGCTTTGTAAAGCAAATGTCGCGTTTTATCGATTTCGGGGACGGCAAGGCGATCATGGTCAACAATGCCGACTGGCTTTTGAACCTCAACTATGTTGAATTTTTGCGTGACATCGGCGTGCATTTTTCTGTCAACAGAATGCTTGCCGCCGAGTGCTACAAGCAGCGGCTCGAGCGCGGCCTTTCGTTCTTTGAGCTGAATTACATGATCATGCAGAGCTACGACTTTTTAGTGCTGCGCCAAAAATATGACTGTGTGCTTGAAATGGGCGGCGACGACCAGTGGAGCAACATCATCGGCGGCATTGAGCTGAACCGCCGCGTGGACGGCAAAGAGGTCTATGGCCTCACCTTTAATTTACTTTTGACGAGCGAGGGCAAAAAAATGGGCAAAACCGAGGGCGGCGCCGTTTGGCTCGACGCCGAAAAAACCTCGCCCTATGAATTTTATCAATACTGGCGCAACACAGCGGACGCTGATGTGATCAACTGCCTGAACATGCTCACATTTGTGCCTGTTGCTCAAATACAGGAGTATAAATCATTGGAGGGCAGCGCACTCAACCCCGTGAAAGAGCTGCTGGCGTTTGAGGTCACAAAGCTTGTTCACGGTGAAGAAGAAGCAGCCAAGGCGCAGGAAACCGCCCGCGCGTTGTTCAGTAACGCAGTGAGTGTTGAAAATATGCCCACAGCCGAAATTACAGGAGAGGATTTTGTTGACGGCGCCGCACCGGTTGCGGATGTTCTTGTGAAGGCCGGGCTTGCGAAATCCAAGGGCGAGGGCAAGCGCCTGATTGCCCAGGGCGGTATTTCGGTCGACGAAGAAAAGGTTACAGATCAGTTTGCGACCATCCCGCATTCGGCCTTTGACAAGGGTCATATTGTGGTGAAAAAGGGAAAAAAAATCTTTGTGAAAATCGTTTTGGCATAACAATAGACAACGAACAGTATCCTATTAAAGGCAGAAACGCAGGTTTTTGCCTTTGATTTTTGTTGAATAAATAAAACAACTGTGTTAAAATCAAATGAACAAAATTAAAGGAAGCGAATATGGGTATTTTTGTTGACAGGCAATTATATATCGGCCGCCCCAAAACCAACGACGATCTTTTTGAAAACGAAATCAAAACCTATGACCTGCTTGATCGGCTTCACATCCCTTTTGAGCGCGCATCGCACGAGAGCGCGAAAACCATTGCGGACTGCGGGGAGATAGAGGCCGTACTCGGCGGCGGCATCTGTAAAAACCTCTTTTTGACCGACAGCCGGAAAACACAGTTTTTTCTGTTGCTCATGCCGGGCGACAAGCCCTTTAAAACAGCGGTCGTGTCAAAAATTTTAGGGACTTCCCGCCTTTCGTTCGGTCCTGAGGAGCAAATGACAGAATATCTCCGACTGCTGCCCGGGTCGGTGAGCGTGATGGGGCTGCAATTTGATGCCGATCAAAAGGTGCGCCTGCTCATTGACAAAGAGGTGGCTGATGCAAGCGTAATTCGCTGCCACCCATGCCGGAACACGGCGACATTAAACATCAAAACAACCGATTTATTTGAAAAAATTTTGCCTGCAATCTCTCATGACCCCTTAATTCTTGAAATTCCGAGGGAAGCATGATGCAAACCAAGAAAGGAACAATCAAAAGCATGAGGCATGAACTGTTGAGCCCGGCAGGGGATATGCAATCCCTCAAAGCCGCCATTCGCTTTGGAGCGGACGCAGTGTATTGTGGCGGCCCGCTGCTGCAGCTGCGGGCCGAAAAGGCGGGCTTTTCGCAAAAATACCTTGCTGGGGCCGTTGCATATGCCCACACCGAGGGCAAAAAGCTTTATGTCACTGTGAATTCCTTTGCAAAAAATGCTGAAATCCCCTTGGTGCGGGATTATGCAAAAGAGCTGTTTGCGCTGGGGGCGGACGCGGCGATCGTGTCTGACCTCGGCGTGCTTGCCGCAATGAAAGAAAGCGTACCCGAATTGCCTGTTCACATCAGCACGCAGGCGAACTGCTGCAACTTTATGGCTGCGAGAACCTATTATAATATGGGCGCGGAACGGGTGGTGCTCGCCCGCGAGATGACCATTGAAGAAATCGCGGAGCTGCGCGCAAAGGTGCCGAAGGAGCTTGCGCTGGAAGCGTTCGTGCACGGCGCCATGTGCATGGCGTTTTCGGGCCGGTGCCTCATCAGTTCCTATTTCAACAACCGCAGCGGCAACCGGGGCGAATGCACCCAGCCCTGCCGCTGGAGCTATTATCTGGTGGAGCAAAAGCGCCCTGATGAGTATCTGGAGCTTGAGGAGTCGGGCGGCGTTTCAGCCGTGCTCAGCTCTCACGACCTCAACTGCCTTGCGTTTCTTGACAAGCTGCGGGATGCGGGCGTATCTTCCTTTAAAATCGAGGGGCGCATGAAAACACCCTATTATGTGGCAACCGTCACAAACGCCTACCGCCGCCGCATAGACAACTCCGCGCCGCTCGAAGCGTTAGAGCAGGAGCTGCTTTGTACCAGCCACCGCCCCTATTCAAGCGGATTCTATTTCGGTGAGCTTGTGAAGAATCATTTTAACGACGGCATCTATCGGCAGAACTGCACCTTTGTGGGGGTTGTAAAGGCTTGGGAAAACGGGCGCTTGACCCTCGAGCAGCGCAACGCGTTTTATGAGGGGGACGAACTTGAAATTCTTTCACCCCATCATTTTGGGGTAACGCTCCTTGTGAACAATATAGAAAATTCAAAAGGGGAGCGCGTGAATGCGGCAACCCTTGTGCAGGAGACGGTGAGCGTCGATTGTCCTCTTGTGCTTGAACCGGGCGATATGCTCAGAAAAAGAACAAATAATTATGACACTTGAAAATAAAAATAAAAAACCTGAAATTCTTGCGCCGGCGGGCGGCATGGAGCAGATGATTGCCGCCGCGCGCAGCGGGGCGGACGCCGTTTATCTTGGCACAAAGTTATTAAACGCGCGCAGAAATGCAAAAAACTTCACGCAAGAAGAACTGCTTGACGCCGTTGGATTTTGCCATGAACGCGGCATCAGGCTTTATGTCACGATGAACACGCTGGTGTTTGACGACGAGCTGGCAACAGTGCGGGACGAAGTGCGTTTTCTTGCGCAGGCGGGTGTCGACGCCGTGATCGTGCAGGATTTTGCCGTTGCAAAAATTGTGCGCGACTGCGCTCCCACGCTACCGCTGCACGCCTCAACGCAGATGACGATTCACAACGCGGCGGGCGCAAAAGCAGCAGCCGAATTTGGTTTTCAAAGGGTAGTGCTTGCACGGGAGCTGACGCTTGCGGAAATCAAAGAAATTCGTGCGCAAAGCGATGTTGAATTAGAGGTGTTTGTGCACGGCGCGCTTTGCATGAGCGCTTCCGGCGCCTGCTATCTTTCCTCCATGATCGGCACGCGCAGCGGCAACCGCGGGCAGTGCGCCCAGCCCTGCCGTCTGAATTTTCAGTCTGGCGGACGGGAATATGTGCTTTCGCTGAAAGACCTTTCGGCACTGCGGCATTTGAAAGCGCTACGTGAGCTTGGTGTTTCTTCTTTTAAAATAGAGGGGCGTATGAAGCGGCCGGAATATGTCGCGATGGCCGTCGACTCCTGCCGCAAGGCTCTTGAGGGCAAAGACTATGACACAGGAACCCTGCAGGCGGTGTTTTCACGCGGCGGTTTTACGGACGGGTATCTGACCGGCAAGCGCGACAGCGACATGTTTGGTTATCGCACCGAAAAGGATGTTTCGGCAACATCGCAGGTGCTTTCGTCAATCAGCGAGTTTTACCGGCGTGACCGCCAAAGCGTGCCCGTTTCCATGGACTTGAGGATCAATACACAACGGCGAGCTGAATTGACCGTGTCTGACAAGGTAAATACTGTTACAGTGTTTGCGGATGCCGTTCTGCCGGAAGATAATGCTTTGACGCGCGAATCAGCGCTGAAAGGACTTGCGAAAACGGGCGGAACGCCCTATTTTGTAAAGGATTTCACTTTTCAAAACCCAAACAGCCTCTTTTTGTTCCCCGGTCAAATCAAGGCCATGCGGCGGGACGCGCTGAAGGAATTATCCGCATTACGCTCTGCCGTAAAGCCCTATGCTTTTACACCAAAAAGCTACACCTTTCAGCAAAAACGGCCCCGCAAGGGCAGGGAGGTCAGGCTGCGCTTTCGCAGTTATGATCAGTTTTTTGACCCGGGTCAGGGGCATATCATTCTGCCGGTTTTTGAAATTGAGCAGCATCCCGAATGCATTGATTCACTCAAAAGCCGCCTGATTGCAGAAGTGCCGGAGCTTTTATTTGAAAATGAATACAAAAAGCTGCCCAATGTGTTGGCAGAGCTGAAAGCGCAGGGCCTGCAAAACGCCATGGCCCATAACCTTTCGGCGGTGCGGCTCATCAAAGAGTCCGGCCTGGCGGTTTTTGGCGGTTATGGGCTGAATATAACCAATTCCCTTGCCGCGCAGGTCTATTCGGATATGGGTGTAAAGGATATTACCTTGTCTTTTGAACTCGCCGCAAAGCGCATCGAACGGCTTGAGGGCGATGTTGTACGGGGCATCCTTGCTTATGGCTATTTGCCGCTGATGAAATTCAGAAACTGCCCCGCAAAAACTGCCGCGGGCTGTGGGGATTGCAACGGCGTCACGTCTTTGATTGACAGACGGAAAATCACCTTTCCCCTTATATGTGAGCACGGGTATTATGGCATGCTCTTAAACTCGGTTGCGCTTTTTATCGCTGATAAACCCGTGGATGCCGTTGATTTTAACACATTATATTTCACTACCGAAACCACGCAGGTGTGCAGGCAAATTTATGAGCGATTCATAAATGCCGGCATGCTCTCAGGCAAGGCCACGACCGGGTTGTATTACAGAACGATTGAATAAACGACGATATCTCACAATCAGCCCCTGATTCAGTTTTGAGTCAGAGGCTGTTTTTTACATATAATTTTAACATCTTTCAAAATTCGTCCTCATCAAGCGACATATTATTCACGCCATTGATAATATAATGAGATAGACAGGTTTGGCTTGGCTTTTTGAAACTGAAAGGAATGAACCGAATGCAGCAAGTGATCTATATTGATGTTTTGATCGTATTAAATATTTTGCTTACATATTTATTACTTTTGGCAACGTCACACATGCTCCGCAATGAGCCGCCCACCGGCAGAATGCTCGCCGGCTCCTTTTTGGGCGGGGCTTATTCACTAATCATTCTTGCGCCTCCGTTCGGTTTGTTTTTGTCGACGGTGATTAAACTGCTGCTCTCTTTAAGCATTGTCACCGTCACATTTAAACCGCGGTCCCTTAGGGGGCTTGGCAG
>JAISXG010000026.1 GCA_031270605.1 Oscillospiraceae bacterium | reverse complement strand
ACTCAAAGATTTTTGTTTCATAATAAGAATCAAGGAACTTGCCGGCGTCGTCACGGCTGAAGCCGAAGGTCATTTGGGTCAGGTCATTTGTGCCGAATGAGAAGAACTCGGCCTCTGTCGCAATTTCGTCCGCTGTGATGGCAGCGCGCGGGATCTCGATCATGGTGCCAACGTGGTAAGCAAGCTCCACACCTTCTTTTGCGATGATTTCATCGGCAGTCTTTACAACGATATCCTTGACATATTTCAGCTCTTTGATTTCGCCGACAAGGGGAATCATGATTTCAGGAACAATGTTGAAGCCCGGGTTTGCCTTGTTGACGGCGATTGCGGCGTTGATGACAGCGGTCGTCTGCATTGCCGCGATTTCGGGATAGGTGACAGCCAGACGGCAGCCGCGGTGACCCATCATGGGGTTGGATTCGTGCAGGCCCTCAATAATCGCTTTGAGTGCTTCGACCGTCAGGTTCAGTTCGCCTGCAAGCTCCGCGATTTCATCGTCCTTTGTGGGCACAAACTCATGCAGCGGCGGGTCAAGGAAGCGGACGGTCATCGGGCGGCCCTCAAGCACGGTGTACATCTCTTCAAAGTCGCCCTGCTGCAGGGGGAGGATTTCCGCAAGGGCAGCCTCGCGCTCCGCAACGGTTTTTGCGACGATCATCTTGCGGATGGACTTGATGCGGTCGCCCTCAAAGAACATGTGCTCGGTGCGGCACAGGCCGATGCCCTCCGCGCCGAAGTCCACCGCCTGCTTTGTGTCGCGCGGGTTGTCCGCGTTGGTGCGCACTTTCAAAGCCCTGCGTGCGTCCGCCCAAGCCATGAAGCGGCCGAAATCGCCTGAAATGGTGGCCTCAACGGTGGGAACAGCCTCGCCGTAGATTTTGCCGGTGGAGCCGTCGAGGGAGATGTAGTCGCCCTCGTTGTATTGTTTGCCGCCAAGTTCAAAATAGCCCTCGGAAGCATGCATTTTGATTTCGCCGCAGCCGGAGACGCAGCAGGTGCCCATGCCGCGCGCAACGACCGCCGCGTGGGAGGTCATGCCGCCGCGCACAGTGAGAATACCCTCGGCGGCTACCATGCCTTCAATATCTTCGGGGGAGGTCTCAAGGCGGACAAGAATGACTTTTTCGCCGCGCTGCGCCCATGCTTTTGCGTCTTCAGCGGTAAATACCACTTTGCCGCAGGCGGCGCCGGGAGAAGCGGCAAGGCCTGTGCCGATGACTGTGGCGGCCTTCAGAGCGGCGGCGTCAAACTGCGGGTGCAGCAAGTCGTCAAGCTGTTTGGGTTCCACGCGCAGAACCGCTTCTTCTTCTGTGATTACGCCTTCGTCAACAAGAGCGATGGCAATTTTCAAAGCGGCGGCGGCGGTGCGCTTGCCGTTTCTGGTTTGCAGCATGTAGAGTGTGCCGTTTTCAATGGTGAACTCCATGTCCTGCATATCCTTGTAGTGCGCCTCAAGTTTGTTTGCGATTTCCACAAACTGCTCATATACCTCGGGCATATCCTCATGCAGGTGGGAAATCGGAGAGGGGGTGCGCACGCCGGCAACCACGTCTTCGCCCTGGGCGTTGATGAGATATTCGCCGAACAGCGCCCTTTCACCGGTTGCGGGGTTGCGGGTGAACGCAACGCCTGTGCCGGATTTGTCATTCAAATTGCCGAACACCATGGGCTGCACGTTGACGGCTGTGCCCCAGGAATAGGGGATGTCGTTCATGCGGCGATAGACGTTGGCGCGGGGGTTATCCCATGAACGGAAAACAGCCTTGACGGATTCCATCATCTGCGCTTTGGGGTCAGAGGGGAATTCTTCGCCCTTCTGTTCTTTGTAATATGCTTTGAACAGCGCGACAAGCTCTTTCATGTCTGCCGCTGTGAGCTCAATGTCGTTTTTGATGCCCTTTTTCTCTTTGAGTTCGTCGATGATCTCTTCAAATTTTTTCTTTGAAATTTCCATAACGACGTCGGAGAACATCTGGATAAAACGGCGATAGGAGTCATAAACGAAACGCTCGAATTCAGGTGCGGAGTTGCCCGCGATCAAACCTGCGACCACTTCGTCATTCAGGCCGAGGTTGAGGATGGTGTCCATCATGCCGGGCATGGACGCGCGCGCGCCCGAACGGACAGAAACAAGCAGGGGGGAAGATGCATCGCCGAAGCGTTTGCCGTTTTGCTCTTCCACTTTCGCAAGCATCTCATAGATTTCGGCTTCAATTTCGGGAGCGATGACCTTGCCGTCCTCATAATAGCGGGTGCAGGCTTCTGTTGTGACCGTGAAGCCTGACGGCACGGGCATTCCGAGCTTGACCATCTCGGCAAGGTTCGCGCCTTTGCCGCCCAGCAGCTCCTTCATGGAACCGTCGCCCTCAGAGAATAAATAAACATACTTGTGGCTCATTTGACTTCCTCCAAAAAGAAATTTAATTCAATGGTGTCAATACCATTCCGGCGGTTATGTCTTTTTTGATAAAACTAACAGCCAATTTTGACCGACGATTATTATAGCATAGATTATTGCATATATCTACCTGTTTTTACTCTAAAATGTCGAACTTATCTTTGCGGACTTTTGTATTTGTTGCCATATTTTGCTTTATTATACACTAACTCTTGTATTGATAGGCGCGCACATAGTCCACAATAAACTGCGAGGGCAGGTCTGTGTTGTCAAACACATGCTCGTCAACCCCCACGGAAAGAATCAGGTAAAGGGGTGCTTCGCAAATGCCGCCGAAGTTCGTGCGGGCGGTCTCAACGCCGTTGATATAGAAAATGTAACTGTCCTCGCTCCACTCAAGACCGTAGGTGTTGTATTCCTCATAGGGATCGTTGGCATAGAACCAGCCCTGCACCTCCTGCTTGTGAAATTCTTCATAACTGCCGTAGTGAACGGTGTGATAAACCGAGCCGATCCACTTTTTATCTTTGTTCTGGTCTGTTTTTGTTTCAAACACGTCGATTTCACAGCCCGTCACGCCGCTCGTCACATCGGTGAACATCCCCTCGCCGATGAGCCAAAACGCAGGATTCAGCCCTGCGCCTTTCGGCAGGATGCAGCGCACCTCAAAATAGCCGCGGGTCTGCTCATAGCCCGTGCTTTCGGGGAAGAACTGGTGGTCGGGGTTCGTGTCGATGCCCGTGGAATAATAGCCGGTTTCAGAGGGGCCGCCGTCTCTTTTTTCAACAGTGAGAATCAAATTATCGTCGTCAAAGCTGACCTGGTCCATGTTCCAATAGGAGGTGTCGCGCTGATAGCCGCCGTCAATACCCCAGATGTAGTGCCCGCCCCAGTAGTTGTAGTCAAGAGCACCCTGGTCAAATTCATCCGCCCAGACAAGCTCGAAGCGGCTGTCAAGGTTCAGGTCCTGACCGTTCGGGTCGCGCGGTGTTTCAAACAGCAGCGCGCTGAAAAGCTGAAAAAACACGGTGAAAATGGCGGTGATTTTTGTTAGCCCGCCGGCGGCCCTGACCTTTCTGGCCGAAGAGATGCCCGATAGTTGCGCAAGAATATCCTTTTGCCGTTTGTTCATTGGTGTCAACCCTTTCATTTCTATTTTAAAGCAGGCGTTACCTTGCCTGCAATTGGCCGCATAAAAGAGTGATTGACGATAGGAACCGCCAAGCCTCAACTACTATAAATGCTCCGCCTCGCTTTTCAAAAGAATCTTATACAGCACGTCATCTTCTATGGTCGCAAGGAAGTCGCAGGTTATATCATCGGCAAAAACAATTTCATTTCTCAGGACGTCCTCGATTCCAAAAGGCGGATTGTCCGCCCAGTGCTTTAGCAACACCAGATATTCAGCATTTGGCAAGGTCTGCAACCTTTTTATGAAATTTACATATTCCTGCAAAGCAGCGCCATCCGCATCGGTCAATTCTGCCGCTGTGTGATTTATTCCGCCTATGGGCGAAGAACAGTCGCAGCCGTTATTTGTAAAAAGCAAAGGGCCGTAAGCGCCCGGAAGATGAAGGTCTGCAAACCAATAGACAGAGGCCCCGGCCATTTTATTTTCGCTTTTTGCCAGTAAGTCAAATTTTTGCGTTTTCATTTTTTTATTAATAAAGGATGCGATAAAATAACACACAAGCAACCCTCCTGATTCAGACCATTATATAAAAAGCCAACAAAAAACCAAGGGGATTTTTGTTGGCTTCATTTTTTTACTCAACAGAAACAGCAGCCGCGACCTCGGCTTTGCGCTGCTGCCTTTTTTTGCGCGCTTTATAGTTCATCAGCTCGTCAAAATTCTTTTTGGGGGTCACATAGTCGCCCGGCAGAATTTTGCTGCGGTTATACAACCCGTGAAAATCCGAGCCGCCCGTCATCAGCAGCCCCGCGGATTTCGCGACCGCCATGATTTGCTCCTCGGCTTCGGGTGTCGCGGTGGGGTGCCAGACCTCAACGCCGTCAAGCCCCATGGGGATCAGGCGCTCAATCAAATCGATGTTGCCGTGCAGCGCCGGATGCGCGAGAACCGCAATGCCTTCCGCCTCGTGGATCATAGAAATCACATCTTCAACGGGCGCATACTGCGGAGAGACAAGGATGCTGTCGGGCGAATCGGGCAAAAAGAGCTTATTATAAAGCTCGCCGTATATCTCAGTTGTATAGCCGCACTCCATGAGCGCGTGCATAATATGTTGTTTATAAAGGTTTGTGGAGCCGGACGCGCATTTCATAACGAGGTCCGCGCTGATGTTGTATTTTGCGGCGGCCTTTACCATCATATATTGCCCCGCACGTTTGCGGATGGTGGAGTTTTTGTGGCAAAGTCCCTCAAGCCTGTCGGGGCAGTCACATTTATAGGCAAGAATATGCATCGTGCGGCCGGTCTCTTTTTCAGTCGCGGATATCTCAACCCCCGGTATGACCTTCAAGCCATTTCTCTCTCCGATAATTTTTGCGCGTGTGTTGCCGGCCAAACAGTCATGGTCCGTAATCGCAATGGCGTCAAGGCCGTTTTTGATTGCCAGCTGGATGATTTCCTCTATGCCAAGCGAACCGTCGGAAAGTTTCGTATGGCAATGTAAATCCGCTTTCAAAATAACCCTCCTTCATTTCTCCGGGAAGCGGTGTGCGGTAGCAGGGGTTTTGGCTGCGCCGCATGGGCATTTTTCGCTCATCTTTGAACATGCTCCATAAAAAGCGCAACACAAAAAATAACCCGGTCGGTGGAACGTGCCTTGCTGCCGGTTTTCTTTGCGTTTTTTCTGTTTTTCACCTAAAAAAGCGCGTAATCAGTCAATTATAGTATTATTAACAATCACATTATATCAGATTTCAACTTTTTTTGCAAGGTAAAATTATGTTATTGTTGCGATATCTTATTTATGGACCAATGTTTGATATATTATTCATATTTATAACATTTTTACTCCGGAAGGTGTTTTCAGGGTAAGCGCGGCAACAATCAGGCTATGGTTTTGATATATATGATGCGCTTTGTGCACAACAGGGTTGATTTGCGGGCATAAAAAGAGTAAACTAAGATTTATGGATTGTATAAAATATAAAAGAGTGATATAATCATTTTAATTCATATAGGTTTTATAGATTATGATTGTGACTGCGCGGCAAGGAACCCATTGGAGAACCATCGCTCAACAGATGATGTTTATTCTTTCGCGCAAAAGCAAGGCTTGGATCTGCCGTTTGCATGCGGATTCGGCCAAATTATTTTAGATTCTGCGAAAGGATGGTCATACATATGAAGCTGACAGATGTGATTCTGTCCCCAAAGCCCTCGCTTTCATTTGAGGTGTTCCCGCCGAAAAACGACGCCGCCTATGAAAGCATTCAGTCCGCGACAGAAGAGATTGCGGCGCTCGCGCCCGACTTTATGAGCGTGACCTACGGCGCGGGCGGCGGCACAAGCGACTACACCGTCTCGATCGCCGCAAACATTCAACAAAAATGCAATGTGCCGGTTTTGGCGCACCTGACCTGCGTCAACTCCACCCATGCGGGCGTGCGCGGCCAGGTGGAGGCGATGCGCGCGGCGGGCGTTGAAAATGTGCTTGCCCTGCGGGGCGACCTTGCGCCCGGCGCAGAGGTGCGGCAGGAGTGGGAATACCGCTATGCGAGCGAGCTTGTTGCGGAGCTGCGCGAGCTTGGCGGCTTTTGCGTTGGGGGCGCGTGCTACCCCGAGGGGCACACGGAGTCCTCTTCACAGCGTGAGGATATTCAAAACCTCAAAAAGAAAGTGGATGCCGGCTGCGAGTTTTTGACCTCACAGATGTTTTTTGACAACAATGTGTTTTATAACTTTCTGTTTAAAATCCGTGACGCAGGCATTCCTGTGCCCGTGGTTGCGGGCATTATGCCTGTGACAAACCTGTCACAGATCCGCCGCATCACCGCTCTTTCAGGCACGGTGCTGCCGCAGCGCTTCCGCTATATTCTTGACCGTTTCGGCGGCAGCCCGGCGACCATGCGGCAGGCGGGCATCGCCTATGCCACAGAGCAGATCGTGGATCTGTTCGCAAACGGTGTCCCGGCAGTACATGTCTATTCGATGAACAACCCGTTTGTGGCGCAAAGAATTCACGAAAACCTTTCGGAGATTATTCGATGAGCCGCCTGTCAAACATAACAATAGTTACGCTGAATTCTGACAGTGTTGCAATTCCTCTGCGCAGCGTTTACCGCTATATGGGGCTTGGCCGCACTGAGCCGGATGAAACCCTCGCCGCGCTTGTCGAAAAAAGCCTTGCCCAGTTTCAGCAGGTGGCGCGCTATGCCGCATGCTATCTGCCCGTCGCCGTCACCCCCGCCCCGGGCGGCGTGCTGCTTGGGGCGCTTTATGCGCCGGGGAATGCGCTTGCGAAAAACCTTGCGGGGTGTGAAGAAGCGGTTTTGTTTGCAGCTACAACGGGTATGGAAACCGAGCGGCAGAGAAAGCGCGCGGCGGTCAGTTCGCCTGCGCAGGCGTTGGCGCTGGATGCCGTTGGCACGGCGGCGATTGAATCGTTTTGCGATTCGCTTTGCGAGCGGTTTGCCGAAGAACACATCGGCAGTCTGCTGCGCCCGCGCTTCAGCCCGGGCTACGGCGATTTGCCCCTTGCGCTTCAAAAGGATTTGCTGGAGCTGCTTGAAGCGAACCGCAACGCGGGCATTTCGCTGACAGAAGCCATGCTGATGGTGCCGCAAAAGTCGGTTTCGGCCATTGTAGGCATCGGCAAAACCGGCTGCATGAAGCGGCTCGGGGACTGCATGGTGTGTGACAAGCAGAATTGTGAATTCAGATTATAAGCTTCAAAATCAAAGGATTTTGAAGCTATAGAAGAATGCTGACGAGGCTAAAACCCCTTCTGTCGCGGCTTTGCCCGCGCCGCCGCATTCTTGCTGACAGATTATTGATTTAAGGAGCGTTTATGACAGTTCTGGAGCAAATTCAAAACGGTATTTTTTATCTTGACGGCGCGATGGGCTCGTACCTGCAGTCCTGCGGGCTGCGGCCCGGCGAGCTGCCGGAAACGTGGAACATTACCAGCCCGGAGGAGATTATCGCCCTGCACCGCGCCTATTATGAGGCGGGCAGCCATGCCGTTTCAACCAACACTTTCGGCGTGAACGCCCTCAAGTTTGACGGGCGGGACGGCCGCTATTCGGTGCGCGAAATCGTGTTTGCGGCCGTGGATTGTGCAAAAAAAGCCCGCGACACCGCGGCGGGCGGTCAGAAAGAGAAGTTTCTTGCCCTCGATATCGGCCCGCTCGGGCCTTTGCTCGCGCCGCTGGGGGATGTTTCGTTTGAAACCGCCGTCGCGCTGTTTGCGGAGGTTGTGCGCGCGGGCGCGGATGCGGGCGTTGATTATATTTTTATTGAAACCATGAACGACTGCTATGAAACAAAGGCCGCGGTGCTGGCGGCAAAAGAAAACTGCTCGCTACCCGTGTTTGTGAGCAATGTGTATGACGAGAGCGCAAAGCTCATGAGCGGCACGGACCCCGAAGCTATGGTGGCCATGCTTGAGGGGTTGGGCGCGGACGTCATCGGCATCAACTGCTCGCTCGGACCGGACGCAATGCTCGACATTTTGCCAAGGCTTGTTTCGGCCGCTTCGGTTCCCGTGCTCGTCAAGCCCAACGCGGGGCTGCCGCATGCGGAAAACGGCAAAACAGTGTATGACGTGTTTGCGGAGGAGTTTGCGGAAGTCATGCAAAAAATCGTTGCGGGCGGCGCGCGCGTTGCGGGCGGCTGCTGCGGCACCACGCCCGAATATATCCGCATGCTGGTTGAAAAAACAAAACGCATGACCCCAATGCCCGTCACGCGGAAAAAACGCTCTGTCATCAGTTCTTACACCCGCGCGGTGGAGTTCGGCAAGGTGCCGGTGCTCATCGGCGAGCGGATCAATCCCACGGGCAAAAAACGCTTCAAAGAAGCGTTGAGAAATCAGGAAATCAGCTATATATTGAATGAGGGCGTAGCCCAGCAGGAACAGGGCGCCCATGTGCTTGACGTGAATGTGGGCCTGCCCGAAATCGACGAGCCCGCCATGCTCGAGCTGTGTGTGAAAGAATTGCAGGGCGTGTGCGACCTGCCCTTGCAGATCGACACGTCTGACCCGATAGCCATGGAACGCGCGATGCGCATTTATAACGGCAAGCCGATGATCAATTCCGTCAACGGCAGCGACGGGAGCATGGACGCGGTGTTCCCTCTTGTAAAAAAATACGGCGGTTATGTGGTTTGCCTGACGCTGGACGAATCGGGCATTCCCGAAACGGCGGAGGGACGCGCGGCGATTGCCGGGCGCATTGTCAGCCGCGCGGCGCAATACGGCATCGCCCCGCACGATCTGATTTTTGACCCGCTGGCAATGACGATTTCGTCAGACCAGACCGCGGCGCAGGTGACGCTTGCATCCATCCCGCTGATTCGGGAACGGTATGGCTCATGCTGTTCACTGGGCATTTCAAATATCTCCTTTGGGTTGCCAAACCGTGATTTTATTACCGCAACATTTTTTATTTTAGCTTTACAAAAAGGGCTTGACGCGGCGATTATGAACCCCTTTTCGGATGAAATGCAAAAGGCCTATCACACCTACATGGCGCTTGCGGCGCTTGACGACAACTGTCAGGGGTATATCGGCTTTGCGCAGAATATTACGGTTGAATCATCTTCTGCGGCAAAAAACCCCGCTGCAAAAAGCCTTGCAGGCGAGCAGGGCGGCCTTGCGGGCGCGATTGTGCGCGGCCTTGCCGCTGACGCTGCGCTGTTTGCAAGGCAGTCGCTTGAAACAAAAGAGCCGCTTGCGGTCATCAATGAGCAGATCGTGCCCGCGCTTGACGTTGTGGGCAAGGGGTTTGAAGAAAAAACCGTGTTTTTGCCCCAGCTTCTCATGAGCGCGGAAGCCGCGAAGGCCGCATTTGAAGAGGCAAAGAAAAAAATGCCCTCGTCAGACGAAGTCGGCCCGTCCGTCATCCTCGCCACCGTAAAAGGCGACATTCACGACATCGGCAAAAATATTGTGAAGGCTATCATGGAAAACTACGGCTTTCATGTGATTGACCTCGGGCGCGATGTGCCGCCGGAGCTGGTTGTGGAAACAGCGGTCAGCCGCAACGTGAAGCTTGTGGGACTGAGCGCGCTGATGACGACGACGGTGCCCGCCATGGCGGAAACCATCCGTCAGCTCAAAGAAAAAAAGCCCGGCACGCTTGTTATGGTGGGCGGCGCGGTGCTCACACAGGAATACGCGGACATGATCGGCGCGGATTTCTATGGCAAAAACGCGATGGAAAGCGTACGCTACGCGGAGCGTGTGTTTAAAAAATAAGAAAAAGGCTACCGGATTCCCCACAAGGCTTGCCCTTGTGGGGGATTTGTGTTTGAGCCGAGCTTTTTAAAGGAACAGTTGATAAATGAATATTCTTATGATACTATAAACCAAAAGAAGAGTTCCTTAAAAGAGGTGTTTGCTGTGATAAAAAGAAAAAAAGGCATGAGGACTTGCATCGTTGCCATTCTCTTGGTGTTTTGCATTGCTTCAGGTTGCTCGCTTGCTGATGCAACGGACGGCGACAGAATCCGTGAACGCGAAATCAAATCAGAAGCCATTGAAAAGCTGTCCGCGGGCATGACCTTTCAGGAAATAAAAAAAGAGCTTGGCCGCACCTATTATTATTTTGATGAACATCAGGCGCCGAACTTTTTTTCCTATATTGTGGACGGCTCTATGCGCTACACGCAAACATTTGCAAATTGGGACGATATTTGTGAGCTTTCGGGCAAAGAGCTGCTTGAAACAATAAAAGAAGAAAACACAGAGATTCCGCCCCGTTTTGCAGACACTGCTGCCGCGCGTGAGGAGATGAAGTCCGCCATCTTCGGCTCAAGGGGCTGGGTGATGCTGTTCGCGAACGAATCCTATGCCTATGCCACTTACGGCGAATACGGGGAGTATATCTTCCGCTATAACATCCGGCAAAACACCATTGACCGGGCGCTGGATGTGAGCGGGCTGCAGCGCTTCTCTATGGAAGCAATGCCGATGTATTATTTTACGCCTGACGGGCGGCATTTGGTTTTCAGAAACCAGAACAACTGGATTCTTGGGAAGCCTGCTACCAAACGGCTCCGGCTACCGTTTGCGGCGACTTATATTTACGAAATTGATTTTGAAGAGAGCAGGATCAGCCTTTTAACAAAAGACCATGAAAACTGGGTTGTGCCCGAGGAATACGCCTATCCGCCGCGTTTTGAATCAGCATACAGATATGACTATCCTTCTTTTTATAAAGGATCGGAGCTGCTGCAGCTGACCGCTTTCGATGTTGAGAGAGTGGATTCGGAATCAATGGCCGCCATAAAAGACGGCGTGTTTGCTGTAATGCTGCGGCCTAGCGACGAAATTGCGGGCAATCTGGGCTATTATTCCTTCGCCGTGATTGACGTCGCAAACGACGCGCTGCTCAGCGTGTGCGCTGTGAACCCCGAACCATAACAGAAAGGAAAAGGTGATGCTATGAACATGACACTGGCGTTGCGCCCGCTGGAGGATAAGGACATTCCGCTGTTGAACGAGTGGCTCCACAAGCCGTATATTTTGAAATGGTATGAGGACCCAAAGGCGTGGATGGACGAAATGGAGCAGCGCAACGGGGCGTTCTCATTCATTCGCCACTTTATGGTGACGGACGAAGCCACCCCCGTCGGCTTTTGCCAATATTACGACTGCTGTGACGCGGGCGAGGATTGGTATTCCGCCGCTGTTCCCGGCGAAATGTTCAGCATTGACTATTTAATCGGCGAAGAACGTTACCTTGGCCGGGGCTGCGGCAAACAGATTATCCGCTTGCTGCTTGAAGAGGTTCGCGGGCATACACATGCGAAAGAGGTTGTTGTGCAGCCCGAAGAGGAAAACGGCGCGTCCTGCGACATTTTGCTCGCGAACGGCTTTGTTTTTGACGAAGCAAAGGGATATTTTCGCCTGTCTTTATCCTGAATATATTTTTGTGCAATTCAAGTCAAGAAAACCATGTTGTTAACTGCTATGATAGTGCTGAGGTGAGGCTAATGGAGCTGGAAAAGGTGATGGCCGTGCAAAAAATGCAGGACTATCTCGGGCGTAATGTATGCAGCAATATTACGTTGTCTGCGCTTGCCAGGCACTGCGGATATTCACCGTTTTACTGCGTCAGGATATTTAAAGAGCTCACGGGCAGAACGCCGTTTGAATATTTGCGCATGCTGCGCCTGACGCAGGCCGCGCTCAAATTGCGCGACGGGAATGTGAAGGTGCTTGACACCGCGCTCGACTTTTTGTTTGACAGCCACGAGGGCTTCACGCGGGCGTTTTCAAAGGAGTTCGGCGTCACGCCCTCGCGCTACAGCCGCCGCCCTTCGCCCATCCGGCTGTTTTTGCCCTCACCCGTGCTGTCTTATTATTTATTCACACAGAGAGGAGAAAAAAGCATGGAGAACAAAGAGCAAACCACCACTGTGTTTGTGCAGGTGATCGAACGCCCGGAGCGAAAGCTGATTTTAAAGCGTGCAAAGACGGCGGAGGATTATTTTGCCTATTGCGAAGAGGCTGGCTGCGACATCTGGGGGATTTTGTGCAGCGTGAAAGAGGCGCTCTATGAGCCGATCGGCGTATGGCTGCCAAAAAAGCTGATTCCCGGCGGCACGTCAAGCTATGTGCAGGGCGTGGAGGTGCCCGCCGATTACAGCGGCGAGGTGCCCGAGGGATTTGAGACCGTCACCCTTGCGCCTTGCAGCATGATGGTGTTTCAGGGGACGGAGTTCGACGACAGCGACGACTCGTTCTGTGACGCTGTCACGCGCATTCAGAAGGCCATCGGGCAATATCAGCCGGCGGTTTATGGCTATGCGTGGGCGGACGACGACGCGCCCCGCTTTCAGCTTGAGCCTCAGGGCTGGCGCGGGTATATTGAAGCGCGGCCCGTGAAAAAAATCTGAATACACTCCCCTGCTTCGCCCCCTGTGCTTGTGCATGGGGGATTTTTTATTATTAAAAAAGTTCAGCCAGAAATCAGATAGCCGACAACAGCCGTTCAGGTTGCGGGGATAAACTGTGTGCATCAGTTGATAAAACGGTGCTTCAACAAGACTGGAGGAATTTTTTGTGTATATTTTGAAAAATGCGTTTTTGAACATCAAAAGCGCAAAAGGGCGCAACATTTTGATTGCGATTATCGTGTTGGTGATTGCCGTGTCGTCGTGCATTTCACTTTCGGTCAAGCAGTCGGCCAAAACGGCGGAGGAAGAGGGCCTGAAGAACCTTTCCATTTCGGCCTCGATTTCAGTCGACCGCAGCAAGCTGATGCAAAACGCGCAAAACAGCGGACAGGACGCACGCACGCAGATGCAAAGCGTGCAGCAGCTCACGCTGGAAGAGATGCAGACCTATGCGCAGTCGGAATCTGTAAAAGAGTTTCTTTACACTCTGACGGCTTCCGTAAACGGTTTTGAGGTTGACCCCGTCAGTGATGAGGATACCTCAGAAGAAGAAACCACCACACAAACCCCATCCGACGCCCAAACGCCCACCACCCCCGGCGGCAATATGCAGCAGGACGGCATGGGCGGCCGAGGCAATTTTTTGCAGGGCGACTTCAGCGTGGTGGGCTACAACTCCTACAGCGCGATGAGTGATTTTGTGAGCGGCGGCAGCAAAATCACAAGCGGCGAGATTTTTGACGTGACGTCCGATTCAAACGTCTGTGTCATCAGTGAGGAGCTGGCGGCATTCAACAGCCTTGCTGTCGGCGACACAATCATGCTTACAAACCCGGATAACGAGGAGCAGTATTTCACCTTCACGATAACCGGCGTTTATTCCTATACAAGCACGTCTTCAAGCGACGAGTTCGGCAGAAACTTTTCAACGGCGATGGACCCTGCAAACCGCATTTATACTTCCTATACCGCTTTGAACAAGTTTATTGCTTATACAAAAGAGAATGCGGAAGTGACCACAGATGACAACGGCCGCGAGCAAACAACCGCGCTGAGCGGCACAACAAGCGGCACTTATCTTTTCGCCAGTGTGGAGGATTATGAAGCCTTTGCCGAGGATGCAAAAACAATGGGCCTCGGCGACAGCTACACGGTCAGCTCCTCTGACCTTTCGAGCTATGAAGAGAGCCTTGTGCCCATTCAGAACACCGCGAAGTTTGCGAACCTCATGCTCTGGGTGGTGCTGGCCGTGGGCGGCGCGATTCTGGTCGTGCTGAACATCTTCAACATCCGCGAGCGCAAATATGAGGTCGGCGTGCTGACGGCGATCGGCATGAAAAAGCGCAAAGTGGCAACGCAGTTCGTTGCGGAGCTTCTGGCGGTGACGCTCATTGCGATCGTTGCGGGCAGCGGCGTCGGCGCGGTTCTGAGCGTACCCGTTTCAGACGCGCTGCTTGCCTCGCAGATTGAAGCGCAGGAAACAAAGGAGTCAGAGCAGAGCGAATCCTTCGGCAGGCCCGGGCAAAGCATGCAGGGCGCGGGCGGCGGAACGGGAAGCTCCCAGCAGAGCTTCGGCAACAGCGCTCAGGTGGATTATATCACCACGTTAAGCGCGAAAACAGATTTTTGGGTTCTTGGGCAGCTGATGGCAATCGGGATTTTGCTGACGTTCTTTGCCTCTTTGGTGGCGGTTGTGTTCGTGATGCGCTATGAGCCGTTGAAGATTTTGAGTGAAAGGGCATAAGGAGGATAAAACATGAGCATTTTAAGGCTTGAGAACTTATCGTTCTCTTATGACAGCAGAGTTCAGGTATTGAAAGACATCAACTATTCGTTTGAAAAGGGCAAGGTTTATGGCATTGTCGGCAAGTCCGGCGCGGGCAAAACCACGCTGCTCTCGCTGCTGTCGGGGCTTGCCCGCCCCACAGGGGGAAAGATATATTATGATGACAAGGACATCACAAAAATTGACCGCTACCGTTATCGCAGCCGGTATGTGGGCGTGATTTTTCAAAGCTTCAACCTCATTCCCGGTTACACGGCCCTGCGCAATGTGACGCTCTCTATGGATGTTTCGGGCAAGAAAATCCCGAACAAAAAAGCCCACGCGCTTGAGATGCTCTCAAAGGTGGAGCTGAACGAGGCAGAGGCGGGCAGGAAAATTTTAAAGCTTTCGGGCGGCGAGCAGCAGCGCGTGGCGATTGCCCGGGCGCTCTCCTACGACCCGGACATCATTCTTGCGGACGAGCCCACGGGCAACCTTGACCTTGGCACGCAGGAGGAGATCATCAACATTTTCAAGCGCCTCGCGAGAGAAGAGAACAAGTGCGTGATCATTGTGACGCATTCGCCCGAGGTCGCCAAAAATGTGGATGAAATCTATAGCCTTGCGCCGCTCAAAGCGGAGAGCGCGGGCAAGAAGCACTGATGCGAAAGGAAGAAATCGGTATGATGAGAACAGAGGGCGGCAGGCATGAGCTCAAGCATTTTATCAACCGCTTTGATCTGCAGCAGCTGCAGTTGAGGCTGCCGTATGTGATGGCGCGTGACGAACATGCCGACGCACAGGGCGGCTATCGCATTCGCAGCTTATATTTCGACAACTACAGCGACAGGGCCCTGCGCGAAAAAATAGACGGAGTGGACAACCGCGAAAAGTTCCGCCTGCGGTTTTACGGCGACGACACAGGCTTTGTGCGGCTTGAAAAAAAGAGCAAGCAGGGCGGCATGTGCTTCAAGCAAAGCAGCGTGATTTCACCCGAAGCCTGCCGCGCGCTGATGAATGGCGACATTGAGGCGCTCAGAGCAGGCGGCGACTCGCTGCAGCTTGAGCTTTATGCGAAAATGCGCACCCAGCTGCTGCGCCCGAAAAACATTGTGGACTACCGGCGCGACGCGTTTGTGTGCCGGGCGGGCAACGTGCGCGTTACGCTTGACTATGATATGCGCGCGAGCTGCCATGTAAAGGATTTTTTGAATACGGAGTATATCAGCATTCCACTGCCCGATACGGCGGTGCTTGAGGTGAAATATGACCATTTTCTGCCAGAATTCATCCGCGGCATGGTCACGCTTTCAGGCAGGCAGGCAACGGCGTTTTCAAAATATGCCGCCGCGCGCATTCTTTGAGTATAAATTATTATAAACATCAAAATTTAAGGAGAATACAATATGACCTTCAGTGATATTTTCAAAAGCAGCTTTCTTGAAAAGGCAACCGAGGCTTCTATTCTGGATATTGTGATTGCGATGGCGCTCGCCTTTGCCGTTGGGCTGTTTATCTTTTTTGTCTATAAAAAAACCTTCGCGGGCGTGATGTATTCGGCCTCATTTGGTGTTTCCATCATGGCCATGACGCTCATCACCACATTGATCATTCTTGCTGTGACCTCCAATGTGGTTCTTTCGCTCGGCATGGTCGGCGCGCTTTCGATCGTGCGCTTTCGAACGGCTGTCAAGGAGCCGCTTGATATCGCCTTTCTTTTCTGGTCAATTTCGGCGGGCATCGTTATCGGCGCGGGGCTGCTGCCGCTTGCGGTGATCGGATCTGTGATCATCGGTCTGGTCCTCTTCCTTTTCGTGAGCCGCAAAAATACACACACTCCTTACATCATTGTGCTTTCTCTTGATTCCGACGCCGCCGAGATCGCGGCGATCGCAGCCCTGCGCTCAAAAACGCAAAAAATGCTGATTAAATCCAAAACCGTTTCAAAAAACGGCATTGAACTGACGGCTGAGGTGCGCATTACCGACATGTCCGCCCGGCTTGTAAACGAGCTGTTGGAGATCGAGGGCGTGCGCAACGCCTCATTGGTGAGCTATAACGGCGAATATACGGCATGACGACCACAAAAAATGGAACGGAGGCGACGGCATGATTGAAAGCAAACGCATCTCTCTGATTGTGGCGGTCGTTATGAGCTTCGCCCTGCTGTTTTGCGGGCTCGCCACGGTGCTGAGCGGTTCGGGGGAAGAGGACGGCACACTCTCTGCCCAGCCGGACTACGTCACAAAAATTTTTGGTGAAGACATCATCACAATTGATATTATTGCGGACGAGAGCGCATGGCAAAGCATGCTGGACAATGCCGCCTCTGAAGAATTCATCATGGCCGACGTCGTTATCAACGGTGAAAAAGTGCAGAACATCGGCATTCGCCCCAAGGGCAACTCAAGCCTGACGCAGGTGGCGCAGAGCGGCAGCGACCGCTACAGCTTTCGGCTGCAGTTTGACGAATATATCAAAAACCAGAACTGCTTCGGGCTTGAAAGCATGGTGGTCAACAACATGATGGGCGACTACACCTACATGAAGGAGTATGTGTCCTATGAACTGATGCGGGAAGCGGGCGTGGACGTGCCGTGCTTCGGGTTTGCGAGCATCACCGTGAACGGCGAGGCCTGGGGGCTTTATCTTGCGGTGGAGCTGTATAATGACAGCTATGAGCAGCGCGTGGTTGGCGACACATCTGGCATGCTTTATAATGTCAAAAGTATGGATATGGGCGGCAACATGGGCGGCGAACGCACAGACAACATTGCGGACTCCCAAAGCGCGCAGGCCCCAGACTCCACAGGTGTTGAATCATCGGGCAGCCGCGCGGGCCGCGGAGGAATGGAAAATATCGGCGGACGGGGCGGTAACGGCGGCACGCTGCAATATACGGATGATGCTTCATCAAGCTACAGCGCGATCTTTAATAATGTGGTGGGCAAGGGGGCAGAAGACGACTATCAGCGCGTGATCGCGGCGCTTAAGGCGTTGAGCGAGGGCAGGAATCTCGAGCAATATTTTGACGTTGACCGGATCTTGCGCTATCTCGCGGCGCATACCGTGGTCGTGAACCTTGACAGCTATTCCTCCAGCATGGCGCAGAATTATTATCTTTATGAAAAGGACGGCAAGGTCACCGTTTTGCCGTGGGACTACAACCTTGCGTGGGGCGGTTTTCAGAGCGGCACAGCGTCTTCTGTTGTGAATTTTCCAATAGACACGCCCATCAGCGGTGTTGAGATGTCTGCACGGCCGCTGCTTGAAAAGCTGTTTGCAAATGAGGAATATCTCAGCCGCTACCATAGCTATTTGCAGCAGCTGCTGGACAGCTATTTTGTGAACGGGCAGTTTGAAAGCAACATCCGCGCCATTGACGCTGTCATCAGCGAGTTTGTAAAAAATGACCCCACGGCATTTTGCACCTATGAACAGTATCAGTCGGCGGTCGAAGCCTTTGTCACTCTCGGCAACCTGCGCGCACAGAGCATTGCGGGGCAGCTTGACGGCACAGTGCCTGCCACGACGGCAGAACAAAGCGCGAACCCCGATTTGCTCATTGCTGCGGATTCTGTTTCGCTCTCGACTCTTGGAAGCATGGGCGGGGGCGGCGGACAGATGGGCGGTGACCGCACACCCGGCGGGCAGAACGAACAGGGCGGCAACCGGGACGGCACGCAGCAAACACTGCCGGAGGGCGAAATGCCGCAAGGCGAACAGCCTCAGGGCAATTTCCCCGGCGGCATGGGTGAAAACATGCCTGACCGCGAATTGATGCAGCAGGCAATGCGGATTCTTGAGGATGCCGGCGGAACGATCACCGACGCGGTCAAAGAGCAGCTTTTGGCGCTTGGCCTGACAGAGGAGCAGATCAGCATGCTTGCCAACATGCGCGGCGGCATGGACGGCGGCCCGGGTGGGCAAGGCGGCTTTGGCATGGGTGGCAACGCAGGCGGGCAAAGCGGCAGTTCCCAAAGCGGCGCCGCTCCTGAGGACGAAAGCGGCGGCACACAGGCGGCGGGCGGTAATATAAGCCCTGTTTTGGGGAATACTGCTGCAAACACAAGCGTCCTGAACACTGTGGTGTTGGCGGCGGTGCTGCTGTTGCTGCTGATTGCCGCAACCGTTCTTGTGGCAAGGCACAGGAATCGCTATTGAATGATTTTTGAACGGCTTCGCTTGAAAAACAGCTTTGATTTTTGAAGCGCCTGTAGTATACTATAGGCAATAAATTCAGAAAACACTGTGCCGGGCAAGGTCAGGCATCCGCCGACAGCGAAGGGAGGGCAGGAAGATGCCGAAAATGTTGATTTGCGACGACGAGGCGGGCATTCGCGCCGTCATCAAACGTTATGCAACTTTTGAGGGTTTTGACGTGCGGGAGGCAGAGAACGGAATGGAAGCCGTGGCTCTTTGCCGTGAAACCGAATTTGATATGATCATTATGGATATTATGATGCCCGAGCTTGACGGCTTCGGGGCGGTGAAAGAAATCCGCAAAACCTCGCAGGTGCCTGTGATCATGCTCTCCGCCCGGGGCGAGGAGTATGACAAGGTGCTCGGGTTCGAGCTGGGCGTGGACGACTATGTGGTCAAGCCCTTTTCGTCAAAAGAGATCATGCTGCGCGTCAATGCGATTTTGCGCCGCAGCGCCCGGGCAATGCCGGCGGGCGTAAACGAAGACGGGCACACCGTGTTTGAAAAAGAAGGCCTGCGGGTGGACTTGAGCGCATATAAGGTCTTTGTGGACGGCATTCAGGCGGACATGGCGCCCAAGGAATATGATTTGCTGTTCTTTCTGATCAGGAACAAAAACATAGCCGTGCCCCGTGAGAAAATCCTGACCGAGGTGTGGGGCTATGATTATTACGGCGACGATAGAACGCTTGACACGCACATGAAGCTGCTGCGCAAAAGCCTCGGCCCCTACGCGATCTTCATCACCACGCTGCGCGGGCTTGGCTATCGGTTTGAGGGATGAGGGCGTTGCCTGTGCAAAAAACGAAAAAGCGAGGGGCGGTTTTGAAAATGGATAACATCAAGCTCAAGTGGAAAATCTTCGGATTCCTGACCGCTTTTTGCGCGTTGCTGCTTTTGATTTTGTGGTTTTTTCAAACCGTTTTGCTCACGGATATGTACAAGGTGATCCGCAAAGCCGAAATCCAAAAGGCGATCGCTTATGTGCAAGAGAATATTGATACGATAGATTTGCAGATGCTGATGTCAGACATAAAGCTGACCAAGGACATCCATGTGGCGCCCGCGCAGGAATTTGTTCAGCCTGAGCGCCCCATGCTGAACAACGGGCGTGACCGGCGGGAGTTTGAGGCCATCACGCAAACAGAAACATTCACCCTCGCGAACGGGCGCACCGTTTCGCTCACGTTTTACGCAATGATAACCCCCGTGGACGCGACGGTATCCACCCTCAAGGTGCAGCTGTATTTTATTACGGGAATCATGATTTTGCTTTCGATCGCGCTCGCGTTTTTGATTGCGCGAAAAATTTCGAAGCCCATCGAAAAGCTCAGCGACGGCGCAAAGGTGCTTTCAACCGGCGATTATGACGTGCATTTTTCGGGGCGCGGCTTTTTGGAGATCTGCGAGCTTTCAGACACGCTCAACAACGCCGCGCATGACCTTTCACAGGTTGAAGCGCTGCGGCGTGAGCTGATGGCCAACATTTCGCACGATTTGCGCACGCCCCTCGCGCTCATCTACAGCCACGCCGAAATGATGCACGACTTCCCCGCGGAGGTAACGCCTGAGCAGACGCAGGTGATCATGGACGAAACCACCCGCCTTTCATCGCTTGTGAACGACGTGATGGACGTATCAAAGCTTGAAACAGGCACAATGGAGCTTTACCGCCGCACCTACAACCTCACCGAAAGCCTCGGCGCGACCATAGAGCGGCTTGCGGCGCTCGTGAAGAAGGACGGCTATGAAATCACCTTTGTGCAAAACGAAGAGGTCTATGTCAACGCCGACGAAGTGAAAATTACGCAGGCGTTTTATAATTTGCTCATCAACGCCATAACCCACGGCGGGCAAGAAAAAAATGTCACCGTGCGCCAAAGCCGCGCGCAGGGCAGGGTGACAATCGAGGTCATAGACAGCGGCCGCGGCATCCCGCCCGAGCAGCTGCCCCTGATTTGGGACCGCTATTATAAGGTCGACAAAACGCACCGCCGCGCCGTCACAGGAACGGGGCTGGGGCTTTCAATCGTGAAAAAAATCCTTCAACTACACGGCGGAGATTGCGGCGTACAGTCGCAAGTTGATAAGGGAAGTGTGTTTTGGTTTTCATTGCCGACGGCATAAAGGTATTGCTCCGCCAACGAAACCTTGCACAGTATTGACGGTATTTTTCCGTACAGCTTCGTTGTCGTCCTTGCCTTGCGCCGGCAAAGCTGCGTCCTCCGCCTTGTTCGACAAAAATAATCCTCGCAAATCTTGTACCGCTTTTTGAGTTAATCAACTATACAATAAGACAGTTCAGGTTTTCTCCTTTGAGCCTGAACTGTTTTCTTTTTTTGCGCGGGAATACTTGACAACGGGGCGGAATATAAGTATATTAGTATTCTCTAATGTTGCAAGGAGGATTTCAGCGGGTTTCAGGCCGAATGCAAAATTTGAGTGTTCACGCGGCAAAAGAAAGGATGATTTTAAATGGATGAGCAGGCAAAGCAAATTGCACGGCTGTTAAAGGTGCTTGCCAATGAAAACCGGCTGTTTATTCTGTGCGCACTGATACGGGGGCCACAGAACGTGAGCGGCCTTTGCGAAAAGCTGCCGCATATCACGCAGTCGGCGCTTTCACAGCATCTGGGGCTGATGAAGTCCCACGGCATACTCGGCAACACAAAGTCGGGGCAGACGGTGACCTATTTCATTGCGGACCACCGCGTAGAGGAAGTCATTGCCGTGCTGCAAAAGTATTATTGCGGCAAAAAAGAGGAGGGCGGGGCATGAAGCGCAAGACCGTCATCGCCGCGATTTTGCTGCAAATGGTTTTGCTCGCGGCAGGCTGCGGTTTCATGGAGCAAACGACCGCACAAACAACGGCGGCACCCGCGACCGAAGGCGCGTCGGAACAACCTTCTGAAACCAAGCAGAGCGGCAACTATCAAAAAATCACGGCGGAAGAGGCCTTTGCGATGCTGCAGGACCCGCAAGAGGACATTTTGCTGGATGTGCGCACCAAAGAGGAATTCGACGCGGGGCACATTGCCGGCGCGCTGCTCTTGCCGGACTATGAGGTTGCACAGAAAGCGGAGAGCGTTTTGCCCGATAGGGGCGCGCGCATTCTTGTCTATTGCCGCAGCGGGCGCAGGAGCGCGGAAGCCGCGAAGCAGCTGATTGTGATGGGCTACACAAGCGTGTATGACTTCGGCGGCGTCATCGACTGGCCGTATGGCACCGTTACCGCGGAATCGGCGAAGGGATGACGTTTTCTATGACAAAACAAAAAATGAAGATATAGTCGATTAACCGCTGTTACCGCTACGAAAAGTATAGCAAAAGGCCCATGCAAGGAATCAACCTCTGCATGGGCTTTTTTATATGTTGAAAAAATCAATACTCTTTCTTTGTATCCCTTGTAATAATTTTTACGTCACAGTCGAGAAAATCCGCAATCTTTACAACTTCATCATAAGTGAAATTATCCCTATAGAGTTTGTTACTCATACCTTGACCCGTGATTCCAAATAAATCGGCCAAGTCTTTTACACTTTTTCCCCGTTCAATGAGAAGATGTTTGATTATTTTCGCGGCTGCCATATTGGATTCCTCCTAGTTTAATGTTTTTATTATAACACTATAAATTATATCCTGTCAACAAAGCAGAATATATAATCAATAATTATTATGTTTTCTATTGACAATCTAATCAAATACGATTATAATATAATCACAAAACTAAATTAAGGAGGTACACAATATGTACAGTTTTATCGAAGAACTCTATTTTGACAATTTGAATTTTCAGGGAAGGCCGATCGACTCCGATTCCAATTATGCCAGGGCAATGCAAAAATCGTCAGAAAATGAAGAAAAATTAATTGAGATGCTGCAGGGAGAAGAAAAAAGATTATTTTTGGATTATTCCTCTGCGTGCAGTGAGGTCTGGGGCGAATCCTCCTGTGAAGCCTTCGTCGACGGCTTCCGCGTCGGCGCGCACTTTATGCTTGATGTTTTCGGCTGCGCGGAAAATACCTTTGCGCCCTTTATGAAGGACACCTGAGCTACCCGCCTACATAGAATCGC
>JAISXG010000015.1 GCA_031270605.1 Oscillospiraceae bacterium | reverse complement strand
GGCATAAAGAAAATCCTTCAAGCTGCCCGTCGCGAGAAAATAGAGAAAAAACGGCACAAACAGAACACAAAGCCCGGCGACGTAAAAAAGCGCGTTTATAAAGAAGATGCGAAGATTTTTATTGAGCAGGCACCGCACAAAAATCACGAGCATAATCGGGAACAGCGCCATGATAATATTCATCTTGATCAGGAAAATCGCCGCGGTGCAGAACCCCAGCGCGAAAAGCGGGGCCTTTTGCGGCCTGTCCGCCCCGTCGTTGAGGATCACAATAGCAAAATAGAGCGCCATGGTGAGAAACGGTGCCATAAACTCCTCAGCCGAACCGCCCTGGCTGAAGTGCCGCCCCGCAACAAACAAAAGGCCGAACAGCACGGCGCTCAGCGCCGCGGGACGGCCCAACAAAAACAGCTTCGCGATTTTATAGACAAAATACAGGGTGACGCCCAAAGCAAGGCTTTCCATGACAAAAACACCGAAAAAGCTGTTGTGCGAAAACAAATAGCCGATCCCATAAATCAAATACAAAAACGGGCCCTTGTGGTCAAACAAATCGCGATAGAGCACCTTGCCGTTCATCAATCCTTTACCCATGGTAAAATAGGCGTTTGAGTCCACCCATTCGTTCACCTGATAAAGCGGGGAGGAAGTGGTGCAGACAAGCAACAGAAGAAAACTGAAACCGAAAAAGAAAAGAGCGACGGATACCTGACGGTGCTTTTTAAAATAATTGATCACACGCATAACTGCCTCCCGGCGATTTTTGATTTTATTTTCATGCCTGCCGAACAAAGCAAAACGCTATACTTACCAATCCTCAAGCTATTTTTGGCTTTATTTAGACGCAAGGCTTTTGACGTAAAAATGAAGCTTCTGTTTCATTTTCACAATCATCGTTCGCAAACGGTGTTATTCAATATATATTATTTTAGCATTTTTTGCCTGATTTTGCAAGCGCACAAATGTCTATGAATGCCCGTTTTTTAGTGTTTTTGTATTGTTTCAGAAAACGATTGACAATGTTACATAAAATATCTTATAATAAAGTTAATTTTTTAGGGGAAGAGCACAGGCTTGCAAACACGTTTTATTGCAAACAGCCCCTGCGCACTCTGCAGGAGCTGTTTGTTTATGTAATCAAAAAAAGCAAGAGAAGAAAAGGATTGGGGAAAAATGAAGAAAAAATCACCGGCGAAATCGCTCGCCTGCGCTTCCGCGGCCGCCGCGGGGGCCTATTTTGCGTTTGACATGTATAAAAATCTTTCCATTCGCGCATTGCCCGACAGGCCGAAAAGCGATGAGGGCGCGCATCTGGTGCACGAGCTGCTGCTCTATTTGGAGCACCCGGAGCTGCAGCAGGAACGGGGCGTTGTGATTGACAACGAGTTTATCATCAACGCGCTTGTGCCGGCAAAAAAATACATCGACGGCCGCTATGACTGTCAGGATTTCAGAATGCACTCCATTCTGCGCCTGCAATATGTTCACATTGACACCATCCGCGCCATTTCACCCGACGGCGCACGGATGATCGAAGACATCTTCATCAACGCCAAATATTGGATGCCCGAGCCGGGTGCGGACTCTTTGTGCTATTGGTCTGAGAACCATCAGGCGCTTTACGCCGTGGCGGAATATCTCGCCGGGCAGATGTGGCCTGACAAAATCTTCACAAACGACGGCGCCAGCGGCAAAGAACATATGGAGCGCGGCAGACGGCGCATCGGCTATTGGATGCGGCAGCGCTTTTTGTTTGGCTATTCTGAATACAACTCCACGAACTACTATCTCTATAATGTCGGTCCCGCGGCGAATTTTATTGAGTTTGCCGCGCCCGAGGACGCGGCCCTTGTCGAGCGCATGCGCATGTGCCTTGATTTGCTGTTTTTCGATGTTGCGTCGAACATGCACAAGTTTACATTCACTGCGCCGACGGGCCGCGCCTATGTTGACAACATGATCGGCGTTTCGGGCGACCGCGTGCGTAAGCTGATTGACTTTTTATGGCAACGAAACGACAATTATAAAACCGAAACCCATCAAATGCTGATTAATTTTTATGCGATGTATTTCGCAAAGAACGCGGACGGCAGTTCCAAAAAACTTTATGAATTCCCGAAGGTGCTGTTTGAAATCGGGCTTGACGAAGCGCCGCGCGTGATCAAATCCACCCACGGTATCAACACAAAAGAGCTTGCCGAAAAGGGCTATGTCGGCCATGCGGACCACCAGATCATGCGCCAGCTGAGCATGGAATCGTTCACAAACCCCGAGGTCATTTACAACACCGTGACCTATTTTGATAAAAACAAGATGTTCACTAATCAGTTTGTGAATTTTTTCAAGGCCATCAACCTCAAACCGCTGAAAAAACCGGAGCGGCTGCGCTTTGTCAGCGAAAAGCTCAACCCCATGCCCAACGGCATCGCGCTGCAACGGGCGAACCTGTATACATATCAGACCGGGCACTATCAGCTCATGAATGTGCAAAAATACCACCCCGGCCTGTTTGGGGCGCAGCAGATGCTGCAGGCGCTGAATTTCGGCGAGAATGCCGTGGTGTTCACTGCGCACCCCACCAAGGCGGAGAACGAAAAAAGCGTGCGCGCCTATCCGGGCTATTGGGCGGGCTTCGGCCGTGCGCCCCATAGCGTGCAGCACGAAAATGTGCTGCTGATGCTGCATCAAATCCCGCGTCACCGCGGTTTTTTGGAGCTTTACCCCGTGCCCCAGTTCACGCACACCTATCTGCCCGAGGCCTTTTTTGACGAGGTGCAAATCGACGGCCGTTATGCGTTCGCCCGCCACGACGAAGCCTTTCTTGCCCTCACGGGAGCAGGGAATTTATACTACAAACCCTTCAGCCTTGACAGTGCGAAGGCCTTTAAAAACGGGCTGGAAGACATGCCCGGCAAGCGTTTTGATTTGATTCAGGAGGGCGGCAACCAATTCTGGATCTATGAGCTTTCCGACACGTCAAAAGAGGATTTTGCGGCGTTTAAAAAGCGCGTTAAAGCGAATTCTGTTTCTTATGACGGCTGCGGCAAGCTCTCATACATAAGTCAAAACCGTGTTTATAAAACCGTCTTCGGCGGCGCGTTTTTTGTGGACGAACAAGAGCAGGTACTCGAGCACAAACGCTTCGAGAGCGACTATTGCACCGCCGAGAGAGAGAGCGAGGAGTTCGTGTTCTCTTTTGCCGGGCACAGCCTGCGCCTCAACTATGATAAGGGCATGCGTGAATATGACGCAGCGGGAGGATATGAAGCATGAATTCCTACATTCAGAAGGCCTTTGCGTTGGCGGACGCCTCGGTCAAGCGCTTTCCCGCCGACAAAATGAACTGGTCATGGGGACAGGCGCTGTATCTCTATGCCCTCGCGCTGATCGACACCGAATTCGGGCAGGAGCGTTACACGGCCTATCTCAAAAAATATTATGACCATCATATAGAAAAGGGTTATCGCGTCAACACCTCCGACACCTCGGCCCCGGCGCTGGGCGCGTTTTATCTTTCACAAAAAGAGGGCGGCGAGCCATATGCCGCGGTCGTGGAGCGCGTGCGCCGTTATTTTGACGAGGTGCCGAAGGTCGTGGAAGACATGCCAAACCATCTCGGCAACGGCCCCGAAAGCCTGATTTATCCCAAAAGCGTCTGGGTCGACAGCATTATGATGTACGGCGTGTTCACGAACTGGTATGCGTCGGTCAAGGGTGACGAACAGCTGCGCGAGTTCGCCGCGAAGCAGCCGCGCATGTTTTCAAAATATCTCTTCGACGAGAGCGAAGACCTCTTCTATCACAGCTATTGGACGAATTTCAAAACCCACTACCCCCGCCAGAAACTCTTCTGGGGGCGCGGCAACGGATGGGTGATGGCCGCTATTCCGCTGTTTATGGACTTTTTGCCCGAGGGACAGGAGAAGGAATATGCAAAATGGATTTTCAGGCGCGTGGCGGCATCCCTGCTCAAATATCAGCGGGAGGACGGCTATTTTGAAACCGTTTTCAACCGCCCGGGCGAAACCTATGTTGAAAGCTCGGCGACCATGCTCATTGCGAGCGGCTGGTTTTACGGCTGCCGCACGGGGCTTTTAGATGAACGCTACTACCTCGCCGCGAAAAAAGCCTTCCACGCGGTGATCGAGGATTTTGAGGTGCGCGACGGCCTGTTGAGTATGCCCAAGATCAGCGCGCCGACTTCGGCCATTCAGGGAGTGCCCTATCTTGTTTACCGCTTTACCCCCCGCGGCAACGACTGGCACTACGGCCTTGCCGCAACGTTTTTCGCGGCGCTGCAATACAAGCGCTGCGAAGAAGAAAAAGCAGAACAATAATCCATATATTATACAACAGAGAGGAGTCGCGCACTCCCATGAAAATCGGCCTGCAAACCTTCACCACCCGCGCGCTTATGAAAACCGACCGCGGCGTTGACGAAACCTTTTCGTTCGCCGCCGAGCAGGGGCTGACCTGTGTTGAGCTTGCGGTGGACTATTTAAAGCAGCCATTCACCGCGGCGACCGCAAAAATGATTGCAGCCGCAGCGGCAAGGCATGGCATTCAAGTCGCCTCGTGCCAGATCCGCTACAAAACCGCTGCAAAAGACCCTTCGCTCACTGCGGAATACATGCACATTCTCGGTGCGCAAATCATCTCAAACAGCGTCATTGACCTCACACTGCTCACAAAGGGCAAAGACGGTATTCTGCGCTATTGCGAAAGCCTCAACGCCCTTGCCCAAACGCTCACAGAGCAAAGCATTTTGCTTTCACACCACAACCACCACTATGAATTTTTAAAATATGAGGGCGAGAGTGTTCTGAACATTATGCGCGGCGCGTTTTCGGGGCTGTTCACCCTCGACACCTATTGGTGCCAGAAGGGCGGCGGCAATGTGCTCACCATCCTTGACGACTTTGAAGGGCGCATCCCCATTTTGCATCTGCGCGACTTTCAAATCAAGCCCCTCGGCCTTTTGCAGGGCGGCAGCGACTGCGAAGCCGGCGAGGGCAACCTGCCCTTCGCAGCCATCCTCAAAAAAGCGGGGCAATGCGGCGTGCGGTTCGGCATGATCGAGCAAAAAACAAAAACGCCGAAAGAAAGCGTGCAAACAAGCGCCGAGCACCTGCTTTCTCTGCGCACGCCCTGATTTTCCGCGCCCCTGAAAAAGGCCCCTTAACCAGCCCCCGCAAAATGCTTATACTAATTTTCGTTTAAAAAGTGTACAAAAAATGGAGAAAAAGCTTTGATTTAAGCGGTTTTGCGAAGATTTTTTGTCTACACTTCTAACGAAAATCAGTATTACTGTGCAAAAACACAACACAGTCTAACGGAGGTTCCCGAATGAGAGACCTTGACAGAGAACTTTATAACCGGCGCTATATCAACCGCAGAGAATCCATAGCCTATGTGCTGTTTGACTCTTCGAAATCCTTCCACATCAACGCCTATCAAACGCGCTTCATTATCGATGTTTTAAAAATCGACCTTGCCTGGAACTCCGTTATCAGTCTGATTAACGGCGTGTGGGATGTGATAAACGACTCTTTTTTGGGCGCGCTTGTGGATAAAACCGCCACGCGCTGGGGCAAGTTCCGGCCGTATCTGCTCGCTTACGCCGTGCCCGGAACCATTTTAACCTGCCTGTACTGGCTTTCTCCGCTCTTGTTTGATAAAAATCCGGTTGACATGAAAAAGATTGTTTTTTGGCTGCTGCTCGCCATGACGCAGGAAACCATCGGCACGCTCAGGAGCATTTCCGAAACCGGCCTGTTGGCAAACATCACCCCAAATCCCAACGACAGGGTGCGGCTTTACACCAACGCCGAGGTGATTTCGGCGCTTTGGGAAAGCACACCTCAGATCGTCATGGGTCTGCTGATTGATTTGGTGAACCATAAAATGATAAACGCGACCATGGACTCCATTTATATGGGCATGGGCACCCTCTGCGCCGTTTCCGGCGGCTTGCTGGGAATTTTCTTCGTATTCTTTTCAAAGGAGCGCATTGCCCAGACACGGCAGCATTACAGTTATGCCGCGGGCCTGAAATCGCTGGCAAGAAACCGCCCCGTCCTGCTCATTATATTCAGCGACATCCTGTCGGGCATTTCCGCCGGCGAATGGGACCGCAATTATTTTATCGACGTGCTCGGCTCCGAGTCGCTGCGCAATGTGATCAGCATTCCGGGTGCGCCGCTTTCCTTTGTGAGCTACGCTTACATCAATGCGGTGCGGGCACATTTTTCCATAAAATCCCTTTGGATTTTCGGCCAGCATCTCAAGGATGTTCTGGCAATTTTCATTTTCATTATCGGCTCGCTGAGAGGCGTCGGCCCGCAGGGCATTTATCAAAAGCGCTGGGTCATGGTGGGGCTGCTGATGCTGCGTGACATTGCTTATAAAGGCACGCTTTCCATTAACAAAATTCCGCCGAAAGAAATTTTGACGGACGCGCTCGACTACTGCGAATGGAAAAACGGCTTCCGTTCCGAGGGTATCACCCTGACGACCAAAAGCATGGTCACAAAAATGTTCCGCAACGTCATCAACTCCTTTAACACCGCGCTCATGAAAAAAGCGGGTTATTCCATCAACGCGGGCTTCGGGCAGCAGACTGAAAAAACAAAATACATCCTGTTCGCGATGAGCACGGTGTTCGCCTCGTCCATCGATCTTTTCAGCATTATTCCGAAGCTGTTTTATGACCTTTCGGGCGACAGGCGCAAAAGGATGTATGAAGACCTTGCCGTGTCCCGCGCGCAGCAATCCCGTGAATATGCGCAGTCGCTGCGGGAAACAGAGCAGAGCGCGCCCCTTGCCTATACACAAGAGGATTAACCGCAGCAGCAAAAAAGGCGGCGGGCGGTTCGGCAGGATCAAGCAAAAAACCAAAACGCCCAAACAAAGCGCTGCACACCTCTTTGCTTTGTGATAAAACCTCATTACCGGCCCCCGCATGACATCAAATATGTGGGCAAGCGCCCACAGAGTTGACCGGAGGAAAACCATGAGCAATCTTGACAACACGAACTATAACCGGCGGTATGTCAACCGCAAAGAATCCATGGCCTATGTGCTGTCTGATTCTTCAAAGATGTTTAATATCAATGAATATCAAACGCGGTTCGTCATTGACGTTTTAAAAATTGACCTTGCGTGGAATTCAGTAATCGGCTTGATCAACGGCATTTGGGACGTGGTTAACGACTCCTTTTTAGGCGCGCTGGTTGACAAAACCGCCACGCGCTGGGGCAAGTTCCGGCCCTATCTTATTGCATATGCCCTGCCCGGAACGGTTTTGACCTGCCTGTATTGGCTTGCGCCGCTGTTTTTTGACAAGAACCCCTATGACATGAAAAAAATCGTTTTTTGGCTGCTGCTTGCCATGACGCAAGAAACCCTCAACACACTCAGGGGCATTTCTGAAACGGGCCTTTTGGCAAACCTCACCCCAAATCCGGATGACCGCGTGCGTCTTTACACCAACGCAGAGGTCATTTCGTCCATTTGGGAAAACATCCCCCAACTTGTCATTGGGTTGCTCATTGACATGGTGAACCATAAAATGATTGCAGTTTCTATGGACACGGTGTTCATGAGCATGGGCACCATCTGCACCATCACCGGTGGCGTTCTGGGCATCTTTTTCATCATCTTTTCCACCGAGCGCATCGCCCAGTCGCGCCAGCAGCACAATTATGTTCAGGGTCTGAAATCATTGATGAATAACCGGCCGATTCTTTTGATCATGTTCAGCGACATTCTGTCCGGCATTTCTTCGAACTCCTGGGAGCACAATTATTACATCGACGTACTCGGCTCTGAATCGCTGCGCAATCTTGTGATGATTCCCGGCGCGCCGCTTTCGCTTGTGAGCTATGCCTACATCAGCAAGGTGCGTGCGCGCTTCTCTATCAAATCGCTCTGGATTTTCGGCCAGCATTTTAAGGATGTTCTCGCAATCGCAGTTTTCATTATCGGTTCGCTGCGGGGCATCGGCCCGCAGGGACTTTACCAAAAGCGGTGGCTGATGGTAGGGCTTTTGATGGCGCGTGACATCGGTTATAAAGGAACGCTGTCCGTCAACAAAATCCCCCCGAAAGAGATTTTGACAGACGCGCTTGACTATTGCGAATGGAAAAACGGCTTCCGCTCCGAGGGCATCACCCTCACGACCAAAAGCATGATCACCAAAATCGTGCACAATATCATGAACGCACTCACCACCGCAATCATGAAAAAGGTGGGCTATTCACTCAATGCCGGGTTTGGGCAGCAATCAGAAAACACGAAATACATGCTGTTTGCCATGAGCATGGTGTTCACGTCAACGCTGGGCCTGTTGAGCGTAATTCCGAAGCTGTTTTATGATTTGTCGGGCGACAAGCGCAAACACATGTATGAAGAGCTTTCAGCAGCCCGCATGCAGAAATCCCGCGACTATGCGCAATCACTGGAAGAGGGCGCAGGAAGCTTGTCTGTTGAATGGACCGCAAAAGAGTAATATTTCTAAATAAATGAATAAAAAAGAGAGGGCACGCACAGTGCCTCTCTTTTTTTATTATTAATTGAAGCGCTGATTAAAGCAACTGACAGGCGTTAGGCGGCGTCTAGCCCACCAGCTCCACCCAGCGGGCAAACGCCTTTGCCCACTGCTGCAAAAGCAGGTTCGGCTCGTCCGATAATACGCCTTCCTCATCAAAAAAGGTTACCACATCACCAAGAAAGGTTTCCGGGTAGCCGAGCAGGCGCATATTCAGCGAACCTAAGATTTGCCTCAGGTGCAAAAAAGCCGCGAATCCCCCCACCCGTCCGGGTGAAACGGCCAGCACCATGGCCGGCTTGCCTTTCCATGTGTTTTGCCCGAAAGGGCGTGAGGCGATGTCCACGGCGTTTTTCAAAAGCGGCGGAACAGAACGGTTGTATTCGGGCGTTACAAAAATGAACGCGTCATAACCGCGCACCTGCGCGCGAAAGCGTGCCCACGCCTCAGGAACGGCACCGTCATCGTCATAATCCTGAAGGAACATGGCGAGATCGTCAATTTTGAGAAAATCCGCCTCAAAGCCCTCGGGAAGCAATGTGGCAAGCCGCCCGGCAATCGCCTGGCAGAACGAGCCCCGCCGTGCGCTGCCCACCAAAATTCCTATTTTTTTCATAAAAGATTCCCCCTTTATGTTTGATACTGTCTGTCAGCAATCTTCTGCCTGGGATCGATCATCCTGAATCTGATTTTGCTGCCCGGCGACTTCCCGCGCGCGCCGCTGCCGCATGACAGCCAGCTCCGCATACATCTTCTCCCGCTTTTGCCCAACAAGGTCATACATCAAAATCGGGATATATCCCAACACGCCAAGGGCAACCGGCACAATGGTGTGCATGGCAAAAATCCAGCGCTGCGTGTGCTCTGACTGCTGCAGCTTTGTGCTGTCATTTGAAGTTTTGTAACCGATGGCATCCACAAAAAACAGCCCCAGGCTGCGCGAAACGGCATTGCCAAACTTGCCGACAAAGGTGGTGACAGAAAAGCTGATGCCCTCGGTGCGCTGCCCCGTCGTCCATTCGGCATAATCCACAGTTTCACCGATCATATCCGTGGGGATCACCATGCGCACCCCGCCGAACAGGCCGTTGATGGCGCCGTCGGCCGCAATCACGGGAATCATGAACCCAAGGCTCTTGTATCGCCCGCCGAGCGCAACCACATATTTGAGAATCTGAATGATATTCTCACTCAGCTTGAGCAGAAGCAATATCTGCTTATTATTAAAATGGCGGCGCATGAAACCGATCGTCGCAAAGCTTGCGAGGTCCGTAACCGTTCCGGGAATGCCCGTGAGCAAAGAAATCGAAAGAGTGCCCAGCACATCCACATAATAATAGGTCGAAAAAATATCCTTCACGCCCCCGGGCGCGCTGAGCACGTCCCGCAGAATCAGCAGGCGCAGCGGGCGGTTTGTATAAAGCCCCTTTAGGCACTCTTTCAGAGACGGCTCCTCACTTGACTGCACCACGCGTTCCTTCACAAACAGCCCCGCAAGACTGAACAGCCCCATGCCGGCGACACCCACAAACACGCCCAGACCGAAAAACACATGGCGCAGATTCGTGCCGATTGCCCCGGCGTGCGCAAGATCCGTGATTATGGGAATGATGAGTCCCGGCAAAAAGCCGACAAATTTTGAGATAAAACGCGCGGAGGTGATGGCACGCGTGCGCTCCTCGGGGTTTGGTGAAATCGCCGCGGAAAGTCCCCAAAAGGGCACATCCCCCACCGTGTAAAAAAACTCCCAAATAAAATAGGTCAACACCATATAAACGACCTTTTTTGGGTCTGAGGCTCCCACGTCGCCAACAAGCAGCGGCCCCGCAAACAACGCCACTGTGGTGATGGCAAGCGGAACGGGCACCGCCAGCAAATAAGGGCGCAGCTTACCGTAACGGGTTCTTGTTTTGTCGATCAGGGAACCCATTAACGGGTCGTTCACCGCGTCCCAAATGCCCTCAACAAGCATCATCGCAGAAACAATTTTTTTGTCAACATTAAAGATGTTGGTGTAAAAATAGACAATATACGAGCCGAGCATGTTCCAACTGAGAACCTGCCCGCCGTTGGCAACACCGTAAAGAATATATTCTCTTGGGGCAACATAACGCTTTTCCCGCAGGGTCAAATCAATTCCCCCAATACAAAAAAATGCTCTCATGAAAAAACATACTGCGCAGCTTATGATATATGCAAAAAGCAGAGAAAGCTATGTCAGTGACCGCGTGCTTGCCGGTCTTCCCTTTTGTAAAAAAGGCTGTTGCGCTCGATTCTTTCGAATGTTCCTGCAACAGCCCGATTATGTAATAATATCCTAATGCTAAAGAGAACGCCCTGCGTTTTCACATTGCCGCGCGGTCAAGCTTTTTGCGCCATTGCAAACAGAACGGCGAAATTATGATGCCTGCGTCGTTGTTACCTCAGCATTCGGGTCAGTCCAGTCAAAGGAGAACTTAATGGTGTCGACAAACTTGAGGTGCACATCAAGCGCGCCATACGCTTCAAACGGGCCGACTGCCTCAGCCGGGGCGACAACAGTTACGTTCTTTGTCAAAACAATGGATGTGACCTGATCCTCCTTGCGGTCAACCTCCACTGTAATCGTGCAGCCGTCATAAGCGAAGGTGAACTCCTCAGCGGCGCCGACTGTGATATAATCTTTAACTTTGACAAACTCCGTTAATATCTTCTGCAAATCCACAGTTTTATACATGCGGGCAATTTTTGTGCCCGACTCGGCAGGATACGGCAAATCTTTCAGTTCGATGTTGATTTTTGTTTCGTTTACAATAATCTTCTCCTCACCGGTGTTGGCATCCTTCTCTTTGCTCTCTTCAAAAGCGATTTTCTCAACGCCGTCAAGGCCGCGCAGGGCGATGTCATGCACAATGCCCGAAATCTCCTGGCCATATTCTGTGCTGCTCGGGTCAATCTTGGCCTTCTTGACATCCGTCAAAATGAGGGTTTTAGCCTGTTCAAGAGCGGTTTTAAGTGCGTCAAGAGCATCGTCGCGCTCCTCTGCGCCGCGCTTCATCACGTCGATATCCTTCACATCATAGGTGCGTTCCACAGAAACGGCGGGCCTCACGCTGAACGCTTTGGCAACGAGCTCATCATAATATGCCGCGAGCGGTTCGGGTGAGTTCACGAGAACCTGCTTGTCGGGCTTGGTTGTGGTGGTTTCTTCTTGTTGAAAGATGCTGCAGCCCGAGGCTGAGAATAAAATGCCCGCAATCAAAACGATCGCACAAAAAACGAGAGTGACTTTTTTCATGATATACAGAGATCCCCTTTCTTCTTTTCCGCATCCGGCGGAAAAATCTGTTGTGCGGCGCAACGCGCTTTGGCAGCCGCTCCCCACATCCAAACAAAATCAGTACCAAGTTACATTGTAGCATATTTTACCTGTGTTTGACAAGGGTAAAATCATCTAAATCGACACTCTTTCACACAAAACAGGCCGCTTTTCAACAGCGACACACGCTTTGCCCGCATCAGGCCTTCCATTTATTTGCCGGCAGAATAAACAGCGGCTTGTCTTTCGCTTTCATTGTTCTGCATTGAGAAATACAGGTAACGCCCATACGCGTCATGTCATCATAGAGCTTTTCGCCCTCTTCCCACTTGTCAATCGGGGAATTCAGCCGGCCGAATTCCCCCGGCGACCGCATGCTCTCGTAATAGCGCAGCTGAATGCGCGAGCGCCGGATTCTTGCAAACGCCCGCCCGTCGTCCTTCGCCGCTTTTTCAGCGCCGTCCCACCACGCGTCGCACTTTGAGGCCTGACGGTCGTCAAGCACGATCATTTTTTCGGGGTCGCAGATGACGTCAAAGCGTTCTTCCGCATGCTCTTCCACAACCGCGATGTAGACGGCAATGTTTTGATAACCCGCGCCGTAATATGCCTGGAGAAGCGCCTCTTTTATGGCCTCAGTATCACAAAATGGAAAAAAGAGAAAATCTTCACAAGGGTTTTGAGCTGCTTTTTGTACTTCTCCAAAACGCTTAACGACATAGCCGAACTCCAGAAATGATTCATACAATATGCTTAATTATACACATTATTTTTTTTGAATTTTGTGCAAAGTGATTATAGCATGCTTACCTGTTCTTGTCTATGAATTTTCACATTTTCATCAAGGATCCAATATAAATAAAAAACAATGCATACCGCAGCAGAAAGCCGCGGTATGCATTGATAAGCCTTATCATAACCAAAAATCAATAAGAGTCCTGCAGACCCTTTTCATCAAACAAATAAACGGCCTCCAGCAAAACCTCAATGCCCTTTTCAATGGTTTTAGGCACAAGATTGTCCGCCGTGTCAAGCCTTGTGTGATAATAACGGGGCGGGCCGGGGTCCATGGCCGCGAAAGCAGTCGCGGGAATCTTTTCTTTTGAAACGGCGGCGGCGTCAGAAGCGCCGGCATACAAATAGGCATATTCAAGCTCCACGCCGGCCAGTTCACCGGCCTTTTTCAGCAGAGCGCTGGCCTGCGGGTGGTTACGCACCGTGCCTGACATGTCTTTTGTATAAATAGCCAGATGCTCATAGTCGCGCATTGTGTCTGTGGCAATCACCATGGATTCCACCTTGCCCAGCTCGCCCTTGTGCTTTTTCGCAAAGGCCCTCGCGCCGCGCAGGCCGGCCTCTTCACCGCCGGTGGAAAGCACGGTAACGTCTGTGTGCTCAAAACGGATGTCATTGTCCGCCAAAAACTTCAGCACCGCGGCGCTTGTGAAAACACCGGTCAAATTGTCGTTGGCGCCCTCAACTGGCATTTTGTAGTTCACAAAAATAATCATGCCGATAAAACCGGGAACAAATGCGATGGAAACAAAGCCGAGGATTCTCGCAAAGCCCTCCGGCGCCTCAAACAAAGCCCCCTGAACAACCGCGGCAACAGACATCACTGCCAAAACAACCAGGCCGACGATCGCAAACCCAAGGCCGCCGAACAACAAGGCTTTGCCGCCCGTATAGGTGTAACGCCATTCATAAACAGAATCGATATGACCGCCGAGCACAATGTGACGCTTGGTTTCACCAGAAGCCTTTCTGGTCGCGATCATATTATGAGAAGTTTTCTTTGGGAACAAAAAGTCGATGACCTGCCCATAAATCAAAAACTCACCGAAAATCATTGCCAGCATCAGAGCCGTTATAATCAGCGAAACCAGCGGCAGGCCCACATTAAACAAAATCACACACACAATACCCAAAATGCCGCAAATCCAAAACCAGCCCATAAATGCTTTGGGGTGCACATCAAACGGCTCGATCTCCACAGTATCGGCAAAATCTTTCAAATTTTTGGCCATATACTCCTGCGCTTTTTTCTCCGACTCTGTGCCGCAAGGGCGCGGCCCAATCTCTCTGCAGATTTTTTTAATTCCCCGAACCGAATAATTTGTGTACTCCCGCAGCTTTGCCTGAAAGCCCGGAACGGACTCAGATGCTCTCATAAACACATTCCTTTCTTTGCGCTCCCCGGAAGCCCTGAAAGAAGGGCCGAACCTTGTTCCGCCCCGCCTTTTGCCCCTTTGCACAGAACCTTCCTGTTTTGAAAAAAATCTTTCAAAACCGCTCTCTTAAATTTGGTAAGGCTATTGTAGCATATTTTACCTTGAAAGTCGATAGAAAAACTTCATATATTACACATTTTTTCGCAACACATCCACAATAAAATTTTTTTATAAGCTTTGCTGCAACTTATTTTGCAAAATTAAAATAAAAGGGAAGTTTTTATCTGTTTTAAGCGAAATAAATTGTTTGATATTTTATGCAATATATGCTATTGTATAGTATGCGGACTGTTTTTTTGCCCCGCAGGCAGGGCGGCAACGACACTTTCAGGATTCTTCATATATTGGCACAGTCCGGCAGCACTTCATCAAACGGTTTTGCTTTCGCAGGAAAGCACGGCGGGCATTTCACAAAATTTTATAGCAAATCCACTTAGGCCTTGTTTTCCAGTTGATTTACTATATGCCCCGGGCACCCGCCGCCAGAAAGGAAAGACAAAAATGAGCGAGGAAAACAAAAACCCTCAAAACGAAAACGGGCAGGAGGACCTCCTGTCCGCAAACGCACCACCGGATAACAGCGGCGAAACGGAAGAGCTTGAGCAAATCGCCGAGCTGTTCCAGCAGGAATATGATAAAACCAAACAGGAGTATGAAACGGCGGAGGATGCGGGGGAAAGCGAAGAATCCCCGCATGGATGGGATCAGACTTCCCACGAATATCCGCAGCCGCCCGAGCTTTCACCCGAGGATATTTGCATTTATTGCGGCGTGAACCCGAAAGACAAGCTGTTTTCAGAAACCAACGAGGCCTGCCAAGCCTGCCGCAAAAGAATGACGCGCTACCCCTTGCCGGTCAAGAGCATTCTTGCCGTTTTTGTGGTTGTCGCGGCGCTGCTGACCGCCGTTTATGTTGACACGCCCTCCTTTTCATCGAACGTGAAAATCGCATATGCGGACAAGCTTCTGCGCGCAAACCGCGCGAGTGAAGCGTCAGAGGTTTATTTTTCTCTCGCCTCGGCGCTGCCGTCGCAGGATATTTTCGGTAATTTTTTTTATCACCCGCTGCGCGTCACAAGGGAATCGATTGACCTGCTTGAAAAAACCGGGCAGCCGAACTCGATCGCACAGCTTTATGACACCCTGCCCGAATCGGTTCTTTGGCTGCCGCAATACAAGCGCCTCACCGTGCTCAAAGAACAAACGGATGCGTTCATGGCCACATTGCAGGAGGCCTATGATGTCGTGATTGAGTATTCACAGCTCACAGGCGACGATTTTCCTTATGACGAGGTCGTGCAGTCGCTCGACGATCTGATTGCCGCGAGCGCAGGGCAGTCCTATCCCGGCAACAGAAAGGCCGCCGTTCTGTTTTATAAATATTCCGCCGCCCTTCTTGCGCAAAAAGACCTTGCGACGCTTGTCGCCCCCCTTGCGGAAATTCAAACGCTTATGCCGGACGCGCTTTGGCTTTACGCCGAATATCTCGGCTATGGCTATGCGAGGCTGAACGAGGCGGACAACGCGCTCGCGATTGTGAAAGCAATGAAGAAGCAGAATGAAAACGACGCCGCACCCTATGCGGTGGAAGCCGCGGTCTATAGAATGCAGCGGGACTATGACAACGCCCTCAAGGCCTGCGACGAAGGCCAGCAGGCAAACCCGCAAAATTCGTTTGAGGTCGTCCGCCAAAAAGCAATTGTTTTGCTGCTGCAGGGCAAGGCTTCGGAAGCTGTCGCAGAGTTCAAAGAGGTGGCCTCGACCAACCAAACGCTGCAAAACTACAACACGCTTGCCATTTGCGCGCTTGCCGCGGGCGATACGGCGACCTATGACGAAATTGTCGCGGTGTTTGACAACGTCAACACACAAAACGGCTATGAAGAGAACGACAGCAGAAACATCCGTTTCAGCCAAAACGTGCAGGACTTTAAAAACGGCACGAAAACAGCCGAAGAAATTTTCTTGAGCGGCGCGGCCGACGTTTTATAAATAAACCAATCAAAATAAAACATGAATTGTGTTTGCCCCGTTCGCAAACGCATGCCGCCGGGGCAAAACAACTCAAACAGATGGAGCGTGTGCTATGTCAATCGTCAACTTAATTGTGAAAATCATCACCTTTTTCGGCTCTGCCTTCAGGGCCACAGTCGAACAGCTCGCGTGCAGGGGGCGAAGGCTCATTGTGGAGGATGTTTCTTATTTCAGCCCCGGAAAGCTGTGCGGGCATGTGGCGCATGAAATGCCGCGCACAAAAAGAGAGGCACGCGTATTATGCGTGCGCCCCTTTTTCGTGAACCTGATCCTCGGCCTGATCATCCTGGCGCCGGCATCTTTCAGTTTGTTTTTCTTAGAAAACTACAAAATCACAATTTTCATCCTGTATTGGATCGGCATCTCTTTGTGGACAAACCTCTTTCCCTCGCATATCGACGCCCACGTGTATCAATCCTATGCGCAGGCATCCCACATGCGGGGCTCGAAGTTCATGAGCTCTCTTTTCGGCTTCGGTGCAAAGATTGAGAGCACGGGCGTCACACTGCTGACCTCAATTGCGGCATCTTTTGTGCTTGCGCAGATCACAAGGCTGATCCTGCCCCTGTTCTATGACCTTGTGCAAAACAGCGGCGTTTGACCCCCTATATTGCTTCGGCACGCAACAGCTTTATAAATCGTCCGCATCCTGCACCGGGTGCGGGTCCATTTCGCCGGTTCCGGTGTAGCTGCCCAGCACGTCTGATTCAATCACATCCCAGTTTTGGTTGCCGTTCGCAACCGCGCTGCGATAGCCTTTCACGGCCGGGTTTGAAACAATTTGCCTCTTTTGGGATTTTTTGTTTTTTTTGTCCATTAAAATTTCTCCTTCAAATTCAGATTTTTAAAGCAGGCACGAATTCTGCTGTTTTTGAACAATACTTCTGTTTTCGGTGCGGTAAGAATTTCGTTCTGCACAGTTTCGTGATTATGCACTATTTTTCACGCAAATACAAGCTATTTTTTCATAAGTTATGCTGATTTGTGAACCGTTTGCTACAAGACGATTGACAAACCTATAAAAAAATAGTATTCTTATTATGCGTCTAAAAGTTTATTTTTATTAGAATCTATTAATAACACGAAAGGATATTCATTATGAAAAAAGTTTTTGCAGTAATAATCGCTCTTGTTCTTGCACTTTCACTTTGCGTGCCCGCGGCGGCAGCCGGCAGAGGAACCACCTCCGGCCAGATGACCCCCTTCTTTGTGGACTATGACCCGCAGGCTTTGTCCGACCTTCTTGGCGGGTTTGACATTTCGGGCTTCTTTAACGACCTTGGCCTTGGCGACATCAGCGGCCTGCTCGGCGGGTTCGATATCGGCAGCCTGCTCGGTGACTTTGACATCGGCAGTTTGCTTGGTGATTTTGACATCCTCGGCATGCTTGGCGGCCTGTTCGGCGGCGGTGACACCGACAGCGACAGCGACGACGACACCACAACAACCACAACATCCTCGTCTGATGATGACGACGAAACCACAACAGGCTCGTCCACCGACATCCCCCAGACAGGCGACAAATCCGGAATTAATCTGGCTGTGGCGTTTGGCCTTTTGACGGTTGCGGCGGCAGCTGTTGTTTGCACACGCAAAAAGAACGAAGAAGAATAATTAAAACATAGTAGTTTCGAGCGTTATTAAATAGATTTTATATGTGGGTTGTTGCTTTACTTATGTTTTGCAACAGCCCTTTTGTTTTATAAAAGGGACTGTTGTCTCGGAAAGATAGGGAGCGCCTATGAACAAAATCACAACTTCAGGAAACTCGTTTATGGACGAAGCAGGCCGCGAGCGTATTTTTAACGGCATCAACGTTTGCGACAAGGGATCTTTTAACGGCAAAGGCAGGGATTTCGTTCACGCATGGGAGCCTGAACGGTTTGTACGTTTTCAGCAGGCGGGTATGAACGTGATCCGCCTCGGCGTTACGTGGGAGGCGATAGAACCCCTGCCCGGTTTATATAACGAAGCCTATCTTGACGCGCTCACGGGCATCCTCGACGGCTGCGCGGAATACGGTATTTATGCCTATATCGACATGCATCAGGACTTATACGCCGGCTTTGGCGACGGCCCGGGCGACGGCGCGCCGGAATGGGCCTGCCTGACAGGCAAACACCACTACAAAAAGCCGCGCTTCATCTGGGGCGAAAGCTACCTGTTGTCAAAGGCCGTGCACACCGCGTTTGATAATTTTTGGAACAATCAGACAATTAACGGCAAAGGCCTGCAGGACTATTACCGCAATATGTGGCGGCATGTGACCGCGAGGCTTAAAGACCACCCCGCCCTGCTGGGCTTTGACTTGATGAACGAGCCTTTTATCGGCTCAGAAAGCAAAAAGGCTTTTAAAACCGTTATTTGTGCGGCGATCAAAACCACCCTGTTTGATAAGCGTATTCCCAGAAAACAACTGCTCAAGCGCGCGCTGAAGAAAGACGAACGCATTCACGCGCTGGATTTCTACACGCCTGATATTATTAAAACAATCGTTTCGGGCGCTTTTCCCGTGGTGAAAAAATTTGAAGAGGGGCTTTATACCCGCTTTTTGACAGGCACGGCAGAATCCGTGCGCGAGGTCACGCCGGACGGCATCTTTTTTCTTGAACACTGTGTGTTTGCGAACGCCGGCATTCCCAGCGCTGTCAGACCGATTACACCCGGCGGAAAGCGCGAACAAAATCAGGCATTTGCGCCTCATGCCTATGACCTGATGGTTGACACGCCATATTATAAATATGCAAACAACGAACGCGTCGCGGCAATTTTTGCCCAGAGAAAAGCAGAGCAGGACAGCACAATGGATATGCCCGTGCTTGTGGGTGAATGGGGCGGCAATTCAGAGGGCACCGAATGGCTGCCCCATGTGGAGTTTTTGCTCTCATTATTTGACCGTTACCAATGGAGCCACACCTACTGGTGCTATTATGACGGCATTCTCGATTCACCGCTCATGGGCGTTTTGCGCCGCCCTTATCCGCGGGCGGTGACGGGTAACATCCTCTCCTATGCCCATGACCGTGATGAAAACACCTTCACGCTGACCTACCGGCAAGAAAAAACATATGACGTACACACCGAAATTTACGCCCACCTGCCCGTTGAGTCTGTCGAAACAGACGGCGAATACACGCTTACACCACTTAACGAAACCACTTCAATCATAAACGTCGCAACAGGCGAAGGCCTGCACACCGTGACCGTTCGCTTTGCGGGCGGGGGATTCAGCTACAGATCAGCAGGCAAACAATAAAACTGAGCGCAAGGTTATCATCCTGCGCCCCCGCAAACCCTTTATCTGCTTTCGGTTTTTAAACGCAGGAAAGGGATATACTAATCATGAAAGAAGGATATTTTATGGATCATTTTGTACCATATGAAAAACTGTCTAAAAAGAAAAAGCGAGAACTGAACAAGAAAAAACGCAAAACATGGGAGGGCATGAGTCCCATAACGCGAAGAACAAAAAATGCAAAGGCCTATAACAGAAAGAAAATCCGCCGGATTGAGGACGACTCCTCAAACGGCGGATTTTTTTATTTGGGCAACCAAAAATTTTTCTTGCGCCGCCTCTTTTCACCCGAATAGCAACGCCGATTCGGCAGACAATATCCCTGCGATCATTTTACATGCTTTTTATATGCATAATACACAAATTTTTACAGGTCTTCTTTGATAGACTTCTAACAAAATAGTCAAAAAGCCCTTGCATTTCTTTTTTGTTTTTGGTAAAATTTAGACAGGCCTGTTGCTTGTGAAACAGCAGGCTCAAGTGCATATTTTAATCAGGGGGTGGGATATCTTGCAGCAGCACAATCCGCTTGACACCGCGCTTTACTTTTTTCATGAAGGAAACAGCACCCGGGCATATGATGTGCTCGGTTCGCATAGACTGAATGAAGATTCCGTTGTGTTTCGCGTGTGGGCGCCGAATGCCAGGGCTGTGAGCGTTGTGGGTGATTTCAACGAATGGAACCACGCAAAAAACCCTATGAAACGCATCGGCAAAAGCGGCGTCTGGGAATGCGTGATTGCGGGAATTGAACAGTTTGACGCATACAAATATGCCGTCACGGCAAAAAACGGTGTACAATGTCTCAAAAGCGATCCCTACGGCCTTCACATGGAAACCCGTCCGGGCACGGCAACCAAGTTTTATGAGCTTGATTCTTTTGTTTGGAACGACGGGCAGTGGATGCGTGAACGGCAGGGCGCAAACATCTATGACCGCCCCGTGAACATTTATGAGCTGCACGCGGGTTCATGGCGGCGCTATAAAGACGATAATTTCCTCTCTTACCGCGACCTCGCGCGGGATCTGATTGCCTATGTTTCAGACATGGGCTATACCCATATTGAGTTCATGCCCCTTGCCGAGCATCCTTTCGACGGCTCGTGGGGCTATCAGGTGACGGGCTATTATGCCATGACCTCGCGCTACGGCACGCCGCATGACTTCATGTTTTTTGTGGACGAATGCCACCGCGCGGGCATCGGCGTGATTATGGACTGGGTTCCCGCTCACTTCCCGAAAGACATGCACGGCCTTTATGAATTTGACGGTACTCCCTGTTATGAATACGCCGACCCAAAAAAGGGTGAACATTACCAGTGGGGCACCCGCGCGTTTGATTTCGGCAAAAACGAAGTGCAGAGCTTTCTCATATCCAACGCCGCGTTCTGGTTTGAAAAATTCCACATCGACGGCCTTCGGGTGGACGCCGTGGCCTCCATGCTCTATCTTGACTATTGCCGCGAGGGCGGCTCATGGCAGCCGAACATTTATGGCGGGCGCGAAAATTTAGAAGCCGTCGCCTTTATCAAAAAACTCAACGAAAGCCTGTTCCGCGAGTTTCCGGGCATCCTGATGCTCGCGGAGGAAAGCACCTCGTGGCCGCTGGTGTCAAAGCCGGTGTTCCTCGGTGGGCTGGGCTTCAACTTCAAATGGAATATGGGCTGGATGAACGACATCCTGCGCTATTTCGAGCTGGACGGCTATTTCAGAAAATATAACCACGACCTGATCACCTTCTCATTTTTCTATGCCTTCTCTGAGAACTTCGTGCTTCCGATTTCTCACGACGAGGTGGTGCACGGCAAAAAATCACTGCTGGAAAAAATGCCCGGAAGCTATGAGGAGAAGTTTGCGGGCGTGCGGGCGTTTCTTGGTTATATGTACGCCCACCCGGGCAAAAAGCTCCTGTTTATGGGGCAGGAGTTCGGACAGTTTATCGAGTGGGACGAAAAAAAGGAGCTCGACTGGCTGCTCTTGGACTATGACATGCACCGTAAATTGCAGGACTATGTGAAAAACCTCAATCATTTTTATAAAGAACATTCCGAGCTATGGCAAATCGATTACTCGTGGGAGGGCTTTGCATGGCTCGTCAGCGACGACAGCGACAATTCCATCATCGCCTTCCGCCGCATCAACGAGCGTCATGAAGAACTCATTGCGGTGTGCAACTTCACAAATGTGAGGCGCGAGGGTTACCGCATCGGCATGCCCGAACCTGGTATTTATACAATCGTGTTCAATTCCGATGAAAAGATTTCCGGGGGAGGCGGCATATTGCGGCGCAAGAACTATCAGACAGAGCCTGTGCCCCTGCACGGCATGCGGGAGAGCATTTCTCTCACCCTTCCCCCGCTGAGCACCCTTTATCTTAAACGCAAGCCCGCGCCCAAAGCGAGGGCAAAGGCTGTTGTCACGGCAAAAGAAATAACTGATTCAAAGAAAGCAGTAACGGCGAAAAAAGTTTCGGCCGCAAAACAGACAAAAAAAGAACAATAACCAGCCCTCTCCCGCTGTGGGTTCAGGGCAAATAAAATAGAAAAAAGAAAGGACGGATTTTTATGGCAAGAAAAAAAGAATGTATCGCCATGCTCCTTGCCGGCGGGCAGGGCAGCAGGCTGGGCATTCTGACGCAAACAATCGCAAAGCCCGCTGTTCCGTTCGGCGGTAAATACAGAATCATCGACTTTCCCCTCTCCAACTGCGTCAACTCCGGCATTGACACCGTCGGCGTGCTGACGCAATACCAGCCGCTGCTCTTAAACGACTACATCGGCGACGGCCGCCCGTGGGACCTTGACCGCGCGGACGGCGGCGTGCACATCCTCTCGCCCTATCAGCAAATCAAAGGCACCGAGTGGTATAAGGGCACGGCCAACGCTATTTATCAGAATATCAATTTTATTGACCGCTACGACCCTGAATATGTGGCGGTGCTTTCCGGCGACCATATTTATAAAATGGACTATGCAAAAATGCTCGCCTACCACAAAGAAAAGGATGCGGCCTGCACGATTGCAGCGCTTGAAGTACCGTGGGAGGAAGCCTCGCGCTTCGGATTGATGTTTGTCGGCGGCGACGGCTCGATTACCGACTTTGAAGAAAAGCCCAAAGACCCCAGAAGCAACATTGCATCCATGGGCGTTTATATGTTCACCTGGTGCAAACTGCGCGAGTATCTCATCGCCGACGAACAGACACCCGGCTCTTCAAATGACTTCGGCAAAGACGTGATCCCCGCCATGCACAAAAATAACGAAAAGCTCTATGCCTATGCCTTTGACAGCTACTGGAAGGACGTCGGCACCATAGACAGTTTGTGGGAGGCAAACCTTGACCTCCTGAACCCTAAAAGCAACATCGACCTGAGTGACCGCTCATGGACGATTTATTCAAACAACACCGCTCAGCCGCCGCACTATGTTTCGGGCACGGCGGACGTGCAAAATTCCATTGTTTCCGCCGGCGGGATGATTGAGGGCAAAATTGAATATTCCATCCTCTTTTCGAACGTTACCGTGGAGCCGGGCGCTGTGGTCAATTACTCGATCATCATGCCGGGCGCGCACATCAAAGCGGGCGCGGTGGTGCAATATTCCATCGTCGCTGAAAACGCGGTGATTGAAAGCGGCGCTGTCGTGGGTGAAGACCCTGAGAACATGGGTGACGACCGCTTTGACAATTGGGGCGTGAGCGTCGTGGGCCCCTCGGTCAACATCGGCGAGGGAGTGCGTGTGCCGCCGAAATCCATGGTCTGCGAGCACATGAAAGGGGGCAGTTTGAAAGACTAGTCTTTCAAACGGGAAGTTTTGTGTTTTTCTGCCATAAAGATTGGCAGAAATATTACTGCGTAATACCACCCAAAACTTCCGCCTCGCATCGAAAGGATGGTTATAAACATGAGAGCAAACAATGTTCTGGGCTTGATTTATTCCAACGGCTATGACGCGTGCCTCAATGAGCTCACGGCCCTGCGCACGATGGGCTCGGTGCCTTTCGGCGGCAGATACCGCCTGATTGACTTTGTGCTGTCAGGCATGGTCAACTGCGGCATTCCGCGCATCGGCATCATCACAAAAAGCAATTATAACTCCTTAATGGACCATGTGGGCAACGGCCGCGCGTGGGACCTGGCGAGAAAGCGCGACGGCCTGTTTCTGCTGCCCCCGTTCAACTTTCACAACTCCGGCACAGACAATAACCGCATCCGCTCCCTCATCGGCACTCGCAGCTGGCTTGCCGCGTCCGGCCAGGAATATGTCGTGATTTCCGACTGCAACGTGCTCGGCAATATCGACTATGAAAAAATCCTTGCGGCGCACGAGGAAAAGGGCGCGGACATCACCGTCTGCTATGCCCGCGGCAAAATGCCCGCGCTGCCGGAACTGATGGCTTTTGACGTCTCACCCGAGGGCTGCGTCGAAAAAATCACAATTTCACCCAAAACAGATGAAAAGCAAAACTACTCGCTGAATATTTTCGTGCTGCGCAAATCGCTGCTTGAGCGGCTGCTGCACGAGGCCGAAAGCCACAACTACACCTCGTTCGAGCGCGATATTTTGCAGCAGAACAGCAACCATCTTGAAATTTACGCCTACCGCCCCGGGGAATTCTGCCGCACGATCGACTGCCTGCAGACCTATTATGACGTGAGCATGGAAATTCTCAACCCCGCCTACCAACGCGAACTGTTCAACCCCCATCGCCCGGTTTACACCAAGGTGCGCGACGACGTGCCCGTGATTTACGGCCTTGAAAGCGCGGCGAAAAACGCATTGATTGCCGACGGCTGCGTGATTGAGGGCACGGTTGAAAACTGCATCCTCTTCCGCGGCGTGCGCATCGGCAGGGGCGCGGTTGTGAAAAACGCGATTATCATGCAGGAGGCTTTCATCGGCGATGAATGCTGCGTCAACAGTGTGATCATTGATAAAAATGTCACCATCAAACCGCACAAGCAGCTGTGCGGCGACATGCAATATCCTTTCTATATCGGCAAGGGGCTTGTCATTTAGAGCGTGTCCACACTAACATAAAACGCTCATCTTTTGGCGCATTTTGCGCCATGCTTTGCTAAATTTTCTTGAAATACGTCAGCATTTCTGCGAAAATTTATCTTGCCTGACACAAAATTCGCTCAAAATCTGAGCATTCCGGTTAGCGTGAACACGCTCTAAATAGCTTGCAGAAAGGAATGGAATTTATATGAAGGTTTTATACGCAGTCAGCGAAGCGCGCCCGTTTATCGCGAGCGGCGGTCTTGCAGACGTGGCCGGCTCACTGCCCCAGGCGTTGCGCAAACGGCTCATCGGCTGCCGCGTGGTGCTGCCTTATTACGGCACCATGCCCGAGGAACTGAAAAGCAGCCTGAAATTCATCACCCACATCAGCGTCCCGGTTTCATGGCGCAGGCAATACTGCGGCATTTTTGAGGGCAGGCACGAAGGCGTGATTTATTATTTGCTTGATAATCAATATTATTTCAAGCGCGACCAGATCTATGGTCATTATGACGACGCGGAGCGCTTTGCCTTCTTCTCTCGCGCCGTGCTCGAAATTCTGCCCCACATTGACTTTATGCCCGATGTGATTCACTGCAACGACTGGCAGACAGCGCTTGTGCCCGTTTATTACACAACCATGTATGCAAGCCGTGAGGGCTATGAAAACATCAAAACCGTGTTCACCATCCACAATATCCAATATCAGGGTGTTTACGGCCGCGAGATTCTCGGCGACGTGCTGGGTCTGCAGAACGCCGACGCGCCGCTTTTGGAATATGACAATTGCATCAACTTTATGAAGGGCGGCATTGAGTGCGCCAACCGCGTCACCACCGTCAGCCCGACCTATGCCAAAGAAATCCTTGACCCGTGGTATTCCCACGGCCTTGACTCGATTCTGCGCGAACGCGAATGGAAACTGCAGGGCATTCTCAACGGCATCAGTCACACACTCTATGATCCCGAAACAGACAAAAACCTTTGGGCGCATTATTCGGCGGAAAAGCCCGAAAACAAAGCCGTCAACAAAATGAAGCTGCAAGAATCCCTCGGGCTTTCGGTGCGTGAAGATGTGCCATTAATCGGCATTGTCAGCCGCCTTGTGGCGCACAAGGGCTTTGATCTTGTTGAAGCGGTTCTTGAAGAGCTGCTCACAACCGGGGATGTGCAGTTTGCCGTGCTCGGCTCCGGCGCATGGCAATATGAATGTTTTTTCCGTGAAATGGCAAATAAATACCCCGAAAAACTTTCTTTCACACAGGGGTTTTACCCTGCCCTTGCCCAGCAGATTTACGCGGGCAGCGACATCTTCCTCATGCCCTCAAAAAGCGAGCCGTGCGGCCTTTCACAGATGGTTGCGCTGCGCTACGGCTCGGTGCCGGTTGTGCGCGAAACCGGCGGCCTGAAGGACTCGATTCACGACAGCGCAAACGGCGGGGGCAACGGCTTCACGTTCGCATCCTACAATGCCCACGACATGCTCGCAACCCTCCGCCGCGCCCTTGACGGATTCAAAAACAAGGAAGGCTGGGGCATTCTCATGAAACGGGCGATGGAATGTGATTTCAGCTGGCGCGCCTCGGCGAACGAGCACATCAAGCTTTATAAAGAGCTGATTAGGGAGTGTGGACACGGGATGGATTTAGCCGGATTTTAGTGGATTTTTATGTCCGGCAAGCCAAAAATTGATAAAAATCCTTTCGGTTTTTGAGAAAATTAGCGCCGCCGGGCGGAAAAAGACGCAAAATCCGTGCGAACAGCCCTCATGTCCACGCTCTCTAAATAAGCGTCAAGAAGACGCAGAAACTATTTGCCATTCGCAAAAGAATGTTATATAATAGCATGGACAGCGCCCCGGTAATCGGGCGAGAACGGAAAGGAATGAAACATATGGCAACATTTTTGCTCTCCGCCTTTGCGGATGAATGCGGCGGCGGCCTGCTGGAGCAGGTGCGCGCCCTGAAAGAAAACAACCTGACGCATATCGAGCCCCGCGGGCTTGACGCAGGCAATATTTCAAAACATACGCCCGCAATGGCAAAAGAAATCAAAAAAGTGCTCGATGATAACGGCATCGGCGTTTCGGCTATCGGCTCGCCGTTCGGCAAAATATTTATTGACGACGATTTCACCGAGCATTTTGAATCCTTCAAAAACACCGTCGAGCTTGCAAATATCCTCGGCACAGAACGCATCCGTATGTTCAGCTTTTATCTGGACGAAGACGAGTGCGCCGAAAAGCGCGACGCGGTGTTCGAGCGCCTTGAGGCGCTTGCGGACTATTCGCTTAAACACGGCGTGTATTGCTGCCATGAGAATGAAAAGGGCATTTACGGCGACATTGACGACCGCTGCCTTGACATTCTCAAAACCTTTGAGGGCAAAATCAAAGGCATTTTTGACCCGGCGAACTTCATTCAGTGCGGCGTAAAAATCATCCCCGCGTTTGAAAAGCTTGAGCCTTACATCGACTACATGCATATCAAAGACTGCCGCTTTGCGGACGGCCGTGTGGTGCCCGCGGGCCGCGGCGACGGCGAAATTGAAGAGCTGCTGCGCCGCTTCAACAAAAAAGACGGCCCGCACTTCCTCACCCTTGAGCCGCACCTCAAAGTCTTCAAAGGCCTTGAAGAGCTTGAAAAGGCCGGTGAAACCGCGCAGCAGATGAGTGATTTTGAATACCCCACCAAATGGGATTCCTTCAAAGCCGCCTGCGACGCGCTACACGAAGTTCTCGCAAAAATATAACGAATTTACCTTTTCTCAGAAAGGAATGAATATTTATGTATCACCACCCTTCCCTCTCCGGGCGCGTGGCTGTCGTCACGGGTGGCGGCGGCGTGCTGTGCAGCGGTTTTGCCAAGGATCTTGCTGCACAGGGCATGAAGGTCGCCGTGCTTGACCTGAATGCGGATGCCGCAAAAGCCGTGGCGGACGAAATTACCGCTTCCGGCGGCGCCGCCATCGGCATTGCCTGCAATGTGCTTGAGCAAGAAAGCCTTGCCCGGGCAAGAGAAACCGTGAACAGCACCTTCGGCACCTGCGACCTGCTTTTGAACGGCGCGGGCGGCAACAACCCAAAGGGCACCACCTCAAAAGACACCTTGGAGCTTGCGGACATTGAACATAAAACAGAGGGTCTCAAAACCTTTTTTGACCTTGACGCATCGGGCATTTCTTTTGTTTTTAACCTCAACTTCCTCGGCACGCTGCTCACAACGCAATGTTTCGCGGCGGACATGCTCAAAAAAGAGAACGCGAGCATCATCAATATCTCCTCTATGAACGCCTACCGCCCGCTCACCAGAATCCCCGCTTATTCGGCGGCGAAAGCGGCGGTTTCCAACTTCACGCAATGGATGGCCGTGCATTTTGCGGATATCGGCATTCGCGTCAACGCCATCGCCCCGGGCTTCTTCTCGACCCATCAGAACAAGGCCCTTCTTTATAATGAAGACGGCACCCTGACCGCGCGCGCAGACAAAATCATCACCCACACGCCCCTCGGGCGCTTCGGCGTTCCTTCGGATTTAAGCGGCGCGCTGCTGTTCCTGGCGGACGACAGCTATTCCGGTTTCGTCACGGGCGTGATTCTCCCTGTGGACGGCGGCTTCGCTTCCTATGCAGGTGTTTAAAACAGAATAACAACAAAAATATGCCGGGGCAAAACGCTCTGGCATGTTTTATAAAGGAATAAAATTATGATCCAATTACGCCTTGAAACGCCCGAAGATTATAAAAGGGTGGAACAGCTTACCTATCAGGCCTTTTTGCATGCCGACATTCCCGGCCGCGACTATTGTGACGAACACCTGCTTGTTCACAATTTGCGCAATGCGCCATGCTTTGTGCCCGAGCTTGACTATGTGGCAGAAACAGGCGGCAAAATCGTGGGCAATATTATGTTTGCAAAAAGTGATATTGAACAGCCAAACGGCGAAACAACACAGGTGCTCACCTTTGGCCCGCTGAGCGTTTTGCCCGCATTTCAAAACCGGGGCATCGGTGCGCAGCTTGTACGCCACACCCTCGAAAAAGCACGCGGGCTGGGCTTTCGCGCGGTGTTCATTTTCGGCCATCCGGGCTATTATCCCCGCTTTGGGTTTGTAAACGCAAAGGAATTCGGCGTTACAACGCCCGAGGGCGAGAACTTTGACGCCTTCATGGGGCTTCCCCTTTATGCAAACGCCCTCGCGGGCGTCAGCGGCAGATTTATTCTTGACCCGTTTTATGAAATCGATAGAAACGAGCTTGCAGAATTTAACAAAACCTTCTTTTCGCTGCCGCAAGAGGAATGACCCTCCGGCACTGATCAAAAATAAGGGGGATTGGTGATGACGAACAGAGTTTTTGAAAGGCTCACGCTCAAAGATATTACGCCGCAAGGGTTTCTCGCCGATTTGCTGCGCACACAGGCCGCGGGCCTTTCGGGGCACATCCATGAGATTTGGGAGGATTTGTCCGACAATTCCGCGTGGCTCGGCGGCACAGGCGAAGCGTGGGAACGGGGCCCGTATTACATGGACGGCCTGCTCCCCCTCGCCCTGTTCACAAACAACGAAAAACTGCTTGCCGACGCGGAAAAATGGATCAGCGCCATAATTGCCGGCCAACGGGAGGACGGTTTTTTCGGCCCCGCCTGGAACACAGACTGGTGGCCGCGCTTTGTGGTGCTCAAGGCCCTCGCGCCCTATTACCGCGCCACGGACGACGCGCGCATCATCCCTTTTATGGAAAAATATTTTTCTTATATGTATGCCCAGATCGACGCGCAGCCGCCTGTCTTTTGGGCGTCCGCCCGTGCGCTTGAAGCGGCGGAAGCGATTGAACTGGTTTATGAAAAAACAGGCGCAAAATATCTTTTGGATCTCACAGAAAAGCTCAAAAATTATATGTATGACTGGTTTTCATATTTTGAGAGCATCCCCTATAAACAACCCATGACGGCCTACACAAACAAGGCGGTTTTTAATTTTTTCAAAAACGTCGGGGAGCCTTTTGACCGCATTCGCAAGCGCAGCACAAAGGCCAGGCCCCCCAAGCCGCGCGAAAAAATCCTTAAATTCAACAGCAATTCCATGGTCAGGCTGATTTCGCTGACCCACGGCGTAAACATCGCCATGGCGCTGAAATACCCCGCCGTCTATGGCATGCTACGCGGACAACCGGAACTGTATGCCCTGTCGCAAAAGGGCTATGAACAGCTCATGCAATCTCACGGCACGGCGATCGGGCTGTGGACTTCAGACGAGCACCTCAGCGGCCCCTCGCCGACAGGCGGCACCGAGCTTTGCACCGTGGCGGAGATGCTGTATTCCCTCGAAGAGCTGCTTTCCGTCACAGGCGACATGCAATATGCCGACCTGCTGGAATTGATTGCCTTCAACGCCTACCCCGCCACCTTTACCCCCGACATGTGCGCCCACCAATATGTGCAGCAGGCCAATCAAATTGCGGCGGACAGGAAGAAACGGGAATTTTTTGACACGGATGAAGAGGCCAACACCTTTGGCCTTGCGCCGAACTTCGGCTGCTGCGCGGCGAATATGCATCAGGGCTTTCCCAAATTTGCCGGGAGCTGCTGCCACCGCACAAAAAAGGGGCTCGCGTTTCTTGTGTATATGCCCTGTGAAGTCACCGCCGCCCTGCCCGGCGGAAAAACCCTGCGGGTGCGCGAGGTCACAAGCTACCCCTTTGCCGACACCATTGAATTTGAAATTCTGGAGGGCGGGCAGGCGGAAGCCGCGCTGCAATTCCGCGTCCCCGCCCTCACCACAGGCGAGCTGTTTTTCAACGGCGAACCGGCGGCTCGAAGCGGCCCGGGCATAATCACACTGCAAAAATCATATCATGAAGGCGACAAAATCACGCTCAAGCTCCACGCGCCCGTCACAACCATAACAAACCCCGACGGCAGTGTGAGCATCCGCAGGGGGCCGCTGCTGCTGGCGCTGAAAATAGAGGAGCTCTGCAATAAATTCAGCGGGCAGGAACCTTTTCACGACCGCGAATTCCTCCCCGCATCCGCGTGGAATTTTGCCCCGCTGCTGCTTGCAGGCAAACCGCAGGTGCTCTCCGTCCAGATGCACGAAATCCCTTCCCCGCCCTTCAGCACAACCGCCCCGCCGCTTACAATAAAGCTGCGCGGCGTGCAGGTGCACAACTGGAAAATTGAGAAAAACAGCGCGGGGCCCTATCCAAGAATGCCCCGCTGCTCCCCGCCCGCAGAAATTACCCTTGTGCCTTACGGCTGCACCAACCTGCGCGTTGCGCAATTCCCCATGATTGAAGAAAACTAGTATTCCGTCAAGTTAGAAATTGCAAGTTGCCGGCGAGAACGTTTTTCGTCAGGCAAGGCGGCGGATTGATGTCGACGCGGCATGGCGGAAAGCGTACCGCTGCCAATTTGTAATTTTCGGCTTTATGGAGTACTGGGCCGAAAGGATTGTGAAAGATGAAAACCGAAGCCCAAAAGCTCAAGAAAAATGTGCTGCTCGCCCTTGTGATCTTTGGTCTGTTCGGCCAGGTCGCGTGGACGATTGAAAACATGTATTTCAATGTCTTTCTTTATAAAACCGTGACCTACGACCCCGGCGCGGCGGCCCTGATGGTTGCCGCGAGCGCAATTACCGCAACGCTGACTACCCTGCTGATGGGCGCGCTGTCCGACAAGCTGGGAAGGCGCAAGATTTTCATTGTTGCGGGCTATCTCATTTGGGGCCTTGTGATTATGTCGTTCGCCCTTGTGAGCAAAGAGGGCACGGCAAAACTTTTCCCCGGCGCGGACGTGATCGGCGCGACGGTGGCGATTGTGGTGTTTCTTGACTGCCTGATGACCTTTTTCGGCTCGGCGGCAAACGACGCGGCTTTTAACGCCTGGGTCACGGACGTGACCGTGCCCGAAAACCGCGGCAAGGCCGAGGGCATTCTCTCCGCCCTGCCGCTGCTTGCCATGCTCATTGTGTTCGGCGGCTTCGACGGCATGACCCGCAGCGGCCGGTGGCCCGCGTTCTTTCTCATCATCGGCGGCATGGTCATCCTGGGCGGATTTGCGGGATTGTTCATCATCAAAGACAACAAGTCCCTGCGCGCTGTGGAGGGCAATTATTTCAAAAACATCTTCTATGGTTTCCGGCCGTCTGTGATCAAAGGAAACACGCCCTTATATATCATTTTGATTGCCCTAGGCGTTTTCTGCACGGCCCAGCAGGTCTTTATGCCCTATCTCATCATTTATATTGAATATTATCTCGGCATTCAGAATTATGCCGTCGTCCTCGCCGTTGTGCTGCTGCTCGCGGCCGCATCCAGCGTGATTATGGGCCGGCAGGTCGACAAATTCGGCAAACAGAAGTTTTTGTATTTGTCGGCGGCAATCTTCACCGCGGGGCTGTTTGTGATGTATGCCCACGGCAAGCTCTTAAAAGACAACATGACGATGAGTCTGATTTTTTTAGGCGTGTTCGGCACGCTGATGATGGGCGGCTCGCTGCTGCTTTCACTGATCATCAACGCCGCCGCCCGCGACTATATGCCGCCTGAGCAACGGGGGCACTACAACGGCATCCGCATGATCTTTTATGTGCTCATCCCCATGGTCATCGGCCCGTTCATCGGCTCGGCCATCATCAAAAACGGCCCGACCTATCTTGACGAATTCGGGGCCGAGCAGTTTGTGCCGAACCCTGAAATCTTTCTCGGCGCGGCGGTGGTTTCACTGCTCGTGTTCATCCCCCTCTTCTTTATTATCAAAAACATGAAAAAGGGCACTGCAGCAAAATAATGCCTATGCGCATCTCTGCTCAAAGAAACGGCAAAGGGCGGCTCCTTTCGGGAGCCGCCCAAACAGATCGCCCGTCAAAGAATTTGCCCCAGCAGCGCATACAGCGGATCAATCAGAAACCATCCCGCAAGCAGGCTTGCGGCGTTAGCGCACACGGCATAGGCAACCGCCCGCCGCGCACTGTAACCTTTGAGCTTATTTTTATATATCAAGGCCTCCGCAAGGGTGATGCACGCCTCAATTGGCAGCAGCAACAGCTTGCCGCCAAAGCTGCCCCCGAAAATCAAAACGGAACCGAGTAAGGCCGTGAGGGCTACTTGTGTGGCAACATTCGTCAAAAGAAACACCTTGAAATTCTTTTTCAGGCGGTAGCGGAACAGCAGCAGAACAAGCCCTTCAATCAGCAGTGTCGGGATACAGGTCACAAGGAACTGAACCAGATAAGCCGGCGGCACCGCGGGGGTTACAGTTTCACCCGTGGCATAGTCATAAACAACGGTGCTTTGAAAGGTTTTTCGCTCCAGCGGGTCGGTGACGCGTATGGTTCCGCTTTGCGTCACAAGAATAACGCGGTATTCTGCCGGAACACCGTAATAGCTGAAACGGTGCACCATCTGCCCGTTCTGTTCACTGCCTGTCAGCTTGCCAAACAGCGGTGTGCTTGTGCCCGCCGTCAGGGCCGGGCGCCAACCGTCATCATGATATTGGTCGAGCACCGCAAGCATCGCCTGGTCATAATTTACCCGCTCTTCACCCAAATTTTCATATCTGCTCTCACTCTTAACGAGCAAATCAAGATAATACAGCTCATCCGGCGCGTTTTTCACCTTCACCGTCAGACCCGGCTTCGGGCCCATGTCGGCCGCGGCAGGCACACTCAGCGCACAGAGCAGCAGCAAACTGAAAAAAATAACAGAAAACAGTTTTTTTGCGTTCACAAACATCACCTCTTTTACCCATTGTAGCGGTTCTTTTGCCGTCAGGCAAGTTTTTTTGCCCTGCTGTAATCATCTTGTCATGGAATTGATATTTTTAATGTAAAAAACGCAACAATAACCGGGCAACCGCCGAAAAACAAGGCGTTTGCCCGATTATTAATGTAATATTCACGATTTTATACTAAACATTCTTAAAAAGACTATCCCATGTGATCGTGTCAACCACTTCCCCGAAGCTCATGCGGCGCGTGTTGTTTTTCGCCTCAAGTACACCCGCGGATATTCCGAAAACACACAAAATCACAAGCAGAATAAAGGTATAGGCACGTAGCAGACGGTGCAGCTCATTCTTCATTTCGCGTTCCTTTTTTTTCACTTACAAGCCTCCTTAAAAAATATAGTCGGTTCGCTTCAAAAGTGCTCCGGATTTTGCGAGGATGCTTTATTTCCGAGAGGACAAAAGAGTGGGAATGCTTTCGTATTCCGGGCATTTTGAACGCATCGGGGGGCGAAAAAAAACCGCAAAGGTCGGGACGGCTTTGAGGCGAATCGGCTGTATCATGCCGCGTCCAGCAAAACCGTTGCCAGCACATTGCCGATCAACCGCCCCGCATACACGGCCTCTTCAAGGGTGTTGCCGTCCGTTCCCATTTCAAGAAGCAGCGAATATTTGCCGAGGTCCAAATTATATTTTCGTTGGCAGAACATAATCGGCCGCATCAGCCCCGCATACATGTTTTCGCCGTAATTTTGCAGCGTGAGGGCAAAATCAAGGTTTTGCTCCCAGTTCGGGAAATCGCTGACTCTTCCGCCCTCCGCGCCGGTGAGGATCATCACCTGCGCGGTATTTTTGCCCAAAACCTCGGCCACCGGCCGGCAATAGGTCTTGCTGTCATAATGGATCGCGTCGCGGTGCACATCCAGCGTGATCTGAATTGAAGGATATTCCTTCAGATATCGTTCCACCGCCTCGCGGGAACGGTCATAGGAGTCATTATAGGAGCTGTCATGGATTTCCGTATCGTGAATCACGCTGATTCCCGCCTGCTCAAGCTCGCTCGCAATCTCATTCCCCACGCGCACCATATTTTTACTCTCGTCCCGGCTCCGGCCCGAATAACCTTTGGGGAAGGTGCCGCTGTTTGTCAGACAATAGCTTTCGGTCGTGTGGGTGTGATAAATCAAAACCGTCGGCGCATCCTTCTTGATAGTCACATCAATTCCCTTTGTCATGAGCGTTTCAATGTTGATGGTCTGCTCTGTTGTATTTTTCACACTGATTTTCTCAAAGGATTCTGTTCCGTCAGACAATGCAAAGGTCTTTGCCGAGGTGATTCCGCCGGTCTCCTGCCCTTTTAATTCCTTCAAAGCCGCGGCCATCACCGCAGCCACATCATCGGGCGTTTTTGTGAGATAGTCTTTATTGGCAATATAAGGCGCCTGACTTTCAGCGTCGTTTTTGCTGCCGTCTTTGCCCTGTGTGGTGGATTGCGTGGTCTTTGCGGTGTTTTCAGGGCTACCGGGTGAAGAGCTGCCTGTGGAGCCCAAAAGCTCCTGCACAGCGGCCCTGCCGCCCTCAGGCAGCCCAAGCCCTGCCGCAACAACGGCAAAGCGCTCAAAATAGGATGACAGGCTGCCGCCGAACACGCAGGCGGCCACGATGACCGTGACGCTGATCAAAAGCGTGAACACCGGCTTTGCCTTGCTTTTGGTCGGTGTTTTTGCAGAATCTCTCAAGATACTATCCCTCACACAATGGTTCCAGGGGCTTGTTGCCCTAAAAATAAAAAATCGATATTTAATAGTATGAAAGACAGTATTTTTTTATTCTTCTGCAAACAACGTCAAAAAAAGTTCACAAAGCCCTCTTCACTTGTCTACTGCACAAGCTCCATAAGGTCTTCGGGCGACAGCGAGGGCTGCAGCGCGCAGTTAATAGAAAGCGCCACCAGCTTTGCCGCGCGGTCTGTCACGAGGTCGATTTCTCTGGGTGTGACCATCATGCTGGTGTATTTCTCATCGATCACCTGCCGCAGCTCACCCGAGCGCTCCTCTTCGCCAAACACGTCGCACGCGATGGTCACCGCGTCCACCACCGTGGGCACACCCACTGAAATCACAGGCACGCCGAGTGTTTTTTGGTTGATTTCCGCCCGCGTGTTCCCAACGCCGGAACCCGGCGCCACACCCGTATCGCACATCTGGATGGTCCTGCCCAAACGCGAAAGCCCCCTCGCCGCCAGCGCGTCGACCGTGATTACCGCCGCGGGCTTGATTTGATTCACAACGCCCGAGAGGATCTCAACCGTTTCAATGCCTGTTTGCCCAAGCACGCCGGGCGTGAGAGCACACACCGCCCGCAGATTATAAAGCCCGAGTGAATCCGCCAGCTCCCGGCTGATGTGGCGGGTCGCAAAAATTTTTTGAGAGCATTTCGGCCCCAAAGCATCCGGCGTAATATCGTCGTTTCCAAGCCCCGCCACCAAAATGGCGCCCTCCTGCGGCAGCAGCGCGCGCAGCCGCTCTGAGATTGCGGCAAGCCTGCCGTCCAGCAGCTCGGCGCTGTGGGCAAACTCCGGCACCTCGACTGTGATGTATTTTCCGATGGGCTTGCCAATGGCAGTGGCCCCCGCGTCACTGTTCACTTCAATTTCCGTTACCGTGGCATTTTCTGCGCTGTATTGCTTTGTCACAACGCCGTCGATCTCCTGTGTGCCCAATATTTCGCGGCGCTCAACAGCAAGGTCTGTTCGAAAATCCATAACATCTCTCCTGTAATATTTGATTTGACTTTTTTAAGTATTCCCAATTTTGAAACAAACAGTCTGCTTTTAGGATTTTTTTAGGGAAGCTCTGATTAATTCATGGTACACGGATTGACGAGCGGATTTTTCATCGAATGAGTTGAATTTTTGAAGGAATACTGCCGTATTTCAAGAAAATCCGGCTCAAAGCGAGGGAAAATATGCCGTCAAGCTGTGTGCCGGTGGATTAAATCAGAATTTCCTTAGCGCTGAGAGGAATCACAGCGGCGCACAAACAGTTCGCAGCCTAAAAATTGTTCTTGCGGATTGAAAAAGAATTGTTTATAATAAATATACCGTTTTAAAAAAATTACCGACAGGGAGGGAGCAAACATGTGGGTTCTGTTTGCACATGCCGCGAAATATGCACTCATTCTCATGCTGGTTTTGAGCTGTCTCACCGCCTGCGGCCAATCGGTCACGCCAGAAACAAGCACCGATGCGGCCGCAACGGCATCAAACCAATTTATGCCGCAAAAGGTCGCGCCCGAAGCCCCTATCTCAGAGCTTGAATGGGAGAATTATAAATTTCCGCTGCTGGCGCTGAATGAAGAAAAAGGGCTTTATCTTTACGGCGTCTGGCCCCGCGGCGTGGTTTTATACACAGGTAATACCGGGCAATTTTTTGACTGGGGGTTTGATAGTCCCAGGCGTTTTTACCCCAAAATTTTTACAGGCGACTTTGATAAAGACGGCGATGCGGATGTGGCGATCAGTGTCTATGCAAAAAGCGGCACAGGGCTGAGCGTGGAGGACTTGCATCTGCTTAAAAAAGTTATCGATTCCTATGGCTGGCACTACAGCGATTACGCCGTTTCTGAAGACGCGCTTGAAGCGCAGCTGCAAGAAAACATTACATACCGCTTTCATGAGCACAGTATTTCTTTGTTATATAACGGCGCCGAGCAGATCTTCTCTGTGGCTGAATACACTGCAAATCCGCAAGAGCCGGTCACCTTATCCGGTGTCAATTACACAAACATCATTTCTTATGAGCAGGAGGGCGATCAAATCATAGCTTCTTTTGGGGCAGGTTTTACGGCAAAAGAATATGCGGCGCCCACATTTTTCGCAACCGTGCGGGCGGCCGTTCAATTTATGAATTCCGGCATTCGCCTGAAAGATATTCAAATCCAGCCTATCGATTCGGATTCACCATAACCGGCCCAAAACAGGCACAGGATCACGCAACAGACATATTATGAGCGTTAAAACCCCATATAGATGCCCTTATCTTCAAATTGCCTCTTTTCCTTTTGCTGTACTATACGCTTTCTATCCTTTGCAACGCAGAAAGACTCTGAAGATTTTTTGAAAAAAGCCTTGACAAACAAAAGCGGTTTGTGCTAGACTTTAAAACAATTAATTCCTTGGCAATCCCACCAACTGAAAATCTGTGGCTTTCAGGTGTTTTTATGTTTGATTATTCATTTATTAACGGCATAATTATTCTCGTCAACATTATCGTCCTCGTCGTCGTGGTCGATAGTGCTCGTTTTGGTTATGCTGCAAACAGAAAAGCTCACAGATAAACGAAAAAATCGTTGAGCCTGGCAGTGTAACAACTGCCAGGCTTTTTGTTTTCTGCGGCAGTTCCGCCGTTTCCCAAACTGGCGCAAAAATATGAACCAAGAAAGGGTGATCAGAATGCTGGATGCTTCTTCCAAAAACCAAAATCAACACGAAACAATGAGTGGTGCCGCCATCCTTATCGAAACCTTAATCAATCATGGTGTTGACGAGGTCTTCGGCTTTCCGGGCGGGGCGGTGCTGAACATCTATGACGAACTTTATAAACACCGCGGCAAAATCAGGCACTATATCACCTGCCATGAGCAGGGCGCGGCCCATGCGGCGGACGGTTATGCGCGCGCAACCGGGCGCCCCGGCGTTGTGATCGCAACCTCCGGCCCCGGCGCGACAAACCTCGTCACGGGAATCGCCACGGCATATCTTGATTCCTCCCCCGTCATCGCAATCACAGGCAACGTCGCGTTGCCGCTGATTGGCAAAGATAGCTTTCAGGAGGTCGACATTGCCGGCATCACGATGCCCATCACAAAGCACAACTATATTGTCAAAGATATAAACGAACTTGAGGATATTATTTGCGAGGCGTTTCAAATCGCGCAGTCCGGCCGCCCCGGCCCGGTTTTGATTGACATCCCCAAAGACATTCAGATTCAAAAGGCTGCCTTCAAAGGCGGTAAGGCCCGCCCGCTGTTCCCGCTCCCACCCATCAATCAGTCTTCTATTGAGGAAGCCGCGAAGCTGATCAATGAGAGCAAAAAGCCTTATATTTACGCGGGCGGCGGCATCATCAGCTCCCGTGCGGCGGCGGAACTGATGGCGTTTGCAGACAAAATCGACGCACCCATAGGCTCAAGCATGATGGGGCTCTCTGCAGTTCCCTACACCTCTGAACGCCGCCTGGGAATGACGGGCATGCACGGCACCTATGCCTCTTCGATGCTGGGTGCGGAGTCCGATCTCATTATCGGCATCGGCGTACGCTTCAGCGACCGCGCCACGGGCGACAAATCCAAATATCAGGAAAACACCAAAATTCTTCATATCGACATCGACCATTCTGAAATAGATAAAAACATCAAAAGCTATACCAGCGTTATCGGCGACATCAAAGAAATTCTGCCCCGCCTGACAGAAATGGTTGACCAGCGCACTTTTAAAAAGTGGAAGGATGTCGCGGCGGAATATAAAAAAATCGGCAAGGAATGCAGCCGCGGCCTGAACGAGGACGGCCTGCACCCGAAAAACATCATCAAAACCGTGCGGCAATACGCGAATGACGACACGGTTGTGGCAACAGACGTGGGCCAGCACCAAATGTGGACGGCGCAATACTATGAATTTACAAAACCACGCACCTTTCTCACCTCCGGCGGCCTCGGAACCATGGGCTTCGGCATGGGCGCCGCCATCGGCGGCGCGGTTGGGGGCAAGAAGCGCAGCATCCTTTTCACGGGCGACGGCAGCTTTCACATGAACATGAACGAACTGGCCACCGCCGTGATGCACCGCCTGCCTGTGGTTGTAATTATCATGGATAACCGCGTGCTCGGTATGGTGCGCCAATGGCAGAAACTGTTTTATGAAGAGCATTATTCGAATACCACAATGGACCGCGTTACAGATTATGTCAAAGTCGCCGAGGGCTTCGGCGCGGCGGGCTGCAAGGCGGAAACCATGCAGGAGCTGGAAACAGCCCTTGAAAAAGCCTTTGCAACAGACGGCCCATATGTGATAGACTGTATCATAGACAAAGACGAACGCGTGCTGCCGATGATCCCCCCCAACGGCTCCATCGACAACATTATCACCAATTAGACAGGAGAACCGGTATGGAGATCAGAAAATTTACCCTCTCAATTATTGTGATGAACAAGTTTGGCGTTTTGCACCGCATCTCGGGCCTGTTCTCAAAACGCGGCTATAACATCGACAGCCTGACGGTCAACGTCATGCCCGAGGATGAACGGATGTCGCGCATTATCATGACCTCCAGCGGCGACGACGCCACCCGCGAGCAAATTATCAAACAGCTTGAAAAGCTCCATGACGTGAAAGAGGTCAAGTTAATCTAATCTATTCGGACGTTTTACGCGCCCTTATATGAACCCCTGTTGGGGATTCAATTCAAAAAGGAGTTGTTTTTTATGGCAAAACTGTACTACAGCGAAAACTGCAGCAAAGAGGTGCTGAAAGGGAAAACCATCGCAATCATCGGTTACGGCAGCCAAGGCCACGCCCACGCGCTGAACCTGCACGAGAGCGGGCACGACGTGATCGTCGGCCTGTATGAAGGCTCAAAATCAAAGGCAAAGGCCGAGGCGGCGGGCCTGCGCGCAATGAACACAGACGAAGCGGTGAAGGCCGCCGACATCGTGATGATTCTTGTCAACGACGAAAAGCAGCCCGCGCTTTATAACGCGGCGATCAAGCCCCACCTGCGCGCGGGCATGACCCTTTGCTTCGCCCACGGCTTTAACATCCATTACGGCCAGATCGTGCCCCCCGCGGACATTGACGTGATTATGATCGCCCCCAAAGGCCCAGGCCACACCGTGCGTTCGCAATATACGGAAGGCAAGGGCGTTCCCTGCCTGATCGCCATCGCGCAGGACGCAACCGGCAAAGCCAAAGAAACCGCTCTCGCTTATGCCGAAGGCATCGGCGGCGCGCGCGCGGGCATTTTGGAAACCACATTTCAAGAAGAAACCGAAACAGACCTGTTCGGTGAGCAGGCCGTATTGTGCGGCGGCGTAAGCGCTTTGATGAAAGCGGGCTTTGAAACACTTGTCGAAGCCGGCTATCAGCCCGAAAGCGCTTATTTTGAATGCGTTCACGAGATGAAACTCATCATCGACCTCGTGGTTGCGGGCGGCCTTTCCATGAT
>JAISXG010000099.1 GCA_031270605.1 Oscillospiraceae bacterium | reverse complement strand
ACGGCATCACAATTTTACGGCATTACATTGACCGCGCTTTTTCTGCCAAAACAGACAACCGCCCGGAGTTTCAAAACATGATTAAGGACAGCGGCAAAAAGCTGTTCGATATGGTTATCGTCTGGAAGCTGGACAGGTTCGCCAGAAACCGTTACGATAGTGCAAGATATAAATCCTCACTGAAAAAGAACGGTGTGAAAGTCGTATCTGCTACCGAAGTTATTTCCGAAGGTGCGGAGGGCATCATTCTGGAATCCGTGTTGGAGGGTTACGCAGAATATTACTCCGCTGATCTATCGGAAAAAGTCATTCGTGGCATGACGGACAATGCGCTGAAATGCAAATACAACGGCGGCACACTTCCCATCGGATATGTGATAGACAGTGAGCGGCATTTTCAAATTGACCCGCTGACAGCCCCTTTTGTATTGGCTGCGTTCAAGAAATATGACGAGGGCGCTACCATGACCGAAATCCGCGACTGGTTCAATGAGCAGGGTGTTGTTAACACGCGCGGCGAGGACATGAAATACAACAGCGTCGAACATCTTTTGAAAAACCGCCGCTACATTGGTGAGTTCCGATACCGCGATGTGATTATCCCCGACGGCATCCCCGCCATTGTTCCACAAGATTTATTTGATAGTGTGCAGGAGAAGATGGAGAAAAACAAAAAAGCCCCTGCCCGTCATAAGGCTGAGGATGATTATCTGCTAACAACCAAGCTGTTTTGTGGGTATTGCGGTGCTTATCTCTGCGGCGAGAGCGGTACGGGGCGCAACCGGGTTTATCACTACTACAAATGTGTCAACACAAAGAAGCGCAAGACCTGCAAAAAGAAGCCTGTGCAAAAGAACTGGCTTGAGGATTTGGTTGTCAACGAAACCATGAAAATCGTTATGGACGATAAGGCGATTGAAGCGATTGTCTCTATGGTGCTGGATTTGCAGGAGCGCGAAAGCACCAGTTTGCCGCTATATGAGCAGCAGTTACAGGAAGCCAATGTCGGTATTCAGAATCTGCTTAATGCCATTCAGCAAGGTATTCTAACTCCTTCAACAAAGTCCCGACTTGAAGAACTAGAAGCCAGTAAAGAAGATTTGGAAATTAAGATTGCCAGCGAAAACCTCATTCGCCCAAAGGTTGATACGGAGTTTGTGACTTTCTGGCTTCACCGTTTCCGCAAGCTGGATGTGCGGCAGCAGGCGCACCGCAAAATGCTAATTGATACTTTTATCAATGCAATCTATCTCTATGACGATAAAATCATTATTACATTCAACTACAAAGATGGCACAAAAACCATCACGTTTGATGAAATAAAAGGTTCGGATTTGGATTGCCCCGGTGCACCACCTATATGTCAAGCCCACATCAAAAATAATTTGGTGTGGGTTTCGGTATTTTACGGACAGTCAAATTAGGGGCTGTCCTCTTTCATTTTTCGAGGGCATTAACGAGGTCAGCGCATATCCGCTCTTAAAGCGGCAAATGGTTTCCTGTAATCGTCATCTGCCTCATTCAATGTCTGAAACTTTACGCCGCATTTGCTGAGCACATCCCGCCACGCAACAACGAGCTTCCAATCCCGCGCAATACGAGATTTATCTTTTACGATCACAACGGCCGCTTTACCATTGTGAATCGCGGATACCAGATCATTCAAAGCCGGCCTGTCTAAGGTAAGCCCACTGTATCCGTTGTCAGGGTAACACTGAACATTGATGGGATTGTGGAGGGGAAATAAGATGACTATACAATTATTAGCTGCGCTACGTTGTTTTTTTAATTGCATTGTGTTATAATACCTATATCCTATGAAAGGTGGCTCAATATAGTGATCAACACTTTCCGCTGCGGCACCAACAGAATCCGCTCAAGATAGTCGGCTAAGCCGGTTTATGCCCTGATGAAGTCAGGGTTGTCTAGGCGTGTCCTGTTGCGCGGCAACCGTTATGAAACGGTTTGCTTTGCTGTAGAAAGGAAGGTATTTTTATGCCCAAAAACAAGGGTAATCTATATAAAAATGCAGCCTCATATCTTCAAACATTAATAATCCCACACAAAAAATGGTACTTCATCTCCTCTGCATTAGCATTCGTTTACGTCGGGACGGGTCTGCTCAATGCCAAAGCTACTGAATGGCTCGTGGACAGCGCAACGCAAGGAAATGCGTCGGCAATCCTGTTAAACGCCGGATTCTTAGCACTTATTATCTTGAGCAACCTGATCATCGCTTATGTCAGCGGAGTCAGCACCTCAAGGCTTGCGGCAGGAGCAACGCGCGACATGAAACGCAGTATTGCCAATTCACTTGTAAACTCTGACTATCAGTCAATGATAGATGTAAAAGCAGGAGATGCCTTATCAACTGTCAATACAGATACGCAGACTGTTTCCGGCTTCCTTAGCGGCAACCTGATCGGATTGTTTTCTCAGTCGGTCATGGCGCTCGGCGCAATAATATATCTATTTTGCACTAATCCCATGTTAATGTTAATCAGCTTTGCATACACACCGATTGGTATGTTCCTCACATTTACGATCAATCAGAAAATACAGAAACGATATCCCATTTGTGCGGACAAAGCAGGTGAAGCCATTTCAACCATCGAGCAGGCACTGATGCAAGTGCCGGTCATTAAATCCTTTTTAATAGAAAACCAGATACATGAAAAGGTTAAACAAAGCTGTGGAAGCCTACTCTCCACTGAGATGGAAATAGCAAAATGGAATGCCCTGCTCCAACCCGCCTGTCAATCAACATCAAGCATCCCGCGAATTCTGTTTTTCATTTTCGCCGGAATGTCGGTCATGCAGGGAAGCATGACATTGGGCACATTTATAGCTGTGTTAGACCTGCTCGCATTCATCATCGGCCCATCCGTATATTTCCCGTTTATGCTCAATTCGTTAAACAAGGCGGTTGCTGCTATAAACCGCGTTAAGCGGCTGGAAGATCTACCGAGAGCTGAAAAAAGAGCTGATGATGAACAATATAAAAGCCACATACCGTCAGTTAATTTTAGCAATCTATCTTTTGGCTATAGCGGCAAGATGATTCTCAGCGAGCTTTCGCTGTCATACTCAGGTGCCGGCGTCATTGCTATTAAAGGAAGGTCTGGTTGCGGCAAGACAACATTGCTTGACCTTATTGCCGGCTTACTCGCGCCGACAAAGGGGACAATAAGCATATCCGGTAACATAACCGCTATGCAGCAGGACAGCTTTTTGTTCAACGGAACAGTGTCGGAGAATATTCGATTTGGCAATCTGAACGCGACCAGTGATGAAGTGTCTTCTGTCATGGTTCGTTCCGGCGCAGAAAATATTGACCGACAGAGTGATGCCAAAGAAGGCGGCGGTATGCTGTCCGGAGGTCAGCGCCAGCGTGTTTCTCTTGCACGTACAATCCTGTCCGAGGCTGACATTTGGCTGCTTGATGAACCGACCTCCGCTTTAGATGAAGAAACCGAACGTATTGTGATTGATACCATTAAGAGAGAGCGAACCAGACGCCTTATTATTATATCAGCGCACCGGCGTACACTTCTCGACATTGCCGACACGGTCATTGACCTCGATGCCTTGGGAGGTGAGAATAGATGAAAAGGTTGAAGAGCTATAATTTTCCGACGATATTCAAAGCTATAGGATGGATGGGAAACAGAAAGAGATTGTATCTTTTTTCGATCTTCGCTTTCTGCGCCGTAGAAATTGCAGGCAGTGTCCTTTATTCGACCGGGGTGCGAGGAGCAATCAACTCATTGTCAGGGAACGATCATGAAGTCTTGTTTCGGTCGATATTTCTGATATTTCTTTGCGCCGTTATTTGGTGGATTTACGCACCAATTTCATCTTATTGCTGCTCAATTTCCTCAAAAGGAACGGTACAAAGACTCAAGGCAGAACTGACGGATCATATTATTCGTCTGCCAATGAGTGCACACGATAGACTTTCAAAAGGAGAGATGCTGTCGTCACTTACAAACGACATCGGTTGTTTGCAGAGCATATATGATTGGTTTTTCTTTCAGATATGGCGCACGTCCCTTGGCGGTATTGCCGGGCTGATCCTGATGGCTGTGATCGACTGGCGGTTCGCTATCATCGTATTTGCCCTCGGCTGTATATCTGTGTGGATTACATCGTTATTTAACAGGTGTATTGAAAAAAACGGTGAGGCTTTGCAGGAGTCGCTTGCTAAAACTACGATTGACTCATACGAACTGATTAAAGGAGCAAAAACCTTACGTCTGCTCCATCTGCAAGGGTATTTCACAGAGAAGGTGAATATGTCCTCACAGGCGGAAGCAGATATAAAATATTCCAATGGTAAAGTTACTGCCCGCATGAAATCTATCATATCAGCGGTCGCCGCGCTTACCTACGCTGTCATACTTCTTATCGGGGCTCTGTTTGTTCATTTTGGGCTTACGGAGTGGGGCACGATAATCGCACTTTTAGGATTAAAAATAGCTACTGACATGCTGTTTGTGGAATTTGGCGAATTCATGGCCGGAATGCAAAATGGCGTTGCGGGTATTAAACGGCTGTTTGAGTTGATGGAGACACCGCAAGAAGACGCCGCTCTTTCCAATATCGTTATCGAGCAGGCCATCAGCCCGCTTGTGATGAAAAATATCACATTCGCCTATTCGGGTTCGACAGTTCTGACGGATTTCAGCATGAGACTTTCACACAGCGGGCTGACAGTGCTGGCCGGTGAGAGCGGTTCAGGTAAAAGCACAATAATGAAGTTGATTCTCGGCTTGTATTCGCCGCAGTCGGGCAGGATCATTTTTGACGGAGCTGGGGAATGTACGCTTCCCGCAGTACGCAGTAAAACTGCATATGTCCCTCAAGAATCTCTGTTATTCCGCGGAACAGTGCTCGAAAACATCTTATTAGGCAACTCGGCAGCCTCGCGCACTGACGCCGAAAACGCCGCGAAATTGGCAGGAGCGGATATCTTTATTAAAGAAATGGAACACGGATATGATACCGTACTCTCGGATGATGGCAACAATCTGTCCGGAGGACAGAAACAGCGCATTGCCATTGCCCGAGCGCTCATCAAAAATGCACCGATTCTACTATTGGATGAAATCACATCCGCGCTTGACGCAGAAACAGAAGAACAGATTATAAACACGGTGAAAGCCATATCAAAAACCAAATCAGTTCTGTTTATCACGCACAAGGCTGCCATCACCGCACAAGCGGATAAGGTAATACAGCTATCATCGACCAACAACAGCGTAACGACGAAAGCATAGCTTAAAATGAAAATTTTAAGGCAGAACCCCGCAAAGCCTGAAAATAAGAGGCTTTGCGGGGGTTTATTGTCAAACGTTTGGCTATGCCTTTAAAAACATCTCAGGATTTGAACCTTCAAGCTCCCGCAACACTGAAAACCTCTTCAGGGTGCTGATAATTCTCCGCCTGACGGGTAAACATTTCATAATACTTTCCGCGGGCAGCCATGAGCTCATTGTGGGTGCCCGCCTCAATGATTCTGCCGTCTTCCATGTGATAAATCACATCAAAATCCCGCACGGTGGAGAGCCGATGGGCGATCATAATGGTCGTGGCGGTGTTGGATGCGTCCATTATGATTTTCATCAGCTTATGTTCCGCCAGCGGGTCAAGGGCGGAGGACGGTTCGTCCAGCACCATCAGGCCGAATTCGCCGGTGAAAAGCCGCGCGAGTGAAAGGCGCTGCGCCTCGCCGCCCGAAAGCGCGATGCCGTCCTCCGTGAATTCGCGCGACACCATCTTGCTTAAATCCCTGCCCGCCTTTTCAAACACGCCGTCCAGCCCCAGCCTGTTGATAATTTCAATCAGCTGTTCGTCCGGCACCTCGTGATAGGCCGTCAAATTGTCGCGCAGGCTCATGGCAAGCACCCGCACGTCCTGAAAAGCAACGCCGATATGCCGCCTGAACGCATGAACATCATACTCTTTGATATTCTTTCCGTTGATGAGAATTGCGCCGCTATTCACGTCATACAGGCGCAGCAAAAGCTTTGTGAGCGTGGTTTTGCCCGCGCCGTTTTCACCGACAATTGCAACACGCTGCCCCTGCGGGATGCGAAGATTCAAATGCTCGATCCCAAAAGCCGCATTGTCATATCCAAACGAAACATCGCGCAGCTCAAGCTCATACGCACCCTGGGGCGGGGCAACGGCTCCTTCGCGCGGCGGCTCAATCTCGGATTTTGCCTCAAAAAACGCGGCGATACGCTCACCATAAAGCATGCTTTGTATGAGATGATTGACGCAGCCCCATACGCTTTCCAGATTGGACACCAAGGCGACGGACGCCGCTGTAAGGGAAGCATAAAGACCGATCTTTGAAGTGTCGCCGTCAATTACAAAAAGAATGATATACAACAAAACAACAGCGGTTTGAATCGGCGCAAGAACATCCTGCATCAGTTGAAAAGGCATAACTTTTTTCATAAAGCTCAAATAGGTTCCGGAAAAGCTCTCAATAACAACATTTACCCTGTTCAAGAACTTGAGTCCCGCGCCGGAGGAGCGCAGTTCGGCAGCATTTTCTTTTTGCTTGAGCATTCGAGTGATATAATCAAGCGGCCGCCAATTATCAGTCTGCTTAACACGAAGTTCTGTTTGGGGTTTTAACATTGGCAGCCCGATCACGGCACTCAAAAGAACAAAGCCCAATGTGACCCCCAACAGCGCAGGGCCCGCCATGGCAATAACCGCGCCCATAGCGGCAATTGTCACCACCCCTTTGATAACGGCCGGGAGGATATTGATCGCTGAAAAGGACTGCATCGGGTACTGCTCCTGTGCAAACATAAACTTAGTAAAAAAATCCGGATTATCGTAATATTTAAAATCTGTGAATAATGCCCTTTCATTCACATCATTACGGATGCGGTTATAGATTTTGGTTTGCATCAGACGGGTATAGAGATCTTCCATACTCTTTGTTATGACTGCGATGAGGGCAATTATGAGAGTATAGCCCCCGACAGTCAGCAGAATATCCTTACGCGGCGCCCCCTGCATCACCGCGTCAATCGCCTTTTGGGGCAGCAGGGTGGATAAATAGGTCGAAAGGGGCTGAAACACCGCCGCCATGAGAATGGTCACGATCATATAAAGCTTTCCGTATTTCCAATACGGCTTGAGCAAAAAAAAGATATAGCGTACTCTGGCAAAGCCCTTCAGTTTTTTTTCTTCCATGACATCCTCCGATTCTTTTCTGGGTAGCTATCAGTTTTTTGCTATTTTTTATTATATAATTTCGCGTCTTGCTTGTAAAGATTTTTATTGGGAATTTTACGATATATTTTATCTCAATACATAAGAAACACAGATATAAGGCCGCTGCTTTTTCCGCTTAGGCGGCGGAATCTATAGACATTTCCTGTCTCACATGCTATACTTATCATTGCCGGTATCACCTTTGCGGTCCGCCGCAAGCGGCATTGATCTCTTTTAACAACTTTGATTTTGGAAGGAGCTGCTCTTTGTGAAGCTGCCATTTGAATTCCGCGGGCAAATGCCGATTTTGCCCACAACCATCCGCCCGGACGGTGAGCTGGACCTGGAAAGCCTGCGCAATGTTGTGGATTATTGCCTTGCAAACAAAGCCGCCGCGATCGGCCACCTTGGCGGCGCTTCAGAATACTACAAGGTCGGTGTGAAACAGCGTGAGCAGATTATTGCAACGGTGGTTGAGCGTGTGAATGGGAAAGTGCCGGTTTTCATCGGCACGACGGACCTTTCTTTTGTCGACAGCATGGAAAACGCCCGAATCGCGCAAAAGCTGGGCGCGGATATGCTGATGGTCTGCTCGCCGATTTTCGGCGCCATGCCGAAAGACAGGCTGTTTGATTATTATCAGGCGGTTGCCGATGCAAGCGATTTGCCGATTATCGTGCAGGACACCGGCGCGTCCGGCGCCTGCTACGATGTGGATTTCATGGTGAAGCTGGGCGAAAACATCCCGACCTGCCTTTATGCCAAGCCCGAGGGCGCGGGCTTTCTTGAAAAAACCCAGGACCTGATTGCCCGCACCGGCGATCGCATGCAAATTATCGGCGGCGCGGCGGGGTTTCATATGATTCAGCTGCTGCGGCTGGGTGTGAGCGCGTTTATGACAGGCACCGAGGCCGCCGAAATCCACAATGAGGTCATCTTCCGCTATCTGAACGGCGACACGGACGGCGCCATAGACGTCTTCTATACCCAGCTGCTGCCCTACCTTGAGCTGTTCAACCTCAGCGGGCGGTATTTCCTCAAGCATATGCTTTGCAAGCGCGGCTTGATCGCAGGCACAACGCTCCCCTTCCCGCAGGACAATCCCGTGCCCAGCCCGCTGCTGATTGCCGAGTTTGATTATATTTGGGAACGCATTCAACAAAACAAAATTAAGGAAACTCTGATTTAATCCATCGGCACACAGCTTGACGGCATATTTTCCCTCGCTTGGAGCCGAATTTTCTTAAAATACGGCAGTATTCCTTCAAAAATTCAACTCATTCGATGAAAAATCCGCTCGTCAATCCGTGCACCATGAATGAATCAGAGCTTCCTTAAAAAGTGCTGATGTTGCCCACAAAAGGTTGAGAGCGTGTTCGAAACACGCTCTCAACCTTTCATTTTATCAATTATTCTTGTTTAGCGGTGACAGAAACCGCGGCATGCTTGCACGCGCCCGGCAGGGTAATCTCACAGGTGCCTTTTTCGCGCAGGAAGCTTTGCGCTTTTTCGCCGTTGACCAGAACTTCATAGTCGCAGCTGTCGTCCATAACAACCAACACCGAATACGCACGGTTATCACCGTAATACTTGAGTTCACAACTGAACACTCTGCACACGCTGTCAAAGCTTGAGCGCAAAACCATCGTTTCAAGCCCCGTTGACAGCGTTCCTTTTTTATAATAGGCGTCCGCCCAGATATTGACCGGCGAAGACAGCCCTCCGAAGTTGTGAAACCACCCTCCCCTGCCCGTTTCAATGTTGAACATCTCATAGGTGTAATAAGAATACTCCACCTCACGCTTCCAGACATCCAGAGCAGTTTTGGCAATTTTGAAAGCAAAGTCGGTTTCGCCAAGATCCAACATGGTTTTCCAAACAAACCATTGGTGCGCCATCCATACGTTGCCGTTCCAGTAGCCGTTGGTTTTGTAATAGGATGCGGACTGATCCACCGCGCTGATACCAATGGGGCTCCACAGTTCGCTCTCACTCTTGAGGTGGGAGAGGATTCTGCCGCGCTGGCCTTCGGTAACGGCTCCCGCAATCAGAGGATAAATACCGTCCAGCGTTTTGTTGAGGTTTTCGCCCTGTTCATTGCGATAGCTGCCGACAGGATTCCCCCGTTCATCGTGCAACACATAGGAGAAATAGCCGCATTCTTCGTCCCAAGAATGCGCCTGCAAGGCGGCGCCGAGGTGCTCAATATCCGCAAGATAAACAGTTTTATCCTCTTCGCGCCCCAACAGGTCGGCGGCCATATAAAGGAGCTTCGCACTGCGGATCACCTGGCTTGTTGAAATCACAGGGGCCATCCTGCGCGCAAGACCCTGCTCGTGCATAGCTTTTTGCGGCGGCAAATCGTCCATGCTGGAGCAGTTATAAAAATAATCAAAAGTGGTCGTCATGCCGCTTTTAAATTTTGCGGTCGTCGAACCGTTGATCTTACCCGCGAGAAAGTCATAAAACAGCTTCACGCGGCTGTAATACCGCAACATTCCGGCTTTGTCGCCCGCTCTTTTCAGGGATTCGAGGAACTGATAAATATGAACGGGAACGGGAGAACCGTGCAGCAGAAAAGCAAAATCCTGATTGTCACTGTCGCTGAGATACAAATCGAGAATATAGTCCGCGATTTGGGGGGCGAACTCCACCATGCCAAGGCCGACGAAGCCCGCGTCCCATGTGTAAAACGAATCCCACCGTTTGCCGGGCGTGTGGTGCAGAATATATTCCCCGTGATAATATAAGGGGTAAACAACATTCTGCAGCATCGTCGCGCGCAGGATTTTATTCGAAAACTCGTATGCCTGCCCCGCGGCGTTCAGGCCAAAGCCCTCAAGGCCGCAAAGCGCCTGTTGATATTTCCCTTCATATTCTTCAACCGTCAAATACTCCACCGCCCCGAAGGAGAGCACGGCATATTCCACATGGCGCGCATAGGGCTGAATATAAAGCGAATGCACCACGGCGTTGTGATAAAAACCCTCGTCGCTGTGTTTTTTCGAGAAAGAGCCGGAAAAGGTTTCAAGCATATTCCGAAACGATTCGTCGGGCTGCGAAACCCTTGCCGTGGGGCTGTCCTCCAGACAGCCGGTGTCAAAACTGCGGTAACGGGTATTGCCGTTAAAGGTCCTGACATAAAAACGGTCGCCGACGCCCTCGTATTGATAAGAAACCAAGCTTCCATCGCTAAAGACTTCCTCGTTGATTTCGGGATAATAGTCATGTTTTTTTGAAACGGTTTCAACGGCGCTCCCTTTTTCGGCAACAGCGAGAAAATCAAGCTCCAGCGCGCCTGCCCCGAGCGAAACAAGCCGCAGCTCGTTTGTGCCCTGCCGCAGTTGAACGCCTGTTTGCATCTGCGCCATATCCTCTGAAGCAGGGAACACTGTTTCCTTTCCGTTTATCGCAAAGCGGCTGTCTGCGCCGCCGGGTGTGCGGTAGCGGATGAACAAAACAGGATTTTCATAATCCTCATCACAGTCAAAATGATAGGTGACGCAGTCGCCCGCTTCTTTGCCGAACGCGGGATATTGGGGCAGCTTGCCGCGCCTGCCAACCCTGTCGCCAAGCCCGCGGCGAAAGGTGAAGCGCCCGTCAAAAAACTCGCCCTTCTTTAATGCGTCCGCACATTGGGCGTCCCATGGGCGGGGGGTGGTATATTCATAAGAGTCATAGTCAAGGGCCTTGATAAAAATACACTTTTCGGGAAGAACCGGCCTACAGGAGCGGACACCGGGATATTCAATGGCCGAAAACAGGTTCAGCAAACAAATTTGCTTCATTTCGGTATTATTGACAAATTCTGTGCGCACCAGAACGCTCTCGGGCGAGAGCCTTGTAAAAGAGACATCCGCATACACCCTGTCCTTCCATTCAAGATCATAGCGGTAGGAATAAAACGAATAATCGCTTTTTGCCTCCCACGGGTGAACACCCACGGGCACGGTGACGTTCGGCACGCGGGAATCGGCGTTTTCTATCGCCGGGCTGACCACGCAGTCAAACCGGACCCCCTCTTCGCTCTCATGGTCAACGATGCGCGAGATTCCGCTGTATTTTTTTGAGAACGGCCCCCATTTGCCAAAGAGCGATTCCATTTTTTTGACTGCGTCTTTCATGATATCCCCCGCAAAATCAGTTTTTTATATTATAACAGAAATTGTGCATAAATACAACGATTTGGCTATATAACAAACGCAAAAACGCCCCTCTTTACGGAAGGGCATTTTTCTTTCATCAGTTATCCATCAATCACTCGGCGACCGTGCGCAGACCCTGATTGTATTTCAAATAAAGCATCAGCCCGAAGCCCACATAAATCACGACCGTCGAAATTTGCATCACCAGCGTGATCAGCGAAAAACCGGGGCGAATGACCGCCATGCCCGCGGTGAGGAAATAGATGGAAACCACCGCGGCAAAATAAAGCAGGAACGCAACGGCGCAAAAGTCCCCAAACCGCATGTTCACAGGGGTGCTTCTCTTTTTCAAAATCATGTTTCTGCCCACAATAAGCGCGGCAATCACCGCCCCGACAAAGCCGAGGGCAATATAAAGCGTCATATTCTCCGGCACTGTTCCCTCATAAAGAAACATTGTCGCGGGATCCGTCCCGCCGGCAAGCGCTTCGTTATAGGCATCGAGCGAATAGAAAACCCGCTTGCCCGAAAATGTGTATTCAATTCTCACGACCCTGTCCGCGAACGGGCGAATTAAGGTGAAGAACAGCGTGAAGCCGAAGGTCGCGGCGGTGTGATACACAAAGCCGAGCTTCTGGGGCAGCTTTGGCAACACATCGGCAACATCCCTGTGCGCCGCTGTTTTTTTGTCGACGGCAAAAAAGAGAATCATCAGCCCCATACCGAGCAAAAAGCCCGTGAAATATTCCCAATAAGACCACGCATACTGTTCAATCCATGCCGGCACGTTCCAGTGCCCCCAAATGCCCTCTTTCACGGTGGGGATCAAAAAGACGTCCGCCACGGTGATGGCGAAAGCCATAATGCAGCTCACCGAAAGGTTCACCCTGCCGCCGATTTTGTCTTTAAGGGCAAACCGCTGATAAATCCAGACACCCAAAGAGCCGAACGCCGTTGCGATGATCTCAACCGAGGTGAAATAATTCCGGCCGCCCGCAAAGGTCTTCGCCCAGGGGTCGCTGTCAAAATGCTGCAAATAGACAAGCCATGTGTTGGTGCTCATGCCCTGCCCGGCAAGCCCGTCTTTGAAGAGGTTCACCGCTTCGGGGCTGAGAAGCATGAACAGCGGGTGCGCCAGCGTCGCCTTAAAAAGATAAGAGACGGCGTAATAAACCGCCACGGCAAGCACAAAATCCTTAAGCTTATACTGCCGCGCGCTGAAAAACCGCCCCATCAAAAACGAAAAGAACGGGATCCAGCAAAACCCCAGCAACAGCATGATGATCAGGCCTGAAACCGGCTTGACGTTCACAATGCTCGGCACCAGCTCGCCGCCGATTTCGGCGCGCACATTCAAAACGCCGGAAATCTGCTTGTTGAGCGTGCCCCAGCCGCCCACGGTAATGGCCATGCCCATGACGCTCACAAACAAAAAGTTATAATCCGCCTTTTTTCTGTGGCTGAACACAAAATACACAAGCAGCGAAAGCACCACGGCGACACCGAACATGCCCCACATGGAGCCCCAGCCGCCGTCGCCGCGCGCGCGCCACATAAAGCCCGTTGAAAACGCCGCCACGAGCACGGCCAGAATCTTGAAACCGAGTGAATAATCCCCGTCTTTGTTTGCCGATAAAACCGTTTTTTCCATCTCATCTTCTCCCTCTCAATGCCCTGAAATCGCTACCCCGACAAGCATGCTTTTGTCAGCGCCTTCACAAAACACGCGGCAGCAGGCAAAAACGTACGAGCATTCTGTAACAAAATACCATATATTGTTTATCCGCGTCAAGGATCGGCGGCAAATCCGCCTGTTTTTTTTGCCGTCGGCCGTCTCTTGCCGCGTTTGCTCAAAAAACAGCACCTTGACAAAGGCAATATGTTCCTTTACAATGATTTCAGAAGGTCAAGGAAACTCTGATTGAATCCATCGGCACACAGCTTGACGACATATTTTCCCTCGCTTTGAGCCGAATTTTCTTGAAATACGGCAGTATTCCTTCAAAAATTCAACTCATTCGATGAAAAATCCGTTCGTCAATCCGTGCACCATGAATGAATCAGAGCTTCCTTAAATTACCATTCCTTTTGTAGGAATATCAGGGGGAAAATGAATGAAACGGTTTCTTGGCATCTTACTGACCGCTGCCCTGCTCTTCTCCGCCATTGTGCCGGCCTTTGCCGCGCCCGCAGCAGAACCCTTCTCAGAACTTGAAAACGACGGCCTGCCCATCATTTTGGTGCGCGGGATGGACGGCGACGCGCTCACTGTCGACCCGGGCGACGGCACTTCCCGCCTCGCTCTGGAGATAGACACAGAAGAGCTCACCTCCGCCCTGTTCAAAGCATTCAAGGCCGGCCTGTTCGGCATGAGCGCGGACAAGGCGGTTGACGAACTGATCGCCTATGCAAACGATGTGTGTAAATACATCGCGTGCGACAAAACCGGCCGACCGGTTTATGACACGACAATTCAAACCTATCCGCTGGCGCTGAGCGAATACCCCGCCATGCTCGACGGCAGCGAGGGCTTTTCAGAGTCAAACATCGCCCGCTCCGCAGCCGAGGTTTATGGCGCGGAACGCACCTATTATTTCGCCTATGACTGGCGCGAAAACCCGCTTGACGTGAGCGACGACCTCGCCGAAATGGTTGACCGCGCCCTGCTTGAAAGCGGCAAAGACAAGGTCAATATTGTGTGCGCGAGCCTCGGCGGCACTGAAACCGTGGCCTATCTGACCGAATACGGCTATGAAAAGGTGAACAGCTGCGTTTTCGTGTCCTCCGCCTTCTCGGGCATATATCTCGCGTCCGATATGCTTTCGGGCCGCATCACGGTTGACGGCGATGTGCTTGCGAACTATGTTCTGTATTCCATGCAAGATAACGCTGTCGGCAGCTTTTTTGTGAAGGCCCTGAAATCCGTCGGCGTATTCAATTTGCTTGCCCGCTTTACCAACAGTTTCATTGACAAAAACCTTGATAAGGTCGCCGAAGGCTTTTTACGCGATAATCTGGGCTACATCCCCTCCTTCTGGGCGCTGGTGCTGCCTGAGGATTATGAAGAAGCGGTCAGCACCGTGTTCGGCGACGATTTAGAAGGCAACGCCGAATTTATCGCCATAACCGAAGAGCTGCACCAAATGGTGCTCGGGCGCGACGAGCTGCTGCGCGCCGCGGCGGCGGACGGCGTTCATATCGCGGTGATCGCCGGTTACAACAAGCCCTCGGCTCCCGGCTATGCCCGCAGCACTGAGCAGGGCGACGGCACGCTTGACACAGCTCTGATGAGCGGCGGCGCGACCGTGGCGCCCTACGGCAAAACCCTCGGGGATGATTATGTCGCGGCCGATGCGTCAAAACTCTCGCCGGACCGCGTGATCGACGCATCCGCCTGCCTGTTCCCCGACGCCACCTGGTTTGTGAAAGACAGCCCCCATGTGGGCTGCCGCTATGGCAGTGAATACGCGGACTTTTTGTTCTGGCTCGTCAGCGCTGAGGGCCAGCCCACCGTGAACGACAGCCCGCTGTACCCGCAGTTCATGCGCACAGACAGCGAGCAAAACCTCTTTCCCCTGCAATAATCTTTTATAACAATATTTGAAAGGTGGCAAAAGAATGATCAGCTTTTCTTGCTAACCCAAAGGCGTGCGCGAACGGCCCTGCCGTTTTATTGTCATGCCTTTCCACGCGGCGTTGCCGCGTGAGCAAGAAAGTTGTTCAAAGCCGCTTTTCTGCACACCTGTGCGAGCAACGCAAAATACAGATCCCCTGCCCTTTGTATTTTCATGTTCGTTTTAGGCTACGGCATGGCCATTTGCTTTGTGTGAACAGAAAACAGGCTGCAAGAGCGCTTTCTTGCAGCCTATTTTTGTTTTTTAAGGAGAAATCACATGTCACTCATCACCGTCAAAAACCTGACCTTCGCCTATGATGGCAGCTATGACAATATCTTTGAGAATGTTTCGTTTCAAATCGACACAGACTGGCGCCTGGGCTTTGTCGGGCGTAACGGTCGGGGCAAAACCACCTTTTTGAACCTGCTTTTCGGGAAATATGAATATAAAGGCAGCATCACGGCAAGCGTGGACTTTTCCTATTTTCCCTACGCGGTCAAAGACCCCGAGATGCTCACGTTGCACGCGGCCGAGGCAATCGACCCCCACTTCGCGCAGTGGGAACTTGAACGCGAGCTGTCGCTCCTGCAAGTTGACACACAGGCGCTCTTTCGCCCGTTTTGCACACTCAGCAAGGGCGAGCAAACCAAGGTGCTGCTTGCCCTGCTGTTTTTAAAAGAAAACCGCTTTTTGCTCATAGACGAGCCGACGAATCACCTTGACGCGCAGGCTCGCGAGGTGGTGGCCCGCTATTTGCAGTCAAAGCAGGGCTTCATTCTTGTGTCGCATGACAGAAGCTTTCTTGACGCGTGCGTTGACCACATTCTTTCCATCAACAAAGCAAATATTGAGGTGCAAAAGGGCAGCTTTTCTTCGTGGTTTCACAACAAGGAGCTGCAGGACAATTTTGAGCTTGAAAAAAATGCAAAGCTAAAAAAAGAAATTGCCCGCCTTGAACAAAGCACGCGTGAGAAGGCCGCATGGTCAGACAGCGCAGAGCGCAAAAAAATCGGCATTGACCCAAATAAGGTCGACAATAAAATGGGGTTTATGCCAAAGCAGGCCGCAAAAGCAAAAAAAATGATGAGCCGCGCAAAGGCGATTGAAGGCCATCAGCAGGCCGCGATTGCCGAAAAATCAAAGCTGCTCAAAAACCTTGAGCAGGCAGACAACCTCAAGCTCTTCCCCATCCCCCACCACGCGCAAACGCTTTTGGAGCTGCGGGATGTGGGCATCCGCTACGGCGAAAAACAGGTGTGCGAGCATGTGAGCCTCACGCTGCGGCAGGGCAGGCGTATTGCCGTGAACGGCAGAAACGGCGCGGGCAAATCAAGCATCCTCAAGCTTGTTCTTGGTGAAGACATCCCCCACACGGGCAGCGTGCACCTTACGTCAAACCTGAAAATCTCCTATGTTTCGCAGGACACCTCGCATCTGCGTGGCAGCCTTTCAGGGTTTATTACGGCCCACGGCCTTGATGAAACCGTATTCAAAACGAACCTGCGCAAGCTCGATTTCGAACGCGTGCAGTTTGACAAGCCCATTGAGGCATACAGCGAGGGGCAAAAGAAAAAGCTGCTTCTGGCAAAAAGCCTGTGCGAACAGGCACATCTTTATATCTGGGACGAACCGCTCAATTTCATTGACGTTTATTCGCGCATGCAGATTGAAGAACTGCTGCAAACCCACGCCCCCACCATGCTGTTTGTGGAGCACGACAAATATTTCGCCGAGCGCCTCGCAACCGCGCAGCTTTTTTTGGAATGATCAGGCAGCTTTAGACGACAAAAAACAAGGCGGCACTCCACAACAGAGGGCTGCCTTACTCTTTATTGTTAATCAGTTATACTCTTTTACTCAGGAACCATTCTCCGGCTCACAGGGTCGCCGAAACAGGCGATATACGGCCGATCCTCTGCGAAAGACCGCTCTGATTCATTCACGGCAAACACAACAAAATTATCATAAATATCCGTCAAGCGGCCGGCTTTATCCGCAACTTGCTCCACTTCACCGCTCGCAAATGCCACACGATAAATCCCGTCCTCTTCCAAAAAATAGGCGTGGGTCCCGCTCCATCCCCTGAAATTCACATCCGCAGCCACAAGCGTCATCTGCGCTTTTTCATTTGTGAGCAGGTTTGTGAAAACAGGCTTCCCTGCTGAAAAATCAGCCAGATAATCCCCCCAGATTCTCTGTTTTGCCTTGCGCCCTGTCTGCCGCAGGTCGCTGCCGTCCAGATTGCAAACAAGCCAGGCTTCCGCGCCGCTTTCCAAAATATAGACAGAATCACAGTCAATATAATAATTCGATAACTGCTCCGCAAGCAAAACCGTTTCACCGGCGGCATTTTTGCAATAGAGCCGGCTCATAATGCCGTTCACACCCGGTGCGCCCGGATCAGGGTTGTTAACAAGCATCTGAAAAATCATGTTGCCGTCAACCCAAACAGGATACATAAAAGCGGCGTTCGGGTCGCCGGTGGGATTCTCTGAAAACCTCTCCGCCACGCCGGTTCGCAGGTTAAAATAAAAATAGTCATACAGCGCAAGCTCCGGCTCCACAAGCTTTAACACCGAAAAGGCAACGCGGTTTTCATCCACAAGCTGCACATGCCCTATTAAATTCGGGGACGAATATATGATTTTGCGCTCTGTGCCGTCAGGTTTCATCAAAATCAAATGGGATTCTTCTTTTCCCGGCACCTGATAGCCGCCCATGTCTGAAAAAAGAAGATATTCCCCGATTTTGCACGAAAGCGACTGCCTGCCCACAGGGTTTTCCTGTTTCAGCCGTTCATAAGTGACGCCTTGCAGCACCGCTTCATCCAGCCCCGTGAAGGCGGGTTGCCCGGCATCGCTTTTTGTGGTTGACAAGCTCCCCTGCGTTTGTGTGAAAGCGGCGCCGCAGTCCGCAAAAAAAGAAACACAGAGCAAACAAAAAACGCACAAAACCGATTTTGATAACCTTTTTTCAAACATAAAAACTCCCCTTTCAGACCCAAAAAGTTCAGAAGACATCCTTCTCTTTCAAAAGCGTCATAACATTTTGATAAAAAATGAGAGTGATTTTATAGCCGACAGCAAACCCGCGCAGCAAAATTTCAATGAAAAAAAGCAGAAGGGTTTTTCACAACATTTCTCCTTCTGCTTTTTAAAGAACCGTCAGCGTGCGTCCTGATATGCCTTTTCAAGAATGGCAATGCTCACCGCCGCCGCGCGGGCGTCGATCAAAAACGGCCTGTTTTCTTCTATGGCCGCATAAAAATCGCCGATCAGCATGGCGTGGCCGGTGCCCCAATAGGCTTTTTCACCCGCAGGGTGAGAGATGTTGTAGCAAACATCCTCCGCGCCGCTTTTGCAAACGCGGATATCGTCAGCCATGGTGACCTTGCCGTTTTCGCAGAGAATTTCCAAAAATACCGGGGAGTTGCCCGCATAGCAGAGCGTGGCATAGAACGTGCCGCGCACGCCCTCGCCAAAATCCAGCAGCAGGTCGGCGGTATCTTCGGTTTCCACAAAATCATACAGGCGTTTTGTTGAAACCGAGGCCTTTACGCCCGCAACCGGCTTATTCACAAGCCACTGCAAAAGGTCAAGCGTGTGGATGGCCTGATTGATCAGCACACCGCCGCCCTCTGTGGCGATCTTGCCGCGCCACGCGCCGGAGGCATAATAGCCCTCATCGCGGTCCCAGGTCACAAACGCACGGGCGCCTTTCACCGCGCCCAGTTCGCCCGAAAGGAGCAGGTCGCGAATAAATTCCGTGGATTTATTATAGCGGTTTTGGAAGCAAACACCGTATTTCACGCCGCAGCGCTCCGCCGTTTCGGCAACACGCAGCGCGTCCACATAAGAGATGGACATCGGTTTTTCACAAAGCACATGCTTGCCGCGCTCCATTGCCGCAATTGCCATGTCGGCATGCAGATAATGGGGTGTGCAGATGTGCAGCACGTCAAATTCGTTATAATTTAAAAGACTTTCAAAATCGCCAAACGCGATACAGCCGAATTTGTTTGCGGTCGCAGCCGCGCGTTCAATTGAAACGTCGCAGACCGCCGCGATTTCAACCTGTTCCATTTCGGCAAGCGCCGAGGTGTGCGAATGGTGGATGCCACCGCAGCCGACAATCGCCGCTCTGATCTTTTTCACTGTTCCGAACCTTCCTTTTTCTGAATATCAGGAGGCTTTATCCCCCATCAAAAGTATACTATCTCACGCATGTAATATAATTCTAAAAATTAAATTTCTGATATTTTTACCGGACGATGCTCTGCAACCGATTTTTTCGCGGCAAGGGCAATCTGCACAGATTGCAGGCCCGCTTCAATGCCCACGGGCACGGCTGTATCATGCGCAATGGCGTCCACAAAATCACACAGCTCTTTGGTGAAGGACTGCATATAGCGCTCCAAAAAGAAATACAAGGGCTTTTCAGCCGTCAGGCCGTTTTCGTTCCACACAACGGCGGTGGAAAGCGTATCGTTCGCAGTGGCAACCGCGCCCAGCGAGCCGAACACCTCCGCGCGCTGGTCATAGCCATAGGCCGCCTTGCGGGAATTGTCAATCACACACAGCGCGCCGTTGGCCATTTTGAGGGTGATGATGGCCGTATCCACGTCGCCCTGTTCGCCGATGGCCGGGTCAACCAGCACGGCGGACTGCACATAGACCTCTTCCACCTCGCTGTTCACAAGAAAACATGCCATGTCAAAGTCATGGATGGTCATGTCAAGGAACATGCCGCCCGAAACCTTGATGTATGCGGGGTTCGGCGGGGCGGGGTCGCGGGAGGTGATTTTCACAATGTGGGGCCGCCCGATTTTTCCTGCGTCCACGGCCGCGCGTACGGCGGCGAAGTTATGGTCAAACCGGCGGTTGAAGCCCACCTGAAATTTGAGGTTTTTGCCCTCCAGCGCCTCTTTCACCTTGAGGATTTTTTCAATTGAGTGGTCAACGGGTTTTTCGCAGAACACATGCTTGCCCGCGTTGATTGCCTCCACAGAAATCGTAGAATGTGTGTCTGTGGATGAGCAGACGAGCACCGCGTCAATCGCGGGGTCATTCAATATCATTTTATAGTCGTCATGGATTTCTGCGACGCCCATGCTTTCGATAAACGCTTTTGTTTCTGCGTCCATAAACGGGTCCGCAATTGCTTTGACGCGGGCATTTTTCACATGATAAGTGATGGACTGCAAATGCACCTTGCCGATGCGCCCCGCACCGATGATTCCGATATTCAGCATATTCTATCTCTCCTACAACGTATTATATCGTTCCGTCCCAGGTTGACACTTGGGATTTTTTCATTTCTTCCTCGTCAAACCAACGGCTGGTCACGCACTTGCTTTCGGTGTAAAAACGGATGGAATCTTTACCGAGGCAGTGCAAATCGCCAAAAAACGAGTCTTTGTGGCCGGAAAACGGGAACACGCCCACCGGCACCGGAATGCCCACATTTACACCAACCATGCCGCCGTGGGTGCGCTTTGCAAATTCGCGGGCGTAATAACCGTTTTGGGTGAAAATCACGGAACCGTTGGCAAAGGGATTTGCATTCATGATTGCAAGACCCTCACTGAAATCTTTTACCCGCTTAATGCAAAGAACGGGGCCGAATATCTCCTGGTCGCCCACGCTCATGCCCGGTTTTACATGATCAAAAATCGTGGGGCCGAGATAAAAGCCGTTTTCAAAGCCGGGAACGCTTGCGTTGCGCCCGTCCAGCACCAGCTCCGCGCCCTCTGCAATCCCCTTTTCAATCCATTGAAGGACGGTTTCTTTGTGCTTTTTCATATAAACAGGCCCAAGGCCGCTTTCTTTGTCATAGGCGGGGCCGATTTTCAGCTCTTTGGAAAGGCGCACAAGTTCCGCAACGAGTGCGTCCGCGATGCTCTCTTCGGCAACCACAACCGGCAGCGCCATGCACCGTTCGCCCGCGCAGCCGAACGCGGAGTTGATGATGCCCGCCGCGGTGCGGGTCACAGGTGCGTCCGCAAGCACGAGGGCGTGGTTTTTTGCCTCGCACAAGCACTGCACACGCTTGCCCGTTGCCGCCGCCGTGGCATAAATATATTTGCCCACAGACGTGGAGCCGACAAAGCTGATGCCTTTGATATCCGGGTGTTTCAGCAAAACATCCACCTCATTGCGCGAACAGGTCAGCACATTGAGCACCCCGTTCGGCAAGCCCGCTTTTTGATAAAGCTCCATGAATTTGAGCGCGGTGCGCGGTGTTTGCGTGGCAAGCTTGAGCACCATGGTGTTACCCGAAGCGAGGCACAGCGGGGCCATCCACCCCATGGGAATCATGGCGGGGAAGTTAAACGGCGCAATGCCCGCAAACACACCCAGCGGCTCGTGGTAAAGCACGGTGTCAAAGCCCGATGAGGTGTCCATCAAAGACTCTCCCATCATGAGGGAGGGGGCCTGGCAGGCAAGCTCCGTCGCTTCTTTCGCTTTGAGCACGTCGCCCTCGGCCTCCGCCCATGTTTTGCCGTGCTCCGTTGCGACGCAAAGTGTAAGTTCCGCGAGATTCTCCCCAATCAGTTCCCGCAGGCGGTAAAGCACCTGCACGCGCTTCATCACCGGCGTGTTTGACCACGCGGGAAAGGCCGCTTTTGCCGCCGCGACCGCCGACTCCACCTCTTCTTTTGTGCAGCAGGGCGCTTTGCCCGTAACCTCGCCCGTGCTGGGGTTATAAACGTCAAAAAATTTCTCTGTCTTTGACTCTAAAAACGCACCGTTGACAAAATATTGTACTGTTTCCATTGTGCATTCGCTCCTTCCTGTTCTTTGCTTGGCATGGGATCACAAGCCTGTCTTTTCGGCAATGTATTTGCGCGCTTTCAACGCGTATTCAAAGGGGTTTGCAATCGCAGGGTCCTGCTCGGCTTCCACCAGCAGCCAGCCCTCATATCCGTTTTGCGCAAGCACCTCAAATACCGGGGCGAAATCAATTGCGCCGTCACCCGGCACGGTGAATGTGCCGAGACGCACACCATCCAGAAAACTCAGCTTTTCTTCACGCACGCGGGCAATGACTTCGGGGCGGATGTCCTTGAGGTGCACATGCCTGATGCGTTTACCGTGTTTTTTCAAAACAGCCATGTAGTCCTCACCGCAATAGGCAAGATGACCTGTGTCGAACAGCAAATTGAACAGTTCCGGGTCGGTGTTTTCCATCATGCGGTCAATCTCCGCGGCCGTCTGCACGACCGTGCCCATGTGGTGATGGAAGGTGAGAATAATGCCCATGTCCGCGGCGACGCGCCCAAGGCGGTTGAGGCCGGTGCAGAGCAAATCCCACTCCGCATCATTCATCACATATTTCTCGTCAAAAATAGATTTTTCTGTGCCCTGAATCGAATGCCCCTGCTCTGAAACGCCCACGACCTTTGCACCCATTGCCTTTAAAAACGTGATGTGCTCAATGAAGCCCTTTTCGGTTTCTTCATAGGGTTTTGTCGTTAAAAAGGTGGAAAACCACGCGTTGCAAACCTGCATCCCCCGCAGGGTAAGGGCTTTTTTGAGCACGGACGGGTCTTTGGGGTATTTATTGCCCACCTCGCAGCCCGAAAAGCCCGCGAGCGCCATTTCAGAGACGCATTGTTCAAAGGTGTTTTCCGCGCCGAGGTCGGGCATGTCGTCATTCGTCCAGCCGATAGGGGCAATGCCGAGCTTCACTTTTTGTTTGTCGAACATAAACTTCCCTGCTTTTCTTTTTAATATTTTCTCGCCTTTTGAATCTGTTCCTGATTGCGGCGGTTGGCTTCGTTGACACTCTCTGTTTGTGATGCCTGCGCTGTACCCACGCGCCACCACGCGCCGTAGCCGTCCGTCATGGTTTTGGGGAGAACCTTGATATCAATCAAGGTGGAAACGGTTTGTTTTTTACTGTCCTCCAGTGCATCCCGCAGTTCGTCAAGGGTGCGGGCGGTGTAGGTTTTCACGCCGTAGCCTGCCGCGCTCATGGCGTAGTCAATGTGCATCAGCTCGCCGAGGAGTTCGCCGTTGTCATCACGCATGCGGAATTCCGTCGCAAGGTTGCCGATGCCCTGGGACATCTCAAGGTTGTTGATGCAGCCGAAGCCTGCGTTATCAAATAACAGAACGTTGATTTTTGCCCGCTCCTGAATCGAGGTCACAAGCTCGCTGTGCAGCATTAAATAGCTGCCGTCGCCCACCATTGCATAAACCTCCCGATCCGGATGGGCAAGACGTGCGCCGAGTGCGCCGCAGATTTCATAGCCCATGCAGGAATAGCCGTATTCCATGTTGTAGCTGTTTCGCACGTCAGTCGTCCACATTCTTTGCAGACAGCCGGGCAGACTGCCGGAGGAACCAACGACCACCGCGTCATCCGCAATCAGCCCACGAATCAAAGCCACGGCGGATGTTTGCGTAATCACCCCGCCTGTTTTTTCAATGAACTCCGTAATGCTTGGCTCATAGCGCGCGGCGACGAGCGGCTCAAAGCTTTCGTCATACCGATAATCGGCAAGACGCTGATATTCTGTATTCCACGCCTTCTTTGCCTGTTGAATTTCATCTTTATAATCTGAACGATAGCCGATAGCTGTTAATTTTTGCGTAAGCGCTTCCAAGACCGTTTTTGCGTCGCCCACGGCTTTAACCGCATCCATTTTATAGGCGTCAAACCGCGACACGTTGATTGTCACAAACTGCACACCGGGGTATGCAAAGAGCGACTTTGACGCGGTTGTAAAATCTGAAAACCGTGTGCCCACGCCGATGATCACGTCCGCGCGCTTTGCGATTTCGTTCGCCGCGCTGTTGCCTGTCACGCCGACGCCGCCTAAATTACAGGGGTGGGAAGAAAGGCATGCGCTCTTGCCCGCCTGCGTTTCGGCAAAGGGAACCTGAAACCGCGTGCAAAAGTCTTCAAGAACTTCTCCCGCTTCCGAATACCGCACGCCGCCGCCGCAGATAACAAGTGGTTTTTTTGCCCCCGCAATGGCAGAAACGATATCTTCCAGTTCTTCCGCACTTGCGGGGGTGCGGGGGATTTTATGCACACGCTTTGCAAGAAAACTTTCAGGGAACTCATAGACCTCTCCCTCCACATCCTGCGGCAAAGAAATGCACACCGCCCCCGCCGTCGCCGGGTCCGTGAGCACGCGCATGGCCTGAATCATGGAGGACATGAGTTGTTCCGGCCTGCTGATTCTGTCCCAATACCGGCAGACGGGTTTATAGGCGTCATTTGTTGTAATGCTCAGAGAATCCGTTTGTTCAAACTGTTGCAGAACAGGGTCGGGTTGGCGGCAGGCATAGGTGTCCGCCGGGAAGAGCAGCAAAGGAATGTTGTTGACTGTCGCCGTTCCCGCCGCCGTAATCATGTTTGCCGCGCCCGGGCCGATGGAGGAAGAACAGGCGATAATTTTACGGCGGTTATTCTGCTTTGCGAATGCAATCGCGGCATGAGCCATGCCCTGCTCATTCTTGCCCTGATACACCCGAAGATCGCCGCGGTTTTCGTCAAGCGCCTGCCCGAGGCCGCAGACAATGCCGTGGCCGAACACGGTGAAAATCCCGTTCACAAATTGGGTTTCCTCACCATCAAAAGAAACATATTGATTATCCAGAAATTTCACAAGAGCCTGCGCTGTTGTCATTAAAGCCACGAAACCACCCTTTTCGTCTTTTGATTTAAGGAATTATGCGTTTCGATCTTATCGAAATCCGCGCCGTCCCTGTTGGCGCGGAAAGCAAAATTCCCAAGTGAAAGATTTATCTTTCACTTAACATCCAAGTATGCGCTTCGTCATAAATACGGGTTTTGTCCCACGGGTCATTCGGCAAATGCCGGATCATCCAGCAATAATACATCTTGTAAGACGGCGCGGTAACCTGCTGGTGGCAATTGCCGCCGGAAATCAGCGCCACGCTGCCGTCTTCAATTTTAAAGACCTCATCCCCCACAAAACACGCGCCGAACCCCTGCGGGCGGTCAAACAGGTAATAATAGACTTCCGGCTGCGGGTGGTGGTGCGGCGGGTAGCTTGACCAGCGTCCGGGTCTGTTGATTACCTCGCCCAGTACCATGTTGGAATAGGGCGCGTTATCAAGGTCAAACACCGTTACGATCTCGCGGTGGGCCGCGCCGTCCCACTGCTCCTGCCCGGCTTCTTCATACCGGCAGTCGGCAGGGGAATAAAAAACCGGCTCAAAAGTTTTATCGTTATCAGTTTTCTGCAAAATAAACTCGCTGTCTTCCAGCGCTTCGATTTCCACGACCGTCTGTTTCGCGCAGTGCAGGCAGTAAGGCCGTTCGTCAAAGGGGTTCCGGCGGCGCATTTCTTCGGTTTTGCCCGCAAACTGCAACGAAAGCGTGCCGGAGAGCAGCAGGATAGCGGCTTCTTTTTGCTCTTCCTGTACCACAGCCTTTTGCCCTTTCAGGAGTTTTTTCACAGTGATATCCATAAGCATATCGGCATTGATGCCCCCGATCTGCGTCAGGATTTTTTCATTTTTTTCATTGTAATCCACATATTCCAGCATAGTAAACCCCTTATCCTGTCTTGGTTTTCAATTATCCCCGCGCCACCATCTCACCGAACTCCGCTTTCTTTTCGGCGATAAAGGCCTTGATTTCTTCGGCGTTTTTCATGTCCTGCGAGCAGGCGTGGCTTGCAACAAGCATCGCGGCGGACGCGCTGCCGAACTCCAGCGCGTCAATGATCTCCCAGCCCTCAAACAGTCCGTAAAGGAACGCGGAGGTATAGCCGTCGCCGCCGCCGAAGGATTTCAGCAGCTTGATGGGGAACGGCTTGATGCGATAGCATTTGCCGTCGTTCGTATATGCAGCGGAACCCTCTTTGCCGTGGGTCACGATCACAATTTTCGCACCGCATGCGTGCCAATGGGCCGCGCTGGCTTCATCTGAACCGACAAGGCCCCAAAGGCGTTCAGTCAGGTCATATTCCTGCCGCGAGCCGATAATCAGATCAGCTTTTTCGGCAACCATTGAATAATATATTGATATTTCATCGTTGTTTTTCCAGTTATAAGCGCGATAATCAATCACAAAAATTATGGGGATATTGTTCTTTTTGGCAAGAAGGGTCGCTTTGAGCGCCGCCTCACGCGAAGGCGATTGTGCAAGCGCCGTGCCGGAAATTAAAAGCGACGCGCCCTGTTTGATGTAGTCATCATCAATGTCGGCGGGGCCAAGCTTCAAATCGGCAGCCTCATTGCGATACATCAAAATGCTGCTTTCGGTGGGTGAAAGGATTTCGGTAAACGTCAGGCCGATTTTTTCGCCGTTTGTGCAGCGGGTGACGCGCGAAGTGTCAATGCCCTCGTTCTCAAAAAAATCCGTTACGAACGTGCCGAACTGATCGTCAGAAACCCGGGCAAAGAAACCCGCCTTTTTGCCCAACCGTGCAAGCCCCACGGCAATGTTTGCGGGCGAGCCGCCGAGATAACGCTTGAACGTGGTGCTCTCATTCAGCGGGCAGTGATAGTCAACAGGGTTGAAGTCCACCGCAACTCTGCCCAGCAGGATGCAGTCATAGGGCTTTGATTTGTCAAATTCTATATATTTCACAACAGTTCTTCCTTTCTGATAATATAAAAGACGCATAAGCACGGATGAACACCCTGCTCACACATCTTTTTGGTTGAATATGGCAATGTGCCGTTTCACATTTTGATAAACGCCGTCAGACTCCTTTGCCGAAAGCGCGAAATAATCGGGCACGCCTGCTCCTGCACAATAGCTTTTCGCGTTTTGCGCCAACGCGTCAAAGCTGGCGGTGGCAATGTTGATTTTGCGCACGCCGCAGCGAATGACTTTTTGGAACATTGCACCCGTAATTCCTGTGCCGCCATGCAACACAAGAGGGGTGGACACCGCGGCATGGATCTGCTCAAGCACATCAAACCGCAGCGCGGGCAGCACGGGATAGTTGCCGTGCGCGTTGCCGATGGCGACCGCCAATGCGTCTATGCCCGTTTTTTCGCAAAATTCTTTTGCCTTTTGAGGGTCGGTGCAGGTGACGCGGTGCTCTGCCGTGTCGCCCTCGTTGCCGCCCACAACGCCCAGCTCCGCTTCCACAGACGCGCCGAAGCGCCTTGCTTTCTCACACACGCGGTTTGTGAGCGCAACGTTCTCTTCAAACGGCAGCAGCGATGCGTCCAGCATCACGGAAGTAAAGCCATAGGCCAGCGCGTCCTCAATGCACTCCATGCTCAGGCCGTGGTCAAGGTGCACGCAAACATCCACCGCCGCATTTTGCGCGGCAGAAACCATCATCGGCGCCATTAAGTGTAGCGGCGAGGCGGCGAGGCGCTTTTCGGCAATCTGCAAAATCACGGACGCACCTGCCTCTTCCGCGGCGCGTATAACGCCCAGAACCATTTCCATGTTGCCGACACTGAACGCGCCGACGGCCCGCTTTTCTTTCTCTGCAAACAAAAGCAGTGTTTTTAAGTCAACAAGCGGCATAGCTTTCTCCGAATACTTTGATAATATTTGTATAAATCTTATAAACTATGGGTTATTATAGCACTATTTGCGGGAGCAAATCAATATAAAACCATTCATTTCTTATTGACTTTTTTTTAGAATGTCTATATTATAAATAACGCGAGTAAGTTGGGCAGTCGCGCCGGCGCAGGCCGGTGAGGAAAGTCCGGGCTCCGCAGAGCAGGATAACGGCTAACGGCCGCCGAGGGTGACCTTAGGGAAAGTGCAACAGAGATATACCGCCCAACACTTAGTGAAGAATACTTCGTATTGTGCAGAGATGCAGCAAAAACAACCCTGCCTTGTTTTATTATGAAGCATGTTTCACTAAGTGTTGGGTAAGGGTGGAAAGGCGAGGTAAGAGCTCACCGGCGCACGGGAGACCGTGCTGCCCTGTAAACCCTATCCGGAGCAACATCGACCAAAGTGGCTTGCTCGGCCATAACTTTGACGGATGGCACGGCATTTTTGCCGGAGCGTCATGGCAACATGGCGCAAAGATAGATGATTGCCTTGAATGACAGAACCCGGCTTACAGATTTACTCGCACCAAAACACGCAGCGCCCCATACAATGAATTGTAAGGGGCGCTGTTTTTTTTGCGCAAAAACGCTCTATATTATAATTCTTTCGTTAAAAATAATACAATTACCAAACAGCCCCTAGGCATTACAGAAAGGATGGTCGTTTTTATGCTGAATTATGTGCTGTATTTTTTCGCGTCTTTGCTGTTGTTGACCGGAGTCATCTGCGTGATCTATTTCACGATCATGCGGCTTTTAACGCCGCGCAGGCGCCAGAGCTATGTGGTGATTCTGCCGCTCACAGAGGAAAACAACCCCGTGAGCCTGCTTGGCGCCGCGCTCGAAAAGCGGAATATCTGCGGAGAAATCAATTACTGCGAGATCATAGCTGTGGATTTTGGCATGAACGGGGACACGCGCGACTTTGTGCAGACAATGTATGCACAAAGTGACCGTTTCACCCTGTGCGACTATTCGGATATGCACGCCGCAATTAATGAAAAGCTGCTCACTTCGTCCGCACAGAAAATGACCTGCTCCAATCACTGATACCCCAGATTTTATACTTCAGGCAACACCGCACAATTCCCGTTCAGAAGATTGACGCCAGAATTGCGCGGTATTGCCTTTATACAAAAGGCACGCAGGCGGCGTGCTTTTTTGCCGAACAGGCTGCTTATGTCTTTTTACGCCTATATTGAAAAACAGTTTTATAGACCGCCAAACCGATTTCAAGCAGCGAAACAAGCACAACAAGCACACAAACCAGCAGCAGAATCACCTGCAAGCCGTCCTGCACGAAAAACCGCTCAATATCCGCATTGCCCCACTCGGCGGTCTTTACATAAGTCACAAATTCAGGCAGCAGCAGGTCGGGCCGGTTAAAAATGTGCAGCAAAAACCCCATGCTCACCAGGCTGTTCGCAAGCGTGGCAAGCAAAACAGGCAGCGTCCAGCGGCGGAATATGATTTTCATCAACGCCTCAACGCTGCCCAGCACGGCGATCACAGAAAACGCGAGCTTTCCGAAATTCAGCGCCGCCGCATTGAAAATATGAAAATTTTCCAGCGCCCCGTTCCGAATCAAAAGAAACGGAAATGCATTAAAACAATATAAAATAATTGTGCCGCAGAACACAAGCGTCACGATCAGCTCGGCGATGCTGTCCGAAAGCGGAATGCGTTTGCCGCTGCCCGGCATCTGCTCGGGCAAATCAGAAATTTTCCATTCCCTGTGCTTTTGCAGGCCGTTATAGGCTCCGGTGCGCTCTGCAATCACAAAGCCGACCGTCGTCCAAAACAGCATATAAAAGGCGGCCGAGAATCCAAGAGAAAAGCCCTGTGACAAAATGTGCGATATACGGTAAGCCAGGCCGTTTTCAAAATCCAACGACTCCATAATACCAACGAAAACGCCGATTACAAACACCAAAGCGCCGACAATGGGCACAAGGTGTTTGAGCACGCGCAGATAATCATTATATACGGCGGGCGAAATCAGGTAGCGCTGGGGCTGGCGGTATTGGTTCGCCAGATAAAAGGGCGACCCCAGCTCGCTTAAAACAGCGGCGATATCCTGCTCGTCCGCATCCTCGGGCAGCATGTCGAAAATATTTGCGCGCAGTTCTTTTTCAACATCCGCGCGCTCATGCTCGGGCAGGCGGCGGATCACATCATAAACATAACGGTCGATCAAATTATTCATTGTCATTCTCCCTCCGAAAGACGGCTTTCATGCTCTGCTGCATGCTGTTCCATTCGGCCAGCAGACCCTGATATATTTCTTTGCCCTTTTCACTGATGCTGTAATATTTTCTGGGGCGGCTCTCCGCCGTGTCCCAATCGCTTTGCAGCAGCCCCTGCGCCTCAAGCCGCCGCAACAGCGGATACAGGGTGTTTGCTTCAATTAAAATTTGTTTTTGCTGCAAGGATTGCAGCAGCGCATAGCCATAACAGGGCTTTGTCAGGCTGCCGAGCACCGCCAGCGTCAGCGCGCCGCGCCGCAGCTCGGTGATGTAGCCGTGCAGCTGCTCACTTTCTGACATAAGCAATTCACCCCTTTCCGGGTCAAGGGTTTTGCCTGTGCGGGATGCGACACACACAAAACACCGATACTTAAAGCAACACCGCATCCCTTTTGTTTGTATTATACTGTGCAATACACAATATTGTCAATAATATTTTATTATTTTTTCAAAATATTTTGATTGTATTCAAAAATTGATTCAAGCCCCCACCTCCTTTAGGCCTTGTTTAAAATAAAACAGAACACTATTGAATTACCGCCGGCCTGCCTGTATAATGAGGAAGATTAAATGAAATGCAGAGGTGTTTTTATGTTAAATGACGCACAAATAGACCGCATGCTAAAGAAACTCAGGCGCTTTGAAGAGCAACTTGAGCCCATGATTTTTGAAAAGGCGGACGAAATCGGATTTTCAGCTTTTCAGACCATTGAGCAGCACCACAAAATCCCCGGCATGTCCCTCTTTGCGCCCGTTGAAAAGGGCTGGCGCTGGGGCGCGGAATGCGGTTATTGCTGGTTTAAAAGCAGCTACGCCGTGCCCGAAGCCCTTGCGGGCAGGCAGCTGTTCATCCGCCCGCACATTGAGGGCTACGAGGCCATGCTGTGGGTGAACGGCCTGCCGTTCGGCACCTTCGCCACAAAAATCGTGTTCACCGGCCACGGCAACCACTACTGCGACATGCTGAAACAATCCGCTTCTGCGGGCGAAACAATCGCCATCGACCTTGAATACTACGCCGGGCATTATTGCTATGGCTGCAGCCCGTTTGAAAACAACCCCCAGCCCAGCTTCAACTTCCTCTATAACGGCGCGGACATCTGCGTGAAAAATTACGAGATTCAGGATTTTTATTTTGACCTTGTGACCCTCAACCAAATGGCGAAGGATATGCCAAAAAACAGCTTTCGCCGCGGCGACGTGATCAACGCTTTATATGAAGTGCACAAAACCGTCTATTATTCACCCGAAGACACAAGCCGCGAAAGCTTCATGGATGCGCTCAAAGCGGCATCCCCTGCAATGAAAGCCGCGCTCAGCGTGAAAACAAGCGACTCCGCGCCCTTCGCGGGCATCACCGGCCATTCGCACATGGACACGGCCTGGCTCTGGCATGTGGGCGAAACGGTCAAAAAATGCGCCCGCACCTATGCGAACCAGCTCAGTCTGATGGAGCAATATCCCGAATACCGCTTCATTCAAAGCTCGGCCTGCCACAGCGACTTTTTGCTCGAGCACTACCCCGAGCTGTTTGAAGCCATCAAGGCAAAGGTCAAAGAGGGGCGCTATGAGCCGAACGGCGCGGTTTGGGTGGAGTGCGACTGCAACATTACCTCGGGCGAATCCATGGTGCGCCAGTTCCTGTGGGGGCAGCGCTTTACAAGAGAGCATTTTGATTACACCGCAAACTGCTTCTGGCTGCCGGACACCTTCGGCTATTCCGCCGCGATCCCACAGATTATGAAGGGCTGCGCCGTCGACTATTTCCTCACCACAAAAATCGGCTGGAACGACACCAACAAGTTCCCCTATGACACGTTCTATTGGCAGGGGCTTGACGGCACCAAGGTATTCTCCCACTTCAACACCACCCACCATTACCCCGACGCCGAATCGCTGATGGACCGCCTTTCAGGCGAGGGCGGCGGACTGAAGCAAAAGTCAGTCACAGATAAACGCTATCTTGCCTATGGCTTCGGCGACGGCGGCGGCGGCCCGCAATTTGAAATGATTGAGCTTGCCCGCCGGTGTGAAGACCTTGACGGCGTGGGCAGGGCAAAACACATGGCCGTGGGCGAATTCATGAAAGACCTTGAGGCCACTGCCGTGCACCCCAACACCTATAAGGGTGAGCTGTATCTCGAGCTGCACCGCGGCACGCTCACAAACCAGCACACCATCAAGCGCAACAACAGAAAAGCAGAGCTTGCGCTGCGCGACCTTGAATATATCACCGTGAATGAAGCGGTGAAAAACAAGGCCGTTGCAAGCAGCGAACAAATCGCGCCGCTTTATAAGGTGCTTTTGCTCAACCAGTTCCATGACATCCTTCCCGGCACCTGCATCAACCGCGCCCATGTCGAAAGCCGCGCGCAAACCGCAAAACTGATCGCGGACGCGCGCGCAGGCATCGCCGCGGTGGTGAACACGAGCGAAGAAAACACCGTCACTCTCATCAACACCCTTTCGTTTGCAAGAAGCGACGTGCAGGCGCTCACCGTGCCCGCGGGCTATATTGCGGACGGCCCCTATGCCCAGCAGCGCTACACCGACCTCGACGGCAATGATAAACTGCTCATAGCAGGTGTAAAAATCTCCGCGTTCGGCAGCGTGACGCTCAAGCTTGTCAAGGGCGAACCCGAAGCCGCAAGCAGTTTCAGCGCAACGGGCAGCAGCCTCGCCACACCTTTCGCTTCGGTAGTCTTTGATGAGGCCGGGCGCATCACATCCTTCATAGACACAACCGCAAACCGCGAGCTCAAGGGCGAGGGCTACCCCCTCAATACCTTCCTCGTGGCGGAGGATGTGCCCTGCCAGTGGGATAACTGGGACTTGGACGCAGACATCGAATGTAAGTTCCATGACACGTCTGTTTTGCTCGGCCGCGAGGTCATTTCAGTTGGCAGCGTGGCATATATCATTCGCTCAACCTATCGCATCACCGAAAAATCCACAGTCACACAGGACATGATCTTTTTCGCGAACAGCCCCGAGGTGCGCTTTGACACCGCCATGGACTGGAACGACGACCATCGTTTCCTCAAAACCTCTTTCGACACAAGCATTATGGAAGATATGGCAAGGCAGGAGATCCAATTCGGCTACGCCAAACGCCCCACGACCCGCAACAACAGCCTCGAGCAGGCAAAGTTTGAGGTCGTGAACCACAAATACACAGACCTGTCGGAAACCCGCTACGGCGTGGCGGTGCTCAACGACTGCAAATACGGCATCACCCTCGACGGCGGCAGCCTGCGCCTCTCCCTTCATAAAGGCGGCAACCGGCCCGACCATTTCGGCGACAAGGACGGCATTCACCGCTGCGTATATTCCTTCCTGCCCCACAACAGCGGCTTCTCGGCCGAAAGCGTCATCCGCCCCGCCTATGAGTTGAACATCCCGGCCATTGCGACGCAGGGCGAATACAGCTCCCCCGCTCTTTTGGAGATTGACGCGGCAAACATCATTGTGGAATCCATCAAGCCCTGCGAGGACAACGAAAAGGCATTCATCGCAAGGCTGTATGAAGCCGAGGGCGTATACACCAACGTCAATGTGACGTTCTTTGACGGCGCTCTGGCAACGGAAGAAACCAACATGCTTGAGGAAACGCTGCGTCCCCTGCCCTCCGTCTCCCCCGCCGCCCTCACCTTCCGCCCGTTTGAAATCAAAACCCTGAAAATCAAATACTGATTTAAAAACTGCGAGAGAAAAAGCGAAATCTCAAAAATTCTTTTTGTTCCAAATTCATAAGGGGTTTTGCGCAGAATTTTTGTCTGCATTTTTAACGGGAATTAGGCCTTGTTTGTAAAATGACAACTTGCCCAAAAGACGGATATTTTCCGCAAATCTGCGTTAAAAAATCTTGCAATACGGCAAGTATTCCTGCAATTTTTTGCCTTGTTTTGCGAAAAAATCTCTCTCTTTTCGTCAAATTCCTATTTTACAAACAAGGCCTAGTATTATTGATATCGTTTCATCCCAGCACAAAATCCGCCGAATGGTTCTCTCGTCGCCTCAGACGCCAGAACCATCCTGCGTGTTTCTGCAAAGTTGCAAACATTCAAAAAATAAAAGCAGGCCAAAGCAACAAAATCGGCGCACAGACAGCAGCTGTGCCGCCGGTTTTTTTTTCGTCTTTCAGTCGGTTCCCAAACAATTTGGCCAATTAAGCCTGCGCACAGTCATAAACGCTTCTCTCTTTTCATAAAAATAAAAGGACAAGAATATTTCACCGCACCCGCCTTCTCTTTAACCTGCAAAGACCGCACTGCGCTGTTACGCTTTTACGGGAAGTGTATGCGGCCTGTAACGAAATTTTTCGATTTTCCATAAAACCAGAGAGGATGAATCGCAATGACAGAAGAAAAAAGAATCACCCTGCCCCACAACCTTGTGCTGGAGGACAGAAAAAGGCTCACCTTGACCGGCGTTTCAGACGTTGACAGCTTTGACGAGCAAACCATCGTGGCCGTCACGGACATGGGCGAAATCACCGTGCGCGGCGAGGATCTGCACATCAACCGCCTGAGCATCGAGGTCGGCGAGCTGTTTATTGAGGGCGATATTCAATCGCTCACCTATGCGGACGTGCAAGCCAAGGCCACCGGCTTTTTCAGCAAGGTGTTCAGATAGATGTACGGTGTTCCGCTTGCGGTGCAAACCCGTGTCATGCTACTCGCTCTGGGGCTCGGGTTTCTCATCGGTATCCTCTATGACGTTTTCAGGATCATCCGTTTAAGCATCAGCCGGGGCAGAGCGGCTGTGTTTGTGCAGGACATCCTGTTCTTCTTTCTCTTTTCCGGCATCACCTTTGCCTTTTGCCTGAGCCAAAACAACGGCGAGGTGCGCTTTTATATTATTTTTGCTGAGATCCTCGGGTTTCTCATCTATTATTTTTCGTTCGGCGCCTTTGTTATCCGCGTGAGCGACAAGATCATCAATGCGCTTCGGACGCTGTTTGAACTGATCATAAAGGCCGTTTCCTTTCCGGTCGCGCTGCTGTTCCGGGTTTTGAGAACAATTTATCGGTTTTTTGTAAAAGTAGGACAAAAAAACTCAAAAAAATTTGGAAAAAAATTAAAATTCCTATTGCAACGGAATCGCTCTGTGTTGTATAATACTTTTGGTAAGGTTTTTATTCAGAAAAATAAGAATCAAAAGAAACTGAAAAAAAAATCAGAAAGGAACACAACACATGGCAAAAGTACCCCGTAGAAAGCGCAGCGTTATATTGATTCTTGCAGTTCTTGTTGTCAGTGTCTCCTTCTTCTCCATTTTTGTAAAGTTACAGATTGATATAAAAGAGCGTGCGAAGCAAGCGGCCCAGGTGCAAGAGGAATATGAGCAGGTGTCAGGTGAAAACGAGCGTCTGCGCGATTCTTTGAACAGCGGCGACGAGGCCAAAATGATTGAAGAGTACGCCCGCAATTATCGGGACTTTATCTTTCCCGATGAATATGTATATTATGATGTAACTCCCGGAAACAATTAATCACAGGGGGAAATGCTTTTTATGCAGGTTGAAGTTGGCGCGATTCTTGACGGCAAAATTACGGGAATTACAAATTTCGGAGCGTTCGTGCAGTTACCCGGCGGCGAAACAGGGATGGTTCACATTTCAGAAGTGTCCACCTCTTACATTGAAAACATCCGCGACCATCTGACCGATGGCCAGGAGGTGCGGGTGAAGGTGATTGCTGTGAATGAAAACGGCAAAATTGCTTTGTCCATTAAACAGGCGCTGCCCGAATACACGCAACGGCCGCCCCGCAAGCCCATGAACAAAGACAAACCGCGCAAGCCGAATGTCTGGCAGGGGCAAAAGTCTGAGGGTGAGGTTCAGGGGCGTTCCTTTGAAGACATGATGGCCGACTTTAAAAAGTCGAGCGAGGACAGAATGAGTGACATCAAGCGCAACCTTGACTCACACCGCGGCAACCGCAGAAGCGGCGGTTAACAAAAAAACAACAGGAGCGGGTGACCGCTCCTGATTTTTCGTTTGTCTTAATACGAAACTCCGATTAAATAACGATATCTTCCCGGTCTTTTTGCCATTTATTCGGAGTTTCGTATAGACCAACAATCACCACACCGAAAGGAATCCGCAAATGACGATTATTAACGCGCATATTTATACCATGGCAGGGGCGGGTATTTTTGAAAACGGCTATATCAAAATCACAGACGGAAAAATTGCCGCGGTCGGCGCAATGGAAGCATACCGCGCCGACGAACCTGAAGAAATTTTTGACGCGCGGGGACTGCTGCTGTTCCCCGGCTTTATTGACGCGCACACCCACATCGGCATGTGTGAGGACGGCCTCGGGTTTGAGGGCGACGACCTCAACGAAATGACCGACCCCGCGACCCCCCACCTGCGCGGCATTGACGCGGTCAATCCCCTTGACGACTGCTTTCATGAGGCGCTGGAGGCGGGTGTCACGGCTGTCGTCACCGGCCCGGGCAGCGCAAACCCGATTTCGGGGCAGTTGCTCGCCATGAAAACCTGGGGCAATTATGTTGACGAAATGGTCATCAAAGCGCCCGTAGCCATGAAATTCGCTTTGGGCGAGAACCCGAAAACCGTGTATCACGACAGGAAAGAAACGCCCGTCACCCGCATGGCGACCGCCGCCGTCATTCGCGGTCAACTGCAGGAGGCGGCGCAGTATAAAGAAAAAAAAGAAGCGGGTGAAGACGTCGATTTTGACGCTGCCTGCGAGGCGCTCGTGCCGCTTTTGAACAAAGAGATCCCCGCGCACATTCATGCGCACCGGCTCGACGACATGGCGACCGCCGCGCGCATCGCAAAAGAATTCAACCTTGATTATATCATTGTTCACGGCACGCGGGGCTATCTTGCGCCCGAAATTTTGCAAAAGAACAACATGCGCGTACTGTGCGGCCCCATCATCTGCGAACGCAGCAAGCCCGAGCTCAAGGGGCTCACGCCGAAGTGCCCGGGCATTTTGCACGAAGCGGGCATTCCCCTCGCGATTATCACAGACCACCCGGTGATTCCCGTGCAATATCTCGCGCTCTGCGCAGGGCTTGCCGAGCGTGAGGGCCTGCCGCATATGGAAGCGCTCAAAGCGATTACCGTCAACGCCGCCGCGCTTGCGGGCATCGACGGCAGGGTCGGCTCGGTCGAAGTGGGCAAGGACGCGGATTTTGTGCTCTTTTCGCAAAACCCGCTCACACTTGAAGCCAAGCCGCAGGCCGTGATCGTGGACGGCGTTGTCAGGTATCAACCATAACTTCCCTGCCGATTTTCAGCGAAAGGAATCCCCCCATGAGAGAAATTGATGTCTCACAAATCACAAAAACGGTCAAAGAGCTTGTGATAAAGGCCAACATGCGCCTGCCGCAGGACCTTGTGGACTGCATCGCCTGCCGCGCGAAAGAAGAACAAGAGCCCCTGCCCCGCAGCATTTTTTCGGATATGCTTGAAAACCTTGCCGTGGCCGGGCAGCTCTGGGTACCCATTTGTCAGGACACGGGCATGGCCGTCATTTTTGTGGACGTGGGGCAAGAGGCGCACCTTGTGGGCGGCTTGCTTGAAGACGCCGTGAACGAAGGCGTGCGGCAGGGCTATGAAGAGGGATTTTTGCGCAAATCCATTGTCCAAGACCCCCTTCGCCGCGGCAACACGGGTGACAACACGCCGGCAGTGATTCACACGCGGCTGGTCGCGGGCGACAAAATCAACATTACCGCGGCCCCCAAAGGCTTTGGCAGCGAGAACATGAGCCAGATCCGCATGCTTCTGCCCTCGGCCACCGAGCAGGATGTGATCGATTTCGTGGTCGAGGTCGTGAAAACAGCAGGCGGCAATCCCTGCCCGCCCGTTGTGCTTGGCGTCGGCATCGGGGGCGATTTTGAGAGCTGCGCGCTGCTTGCCAAAAAAGCCTTGTGCCGAAATGTGGAAGAACGCAATTCGGATGTATATTATGCCGCTCTTGAGCACAAAATGTTAGAGAGGGTCAATTCATTGAACATCGGCCCGCAGGGCTTCGGCGGCAGGGTGACCGCGCTGGCGGTGAATATCCTGCAAGCTCCCACACACATCGCGGGGTTGCCCGTCGCCGTAAATGTGGGCTGCCATGTCACGCGGCACGCGCACGCCGAAATCTAGGGTGGCATATCAAAAACTCCCTTTTCGCGTTATTTTTGAATTTGTTCAAAAATTTTTCTTTGTTTATCTATTTACACTTTATGTTTTTGGTGCTATAATACAGCTAAGGAAACCGAAAGAATTTCTGTGCAACCTGCACAAGGCCTGTCTGGGCTTTTCGGTTCCCGCCGGTCAACATAAACAAGTGAATAAACTGATTTTCAGAGGGGCGGGTGGTCGCAGCATATCGAGCTTGCGGGGCACCCGTTTGAGTTTTTTTACAGGATATTCGCTGCTCCGCCCCCATACTGAACACCGTTCAAAAATGCAGAAAAAATCAAACAAAAGCTTTGATTCATGTGGTTTTGCACAGATTTTTGTTTGCATTTCAAGCGGTAATTCGTATTCAATCCTTCAGTTTATTCTTCTGTTTAGTGCTACTCTCAATATAAGGAGGATGTACCATGAAAATTACAATTGTCGGGCGCAAATGCACCCCCAGGGATTCATTCAAAGAACGTGCGGAAAAGAAACTTGCAAAGGTCGAAAAATTCTTTGGAGATTCAGCCACGGCAAAAGTAACGGCGACCGCCGAGAAAACTTCCAAAATCGTTGAAATCACCATTAACAACGAAGGGATGATTTTCAGGGCGGAAGAGCATGCCGAAGATATGGTGGAGGCCCTTGACGCTTGTATTGATGCGCTTATCAGGCAAATCCGCAAAAACAAAACCAGAGTCGAGAAAAAGCTGCGCAGCGGCGCGTTTGACGACTATCTCAGCGGGGACCCGGTGCCCGAAGAAACCGAGTTTGAAATTGTGAGAACGAAATCCGTCCCCGTCAAGCCGCAAACAGTTGAAGAAGCGATTTTGCAGATGAACCTTTTGGGGCACCAATTCTATCTCTTCACAAACGCCGAAACCAATCATCTTGCCGTGGTTTACCGCAGAAAGGGGCAGGGCTACGGCCTCATTGAGCCTGAAAAATAAATAGCGTTGGCGTCACCTAGGTGACACTCTCAAAATAAATAACGGGCGGGGGAAGCAATGTTGCTATCCCCCGCTTTATTGTTTGAAAAATATTTTTCACTTTTGAAAAGATATCTTGATTTTTTTTGCAGATTCGTATAAACTAAACAATGTTGAAATGAAAAAACACTATTTTATGCGGAGGGTAACGGAATGGGAAAACGGATCGCCTGCCTGCTGTTGTGCCTGCTGCTGATGCAATTCATCGGCTGCGAAAATGAAAAAGGAATCTCAACAACAGCCCCGGCGTCAGAATCAGACACCTCGCCAATAACAAGCTCCCAAACAACACAGCAGGATCTGTCAAAATATGAGGGCATGAGCGATGAAGAAAAGCTCATTGCCGTGGGCACATGGGAAAAAGAGCGCCACCCGGCGAACACCATGGTCTTTAAAGAAGGCGGCAAGGGCCTCATCACGAATTACGGCATCACCTATAACATGACATGGAGCCTTGAGGGCAGCGTGCTTTCAACCGAGGTTGAAATTATGAAGGGCACAGAGCAATCGGCCGTTTATGACCTCGCGATGGAGGGCAACGCCTATGTCATCACAAGCCACCAAACAAAAAGCGCGGCAAGGTTTTATTTTAGTGGCACGCAGCCGACCGAGCTGCCCCAGAGCGGCAAAAAAGACTCCGGCATTTTCGGCAAATGGTCACCGGAGGACAGTTCCTATTTCGCCTATGTGTTCACGGACGACGGGAGCACCAGCGGCAAATTCAGCACGAAGGACGATGACCAGACCATTCAGGCAGAATTCAAGTGGACCGTGTTTGATTATCAAATTTATATTTATTATGTGAACGGCCCGCAATATGTGTATGAATACATGCTTTCAGGCGACACGCTGATTTTTTATCAAGAGGGAAAACCGAATATCGTTTACAAAAGAATCGGTTGATTTTATCATTATTATTATAGATTAAGCGCTCTAAAATGCGGAACATGCATTTTAGAGCGCTTTTCATGTGTCAAGCATATACTGCCTGAATACAATATAACGAGGACACCCTCAGAATAAAGCATCCTGTGCCGGATGCCGATTCACTTGCGCGTTTCGGGAGCCTGAGAAAACGAACCGGAAGGCGCCGAATATCCGTGCGAAAAGCGCCGCGCGGGAGGGTGCAAAACAGTTTGCGGCGAAGAATTGCAAAATATGGGCTTGGTACAAGTGAATTGAAAACGAAAGGCACGGGAGTTTAGAAAAGGAGAAATTGATTTGGACGAAATCTATCTGCCGGTTGGCATGGCGACAGGCAACAACGCGACCGGAAACATGGCTGCGGCAAACAATGCAGCGGAGAACAAGGCCGCTGAGAATAAGGCTGCAGAAAACAAGGCTGCTGAGAACAAAGCTGCCGAGAATAAGGCCGCTGAGAATAAGGCCGCCGAGAATAAGGCTGCTGAAAACAAAGCTGCTGAGAACAAAGCCGCCGAGAACAAGGCTGCTGAAAACAAAGCCGCCGAGAACAAGG